>NZ_JBEOPL010000003.1:0-312322 GCF_040310065.1 Shewanella sp. TB7-MNA-CIBAN-0143
CTAACTTGTACTAATGACCCGTGAGGCTTAACCATACAACCCAGATGGGTTTTACTGATACGACTTAGTATTAGAATAAAGTGCTTAAGCAGTGCGAGAGACTCAAAAAGCAATCAGCTTTCCGAATTATTATTTAATGCCTAAAGAATAGTGCGTTAGATAAACAAAATTTGTCTGGAAACCATAGAGCTGTGGCACCACCTGATCCCATTCCGAACTCAGAAGTGAAACACAGTATCGCCGATGGTAGTTTGGGGTCTCCCCATGCGAGAGTAGGTCATTTCCAGGCGCCTAATTGACTCGAAAGAGTCGCTTCATTATGAAGCAAGTCTCCTAACCATGACACGTTAGCGACTTAAAAAGCATTTAGCATCGTGCGTAAGCAATTTGCTAAAGGAGCGGTAGTTCAGTTGGTTAGAATACCGGCCTGTCACGCCGGGGGTCGCGGGTTCGAGTCCCGTCCGCTCCGCCAACATTTAAAGCCCTTAAGCTGTTATAGCTTAAGGGTTTTTTACTTTTATGCGCCAAAATTAATATCCGCGCATTTCGTGACCGTGACCAAGCCGTGACCATTGGGTGACCAACGCTCTATTTTAACCGAGGGTCATAGCAAGCGCTGCTTGCCTTATAATACCATTCCTTATAACTAAGTGATCACTGTTGCCCATTGGCGATAGCATAACTTTTTCACGCGCTCCTTATCTGCAATGAATGTATTCCACGCCTCACTACAGGCGTCGACTATTGCCTCGTAACCCTTAAAACATCGATTAGCTAGCTTATGCTGTCTCAACCAACTCCATACTTGTTCGATTGGGTTCAATTCCGGTGAATAGGGTGGCAGCTTGACTATGGATAGATTCTCTAAATCCTCTGCAATGTCATTTGTATGCCAACCAGCACCATCCATAATCACAACAGCATACCGTCCGCTTGGTGTCGCCATGGAGATTTGCTGCAAGTGTTGACGCATTACGTCTTTGTTGATGTAGGGCGAAATGAAGGCTTCGGTGGCTCCGGTAGCCGGACACACTGCACCAAAAAGATGGGCATATTCGAATTGTTGTTGTCTCACGGCCTGTGGACGGGTACCTTTCTCAGCCCAGATTTTGGTGGTGGTATTTTGCTGACCAATACGGGCTTCATCTTGAAACCAAATGTCTATTTCTGTCGGTGATACATGGATCGGGATGTCAACGATCGTTGACAGGGGGAAGTTTTTTAAAATTCTCCATGACTTCAAAATCTTGCTTCGGATGTTTGGATCGACTGGAAAGCCAACTGAATCCGAGTTTATGAAGTATTTTATAGATGTGATTGAGGTGAAACGAAACTCCGAACTCGCTCAATATATAGATCCGTATATCCAGGCCTGTTAGCCTGCCGCCGGCCTCTGATTTGGCGGCATCACTCAACATCTGCGTTAATTGCTTAGTTTGCATGTCCGTTAATCGTGCAGGTCTGCCAGAAGACTTTTTACTCTCAAGGCCACTCACACCCAGGTTTAAATAATTGCTGACCCACAAATTCACTATACGGCGACTGACCTTAGTCATTGCAGCGATCTGTGTTCTGTTTGCGCCCTCAAGAAAGTGAGCTACGGCCAATAAACGCAAACGCATCCGGGGATCGACAGTTTGCTTAGATAGCCTGATTAATTCCAAACTCGTGTGTTGTTTCATTTTTAAAAGTAATTAGGAACTGATACAACAATTAGATCATATTTTTGAGCGGATTGGTATAATACCATTCCTTATAACTAAGTGATCACTGTTGCCCATCGGCGATAGCATAACTTTTTCACGCGTTCCTTATCTGCAATGAATGTATTCCACGCCTCACTACAGGCGTCGACTATTGCCTCGTAACCCTTAAAACATCGATTAGCTAGCTTATGCTGTCTCAACCAACTCCATACTTGTTCGATTGGGTTCAATTCCGGTGAATAGGGTGGCAGCTTGACTATGGATAGATTCTCTAAATCCTCTGCAATGTCATTTGTATGCCAACCAGCAACATCCATAATCACAACAGCATACCGTCCGCTTGGTGTCGTCGCATTGCATCTTTGTTGATGTAGAGTGAAATGAAGGCTTCTGTGACTCCGCTCGTCGAACAAACTGACCAAGTAGATGCACATATTCGAATGGCTGCTGTCTCACTGCCTGTGAAACGGGACCTGGTGGTATTTTACTGACCAATATGGGCTTCATCTTGAATCCAGATGTCTATCCCAGTCGGTGATACATGGATAGGAATGTCAACGGTCGTTGACAGCTGGAAGGTTTTAAAAGACACCATGACTTCATCATCTTGCTCCAAATGTTTGAAGCGGCTAGAGAGCCAACTGAATCCGAGTTTATGGAGTATTTTATAGATGTGATTGAGGTGAAACAAATAAACGAAATCGGTTAATATATCGATCCGTATATCTAGGCCTGTGAGTCTGCCGCCGGACTTAGATTTGGCGGTATCACTCAACATCTACGTTAATTACTTAGTTTGCAGGTCTGTTAATCGTACAGTCACGGGTAATTTCAGTGTGTGATAGAGAAGCAGACATACTGAGTTATATTCAAGATAAACAGAAGTATAATGAACGTTCCTTTTATCGAGCGAAACATTCTAGAGCGCAGATAGAGACTGACTCTACGTTATTTGAACATCTTGAATCACAAGCCGAACTGGGTGAATACACTATCGATATCGCCCAGAAAGGGACAAAAAATAGTAAAGAGAAGCCTGTAAACCGCGTGGGAAGAAAAGTAAAGCTAACCATTAAAGTGGCACAGGTTAGGTTCAAAACGAAAGGTGATACTAAGCCAGTAAACGTGGTGTACGCTCAAGAAAAAACATCAAAAAACGTTACCGAGCCGTTGCGCTGGGTGCTATTAACAACAGAGCCAATCGATACGTTAATTCAAGCACTGCATATTATTGATATTTACACAACAAGATGGCGAATTGAGGATTTTCATAAAGCATGGAAAACGGGTGCAGGAGCTGAGCGCCAAAGAACTTAGAATGAGCGGTTTCAATCTTAACTTTTACCGGCGTCCGTTTACTATAACTCAGAGAAGCTATCACTATCTCTTATTATTTACGTAAAAAAGGGCTGGTTGAGGAGGCCAAAGCAGTGGAGGCTCAACGCTGTGACACGGTACTCGAAGAAGATGAATGGAAGGTGCTAATGCGGTTTAATAAGCCTAGAGGGCATAAAGATAAAGGAGCGCCGAGTATGAAAAAGGCGTACAAATCAATCGCAAAACTGGGTGGTTTCACCGATACCAAACGAACAGGGATCGCAAGCTGCCGGCGGTTTTGGAAGGTTGAAGTACATTACAGTCTCATGTTGTAGGCTACCTAGTCGCGAAAGAAATGATTGCTGATGGCTAGAGCTTATGAGATCTGGTCAATAGACAGGATCCATAGCGTTTCATTGTTTGTGATCAAGTTTTACCATCAAAGAACAATTTGATACTGACATTCGGTGATAAATCCTGCATTATTAGTTGATATTAATTTTATGTTTTAGATATTAATCATTGTGTTAAGATTTGATCACTATAAGGAGATTTAGTGAATCTACAAGATGCTTTAGGCGTACTATCAAGAT
The DNA here is from genome assembly GCF_040310065.1 of Shewanella sp. TB7-MNA-CIBAN-0143. NCBI lineage: Bacteria > Pseudomonadati > Pseudomonadota > Gammaproteobacteria > Alteromonadales > Shewanellaceae > Shewanella > Shewanella sp. TB7-MNA-CIBAN-0143. The sequence goes on from NZ_JBEOPL010000003.1 coordinate 3,617, forward strand.
CATCGAAATATTCAGTATCAACTTTACGAACGGAAAATATCGTAGATGAGCTACAAGGGCTGAAAGATTACCTTTATATTACTCCAAATATTCAAATGGACTTTAAAGCTGCTTTGGAAGCGGCTCTTAGTAGCAATGACAGAAAAAATATCATATGTCTATGCGGAAGCTCAGGAGATGGAAAATCTGAAATCCTGACTAAGTTATATAAAAGATTCAGTAATTCTATTAATTTCCATTTAGATGCTACCCATAGTAATAGCCAACATAAATCTGCTATAGATTGTTTAGATGATAAGTTTGATGAGTTTAAGTTAAGTAATAAACCTTTAGCTATCGGCATAAATATTGGCATGCTTCAAAAGTTTATTAAACAAGGAGATGAACGTCATAATGATATCAAAGACTCTTTTGAGGCATATTTTGAAAATAGGCATATAAAAGGCTTTAAAGCTAAAGCTGTTAGCTTTTATGATTTCGAATGTTATCCAAGGTTGAATTTCTCATCTTCCAAAATCACCTCTGATTTCATATCTAAATTTTTAGCAAAACTGACAGAAGAAACACCAAATAATCCCTTTTATAAATATTACCAATTAGAATATAAAACTAGCTCTAATGTGGCAAAAAACTTTGAAGTTTTATCGTTAGCTTCATTCCAGAATAAGTTAATTGAATTATTTGGATTAGCGAGATTAATGGAAGAACAATTCCTTATTCCTCGAATTTTTGTAGATTTCATCTATCAGATATTAACAAGGGAAAATGAGGATGGAATTGTAGGGAATGTTTTTACTAAATTTGATAATGAATTTAGTCGGTGCTTTACTAAATTTGATCCTATCAATGTACGTAGTCAAGCGCTAGATAATTTCTACCTTGAATATACTACTCAAACGTTATCCTATGAAGTGAAAGATGATATTAATAGACTGTCATCTTTGATTAAATTCACATTAACCCCTAAAGGGTTTGTTCGTGCCGCATATCTCTTAGAGGAAGAATCACTTAAATCATCGCTAGCTGATTTTTCAAAAGCATCATTTTTACAAGAATCACTCAAGAATTACCTGGATTTAATTGATATATTTCAAAGAGAAAAATTAACGATCGAAGACGAAGAATTATGTTTAAAAGTTGTAGAAGAATTAATAGTTAATTCAGCATTAGAATACTCTAATAGACTTTTACCGTCAAATCTGGATGGCTTTATCGTCAGTAGACAGCTAAAAAATTATTCTGTCTGCAACAAGGTAAATATCCAAGCTGACGTAGACTGGATAGAAAACCATAAGTTAACATCAACGGACATAATCCCAATTCCGCTGATTATAAACAATGAAGCTGTTTACATATTTAATATTGACCTCAACTTTATGATTCAAACTGTTTTTATTTCAAATGGTTTTAGGCCAAATCGTCAAAACTTGGAAACTATAGCTAAGTTTGATGAGCTTATTTCACATATTGTCGATCGAACTACAAAAACCGAATCAATGAAATTGATAAGTAATAATAAAACTATTTCTGTTAGTAAAAATAGACGTAGATATACAGTTGAGGTATAGGAATGGAACATCTTAGTATTATCGAATCTTCTATATTAGATGTAGAGAAACTTATAGAAACCAATAATGGATCAGCATATAGCAATATTGCAGATAAGTTTTTACCCATCGGACCTCAACCACTTAAAGACCACAAGCTAGATTGGGGTCGTGTTTATCAATCACTTATAGAAGATTTATTTCAATTATCATTAGGCAAAAGAGACAGGGATCAGCTTAAAGAGGAGGTGTTAGAGTCTTTTCAAAATAATAGAGATACACGTGAATTAGTAGATGTTTTTGATGAGTTTTACCTATCATCCAATGCTATAAATAACATCACGCCTTTGGCATACTTGGTTAGTAACAAAGAAAATATAACATCTAGAACCAAAACAATGATTAATATTTTTCAGGGATTGTTAACATCACCTTTAAGTGACAAGTTAATATCTAGTGGGAATAATCCGCTTGAATCATTATTGATAGAAAAAATTCAACAGCTTTGTAAAACTAAGGCTTTCACTGAAGCCAGTATTACCTATTTACCATTTTTAGCTGCGACATTTTCAAAAGACATTAAAACACTAACAAAAAATCCTAGCTACTTCTTAAGCGAGTTAGAAGGCTTTATAAATATTTATACATTTTTGTATTTAACCCAATTAACCAAACACCTTTGCATTCCAGGTAATAGATATCAAACGCCTACAGCTAAACCGCTTTATTTCATATTAGAAACAGAAAGGGCAAGTAAAGAAAGACATGAGTGCAATCAATATGGGTACGAACATTTATTTAGTAAAACAAATGGCATTGCTTTGTATCTTTTTCCTTATTTAGGCTATTTGAGTAAGCTATCACATGAACCAAGTTGGATGTTTGATAATAATAATTCATCCTCTAAAGTAAATCAGTTTAATCAATGTATAGGGAACCTATTTGGTGTGGGTTATAGGTATGAAGATACACTTCAGGCTGCAGTTAACTCGGGTCTCAATTTACAGCAACAAATATTCGAAAAATCATCCAGAAAAGATGCAAATAAGAAAGTCGTAGAAATATTTGAAAAGAAATTCGCAGCAGAATTTATTACTGATAAAAAGACTTCTGGTAAATATTTTTTTTTAAATTCTACCATGTTATTGCTGCTTACCAATCTCGTAATAATCGGTTCGTCGGAAAGTCAGCTTCTTATTGATGATGTAATTGAAGGCTTTAAAGAGCGTGGCATTTGGTTGGATATAATGTCCAAGAAAGCCTTATTAAAATTCTACGAAAATGTAGGAAATATCGAAAAATTAAGTGACAGCGGAGATGCAGTCTATGTCAAAACTACCATTTGAAGAATTTTTAGCTGGATTGTTTTGTCAATTTATAACAACGTCTAAATCAATTGATACTAAATATCATTTTATCAGCTCTAATCCGGCACAATCACTTCAGTTATATAACGGGTTTAAAAATTTAAACTTTAAACCTCTTACAGTTGGTAACTCTACGTTGAATTATGTAGAGACTGAAAACGGTAAAAAAATTATCGTCATGTTACACCACCTAGGCGATCAAGATAATAACTCCAATCATGAAGATTATATCGCTGGCATTAGGGATGCGCTGAACGATATTGATGATGCCATCTTATTTGTAATCAATAATAGCTCATTAGAGACACTAACATCTACTTTTACTGATGTTAGTGTAAACAATAGTGTATTCACACCTAGATATGTGAATGATGCATTAAAAGCTCATGCAAAAGGGATTAAAGACGAATTAATTTTTAAATATTTGGTCGCTCGAACAGAACAAATTATTAAAGACCAAAATTTGAGTATTTTTGGCTATGAATCCCTCTATAATTCGATTCATAAAGAAAGAATTGACCTAAAGGAACACGGACTTTTCCCAGAGCCAAGACTATCAGACATTAGTAACGAAAAAGAGCTTAATAAAGAACTAGATAAAAATGCTAATTTGTCAAAAATAATTCGAGATAGAGTACATGATTTTGGAGAAGAACCCGTTGAACTCCAAAGGCAATTGGAAGATAAAGGCTTTAGTGAGCGTTTTATTAAAGAACAATTTACAGGCAAAAACAAAAGTGAATATAAAGACAGAACTTTTTCAGAAATAGAAGCCGAAATCGAACGGAATAAAGATAGAAACCTTGATCTTGTGGATATCGAAATTAATGGATCTAAACTCGAAGATTGGAAACGACTTTCTGAGACAGGAGCAGCCAGAAAAAATATATCCTTAATAGGAGAAGTAGCTCCTGGTATTATTGAATTAAAGATAAGGATGACAAGAGGAGAGCCTGCACTCAAACAAGACCAAATTTTTATTCATGGTGATCTTAAGCAAAATCAGATTGGTATAAGCACTTCTAATCACGAGCAACATTCATCGCTAAATATAAAAATTCCGTTCGAAGGTAAACCGACTTTTATACAAGTTATACTTAAGCGACCTTCTCAAAGAGAGTGCTTTCAATTCAACTGTTGCATTGTCGAGCAAGAGACTTTCTATTTACATAGCTTTTTTGAAAAACTAGAAGTTGAAATAAAAAGAAACAAAGGCAAACTTATTCTGGAAAATTTTCAAGAAAAAATAGCTCTAAATCCAGGGTATCTGAATATTTATAATTTAACAGGTTCTGAAAGTGTAATTAATTTGGAGGGTGTAAAAGAAATTAATTTCAGGCAAAGCGGTGAAGAAGATGTCTTAGGTGATTTTGAGTTAGTTTTAAACGACCATCACTTACCTATTACAATTACAGGCACAAAAATTATTGAAAGTGTCAAACTGCCTAGCTTATTTGATACACAACGAAGCATAGATATATTCGGTAATGACAGAATACCGAAATACAAGCCTTCAAATTCAAGAGTTATTATCAGTGGAAGAGAAAAGGAACTTTCTGTAAAATCGAAAGAACTATGTATTGATGAATATAAATTTATCAACGAAGGTGTTTTATATTTTGATGATAACGATCTCAACTCATTGTATTTAAATGATATAGAAAACGACTACCCTAAAGTAACCCAAGCATATAAAGCACTATTTCTATGGTTAAAAGAAAATGAGACTTTATTATCTATTACTAATTGGCCGCCTGAACTACTTAATTTAATTGAAACAGCGCTTCTTAATGTTAAATCTGAATTAGATAATATCCCTCAAGAATCACTCAACCAAAGAAGTCGTAATTTATTAAAAATAGGAATGCTTAAAAAGGGAAGTGAAGAACTTTTCAGTCCTTTCCATCCTGTTTGTTTGTCATATGCCCTAGAGTTTGCCAAATTAAGAAGTGTAGATAAGACAAACTCTTTTAGTCAGATCCCGCCTACAACTGTTGATAAATTTAATGCAGCGGGTCTACTACCTGTATTATTTGATGAAAGTGAAGGATTTGTTAGAACCCAAGCATTGGCTAATAATAAACTTTGGTTAGAAGTAGTGGCACAAAAAGATACTGGAAATAACTACATATCAACTTTAGTCTTCGAGAAAATTCAAGATTTTGTAACATGCTTTGATATGTTATTTCAACAGAGCAAAGATGCTCCTTTGATTATAAACTCAATAAATAACCGAAGAAACATGCATGTTTTCAAGGGTATTTTAAACTACTATAAAAAAACAAAAGGTAAGACGAAGAAAATACAAGTAAATATATACGATGAGCAATATCATTTTACTGCATTTGAAGATTTTTCTGAAACAAGAAAAATTGAAGAACTACGTGAGCTAGTTCGCTTAAACAGTTCAGATAAAGAAGCTGTTTTGGATGATCTAATATTCAAAATAAGAAAAAATGTTACTATTCATAAAGTAAGAGAATTTACTGATTATGATTATGCCCATTTAAGTTTTTTCAAAAATAATGAAGAAGTTACTCTACGACCAAATAACGTAAATGAAGGTAAGTCAGGCATTGTATGTAATGGTGTTTTATCCGGTGAAGCTTCTTATTTAGAAAATCAAGTTTTTTATACTGGTTTTGGCTTGAAGAATGTAAAAGTTGAGAATATATCCATTAGTTTAGCCTCCCTATATAACCAGTTACTCTTTGCGTATCGAGATAAATCGGCTAAATACATTAAAGGCAATGTACCAGTACTTGCAGTTAAAGATACGTTTAGAGATAAATTATCTAAGTCATATGATTCAAGTTTATGGACTTGCATCATTGACCCCAAAGTTACTCTAGAGTTTTTCGATACCAAAGATACAATATTAATCCACTATGCTGACCAATACACCAACTCAGTAGCATATGACGCTATAACAGTATCCTCTCGTGTAGCCCTTTATAAAAATTTATTACAAAGCCAATCTGATGAATTAATTAATTCTTTTAATGCATTGAATGGGCAATGGTTATTAAGCATTGTTAAAGAATCTGGTAAAAATAAAACGGAAAACACCAAAAAACAAATAAAGGAAAAACAAGGGATTGTTGCAGCGTATAAGTTTTTATCTAGTTTACTCATTACGAGTGATATTACTTGGGTTCCTCTATCCGTAGGTGAAATGCTCAGAGTAACTGGTAACCTTGGTTTAGAAATTAAAGACAATGATTTTTCTGCGAGACTACATAATAAAACTACAGGTGCATTATCTGACGACATCCTATTCGTAGGTATTAAAAATAATCAACTTGTATTATTACCGTTAGAAGTAAAAACAAGAAGGAATGGAACTGATTTTATCAAGGCTGTAAAGCAAGCAAAAGCATTAGCAGATCATATGAAGCGGCTACTTGAGCCAAAAACATTTAAAGGGAAAGTGTATCGCTCACTCTTTATCCAACAAGTTTTAACTCAAATAGACAAATTTGAATTATATAATGTTTTTCCTGAAAATTATTTTTCAAATATACGAAATAGTGCTGACTTATTATTACAAGGTGATTATGAGATTTGTGATCTAGCTAACTATCCAGAAGGAATAGCGTTCGCTGTCAATGAGGGTATGGAACGCTCTCGAATTGAGAGTGTTTTAGATATCGAGGTTAATGTTTTAAAACTTCGTTTGCCTCACGAATTTGTCAAAATGATCCATGAAAATTCTATAGAAGAGCTATCTAAAAAATACCAAAAACTCTCAGATTATCCAGAAATATCAAAATTAAGCTTACTCAAAAGCGACCTGACTATTTTTATCAACCAACCTATAGAATCTAATGGCGATGACTTTGTCACTTCTCCTGCGAATATTGAAAAAAATACATATGACGAACCTAAAAATGACGTTTATACAAATGCTGTACAAGAAAGCTTGGTAAAATTTGATTATCCTGATTACTTAACAATTTTTGTCGAAAAATTGTTAAGATATTTCAAAAAAGATATATATATAAATGATATCTTAACATTAATGGAAAGCGACTTAGATTCGGTTGGAGATTTTGACTCTTCTGATATCTTATCGTTTTATAGATTAAAAGATTCATTAACAAATATTGAATCAATTACCATACTAGAAGAAACAAAGGGTTATGAATCCGTCAAACTTAGTACTATAAATGTAACCGATGATTATAGAGCTTTAGTCAATACCTTGTTGAGAGAGTTTGGACAAAACTTAACAGTCAACCAATTCAAGGGGATTTCGATATCGTCACTAGAGGCTATTCGAGGCTTCGGTAAAGGTAAAGTGACTAAGTTTATGGAGTTTAGGGCGTTGCTAGACAAAGGTTCTCTTACAATTAGTTCACAAGGTGAAATGCACTCACAGTTAGAAAATTTCGACCTTGGCCTTGATGTACTTGAAGAGTATTTAATTACTGATCTTAAACGTTATTTTTTACACGAAAAGACCCGTGAGATTGATATTTTATCTCGTCGTTTAGGGTTAAATTGTGGTAATGAAACTCTAGAAGATATTGGTAATAGCTATGGGATTACAAGAGAAAGAATTCGACAAATAGAGTTAAAAGCTAAAAAGAACTTTATTGCAATGTTAAGTGTTTCACCAAAAGTTATTTGGGCAATAACAAAAACTAATCTCAGTGAATTAAGAACTCCATTGTTTCCTATCCTGAGGGATTATTTTAATACAAATAAAAGTTTTTATGCTTTCTTAGAAATTTGTTGTGCATTGGACGAAAATGAAATTAGAAAAGTAATAACTCCAAACTTGAGTAAGACCGTATTCGAAGAGTTTTGGGTGTGGAATAAGTCACCAGCAAATATAGAAGACTTGTCTTGGTTTTTACATGAAAATATGAATATTGAATTAGCTGTTGCTGAGAACCAAATTGTTATTTGGATTCAAGAATGTGTACTTGAGAGGAACGAAGAAGATGTTAAGCCACTTGCATTATCCAAAGTAGCAGGGATAGCCAATGCTCTGTTAGACTTCCCAAGTGGTGACAGTTATCAAAATGTACAAAAGCATGCTAATGAGAAGAACATTACTTCAGGCGGTTTTTATACTGATCGTCAAGAAAATACTTTAGGCTATGCTGCTGATAAAGAATATTTATATCAAAATGGACGTGGCACTTATAAACACATTTGTTATCTAAATATTAGTGATGATGATAAGCAAATAATTTTGCACAAAGTTCATTCCAAACTAAATGAATATAAGCATGCGGGAAGAGATTCTGTAAACCTACATGCTGATATATTCATACCTGTTGGTTTTGCAGAAGAGTATTATACGATTAGACATATTGTGAGGGCTTTTGGTGAATCGTGTGGTGTCTACTTTAATGGGAAATCAGGAGCTGATACAGTTAGCCTTGACAGTGAATTTAGTCTGGCTTCACAAAAAATAGTTTTAGTTGATTTATTTATTAAATCATTAAAACCTTTATCTAAAGTCGATGTGGCTTCAAAAATTAGAAGCCAGTCGCTTGGGCATGCGTCATTCTATTTGGATAAACTATTAACCGATGGCGAAATACTTCGAATCGATGAAACTCATTATGCACATAAAAACAACGCTTTTAATGGTGTAGATATAGATGCTATTTTAAATCTTGCATTCGACTATATAGATAAAGATGATCGTATAATCGAAGGTGAAAAAATACAGTCTCATTTAAATATGCACTTAGATAAGGAATATAATAAATATTTCTATATTTCTTTACTAAAATCGCATGCAATTGATTTTGGAAAACAATATTTTTTTAGACAAAATCTTGTTTCTAACACTGAAATTAAATATACAGGTTTATCTGATATTTGTAGGGAAGCATTGGATAATTCGTCGAATCGGGATGAAGCTTTTGCTTTTGTTAATGAGCGCGTATGTATCCATAAACATGTTTTAGCGCGCTGCTTTAGTCAATCATCATTAGGTTACACTAATAATGGTGATACTTCTGTAATAGTAAATGAATACGAAACTAATATTTCTCCAACACAAACCATGGTTGAATCCTTCCCAGTTTGTGAAACCAAAGAACTAACCGATATTTCACTATTACCGCTTAAGGTACCCAATATAGAAAATTGTAGGATTTTGATTGGTATATCATTAGATATTCAACAGCCGATCTATTGGGAGTATGGTAATAAAGAGCTAGCTAATAGACATCTAATTGTTTTTGGTCGGTCAGGACAAGGGAAAACCTACTGTATACAAGGATTATTGATGGAGCTAGCTAAACATCAACTTAATTCTTTGGTAATAGACTATACAAATGGTTTTTTACCGGAACAGCTAGAACCAGAGTTTAAAGACAAAGTACAACCGCGAACAGATTTGGTTGTTCATAAGCCACTAGAGATAAACCCTTTTAATAAACTAACGCAAGAAGTTGCAGGCTTTGAGATAGCTGATAAATCACATGATGTGGCTTCTAGGGTTGCATCGGTTTTTAATGCTGTTTATTCAGATATTGGTAGCCAACAATTGCCAACTTTAATCAAAGTGATTGAAGAGGGGCTTGAGTTGCATGGCGGCAATTATAGCTTTGATCTAATGTTAAAAGACTTGCAAGACGAAGGAAAGCATGGCGAAGCATTGGCCAATAAACTTAACCCTATGGTAAGAGCAAACCTTTTTTCATCCGACATTTTGTCCAAAGGATGGGAAGGTATCTTTAAATCCGAACAACCGACGACTCGATTAATTCAACTTGCTAGGTTATCTAGAGATATATGGCGATTAGCTACAGAGTTTATTCTTTGGGATTTATATGCTTATGCATGTACCAATGGTGATAAAAATAATCCTTTACCCGTAGTGCTAGATGAAGTTCAAAATCTAGATCAAAAACTAGATAGTCCACTCGGAAAGATGTTAACCGAAGGGCGTAAATATGGTCTGTCGTTAATTCTTGCTACGCAAACATTAAGTAATTTGAAAAAAGATGAACAAGATCGTCTATTTCAAGCAGCGCATAAATTATTTTTTGCACCAGCAGAAACTGAAATTGATAGCTACGCTAAATTATTAGAGCAAGCAGTACCATCTTCAAGTAAAAAAGCTTGGTTACAAGAATTAGCTAAGTTGAAGAAGGGCGAATGTATATCTGTAGGTTTGCATATGAAAGCTAATGGACAAGTTGAGCAAGGGGCAAGAGTGGTTAAGGTTTCTTCTTTAAGTTCGAGGCTAACGTGATCATTAATTTACATATGAGAATAAGAATTATTTATCAAGATATTCGAGAACTAGAATAACACACTAGTCTGTATATTGATGGTGATAAGCAGATTAGGCGGATTAAAGATAAAGCTTTTTGGAAATTAATTGATGAGTGATATTACGTGGAGAAAAGTGTATGTCTTTTTTTAAATTCCAAGGACATAGAATTATAAATGCATTTTTTAAGTCAGCTTTTTGGAAGGAAATTATAATTTTGATTCCATTCTCTATGGTGGGGATATGGTGGCCTGTTTGGTTTGACTGGCCTGGATACAGTAGCTATTTACTACCTGCAGCTTGGTTTACATTTGGTATTGGTTCGCTTGTTTCCATTATGCTGCATAGAAGCTTTATGACCGAAGATACAGATAGGTTCAAATATGCCAATACAATAGTTGTAATTCTGTTATCCATTATTGGTGGTTTATTTTATGGAAAAGCATTATCCATGAACTTACAAAATAAAGAATTAGATTGTTTATTTTTAAATTTAAATTTTTTAGAGTGGGCTATAGTACTTAATGTATTTGTATGGATATGGAACTTGATATCGACAAGTGATTTTGATTCTAAAGATTCTGGAAGTCCATTGGGAGAAAACCATGACTAATCTATATGAAATTCCGGCTTTTAAAATAACTCAACCTTTAGGGACATTTTATGTCTTTAAAATGAAAGCGAATGAATTATATTCAATATCTTATTCAGCTAGAGCTAAATATAAAAAAAGTGGTTTTTTAAATAATGTGTTCTCCCCAATAACTGGAACGCAAAGACCATTAGAGGATGGTAGAGATAAAGAGATTGCTCAATATGTAAACTCTGTAGAATGTGCAATTCCAAATTCTATAGTTATAGGTGCTAATATTTCTGAACAAGGGGGCCTAGTTAACAACAATGAAAGATGGCGTGTAGAAGAAGATGCTTCAGGTGCATGCACGTTAATTATACCTACAGATAAAAAGTTAGCTTCTATTATTGATGGTCAGCATAGATTAGCAGGATGTATTAAATCTGAGCGTAAAGACCTTGAGTTATTATGTGTTGTATATTTAGATCTGCCAACTCCTTATCAGGCATATTTGTTTGCTTCAATCAACGCAAATCAGAAGAAAGTATCTAGAAGCTTAGCATATGAACTTTATGGCTTCGGTACTGAAAATGAGGATCGTATAACTTGGTCACCAGAAAAATTATGTGTATCCATTGTGCGGAATTTAAACTTTTCAAATGATAGTAAAATTAAACATAAGATTATTCTGGGTGCGCAAGCATTTGAAGATAAAAAAGGATATTTATCTTTAGCTGCTTTAGTTGAATCAATATTGCGATTAATTACTTCCAATCCAAAAAAAGATAGAGATATTATACTTCACTATCGAAATGAAAAAGGTCGTGAATCTTTAGGTGGAAACACTAAATTACCACTTAGGGTGATGTATATAAATGGAGAGGATAAAAATATTGAAAAAATTATTTTTGATTTCATCAATTTTATTTTCAATGATGACCATTATGACGAAAAATCATATTTGTACAAAACAGTCGGTGTACAGTCATTATTTACGTTGCTCAAACGATATTTAAGTAATAAAAAAGGTGAATTTGATATCAATGATTTCAAATTATTTTGTCAACCGATTTGGAACGTTGATTTTTCTAATGATTATTTTACAGCATCAGGTATTGGTAAGTCGCGAATTTTAAATACACTTTTAGTTTCCACTGGTCTATTGGATGTAGAAAAGGTAAGGAATAAAAATGATGGTAAAAAAATAAAAAAACTCCTTATATCTTATTATGATATAAAATAGTGATTTTTGGCCAAACGATATTTAAATTAGTTTGGCCAATCCTAAAATTTATGATTTATTTCATTGGGGGGCTACATCTTTATAGTTTTATCGATAACTCAAATAAGCTTTTATGATTTCTTATTGCAGCAATCCCATCCTCAACATGTGCCGCCCACGCGGCCATAAGTTCTCTTCCTTGTAAATCGGGGTAGTGCATCTTCATCATCAATTCGGTCACTAGTTGGGTGTCTCCCATCCAAGTGATTTTATCTAACACCAATGCACCATCTAGTTTTATCGTAGCAGTATTAGTGCACTTAAACCCTGATTCAATAGACCTAAAAAACGCGACTCTTGCTGAAACGTTGGGTGAAATCCCCGTGAACTGTTTAAGTTTTTTTAAATTTTCTTCAGTCTGTTTAGTTAAATTCATGCGATTAGGTAGCATCAGTTCGCTCCTACTTTTTTGTGTTGTTGGCCATGATTAGCACTTTGTTGCTGAGTATGCGCTTCCCAAAAATAACCTTCTTTTAAACTAGATGATTTAGTTTTACCATCAAACTGGATTTCAAAGGCATGTGAAATATCATCTTTAAGATAATCGCTGCCAAAATATTGTTCATCAATTTCAGTATCAGTCGACAGAATGATGACTTGATGGCTTGCCTCAGGAAAGTAATGTTCTATTAGTTTGTCACGATGTTTCGAGTCGAGTCGGCCTAGCGGCGTATCGATGATTATCGGCAGCTTTTTACCCGACGTTTTACCCAAAGCTTCTAATATCGCAATAGCGTAAATTTGCTTTTCACCGGCAGACAATCCTTTTCGGTTGATAACGTGCTGATTTTCGTCAATTAATTCAACATCAAATGTATCTGTGTTGATGCGTGCAGATAATTTTAAGTCTTCTTTACGAGCAAGCTTTTGATAACTTTTAATAAACTCAGTTTCAAGCTGCTTTACTCTTACAGCTGTTAGTTGTTCACTAAAGTCTGCAAGTAATGCATGGGTATTTAATGCATTGGCGACAGAGGCTTCTGCAGTTGAAGCTGTTTTATGTTTGTCATGCAGCTTTTGCACTTTACGGGCGAAGTCTATGGCTTCACGGTATTTTCGTTTAGCATCTTCGGTAAGTTGTTTAAATTCGATAATTGCACTTGTGCGCTGGCTGTTGAACTTTTTAAGCAGCTCTAACTGTTCTTCAAGTTGTTCTTGCTCTGGCGCACGCGCGATATTGATTGAGATATTAGCAATTTTTTCTTCAACTATTTCTAGGCGTTTACGGGCAAGGTCGAATCGTTGATACGATTCGCTAGCACGGCTATTAACTTGCGCATTAACTTGATCAAATTCTCGGTCAGAGATATCTAATAAGATGTCAGTATTGCTTTGCGCTGCTTGGCGTTCTTCAAAGCAAGATTTTATTGTTTGGATAGCGACAAATGAGTCGGATAAACCAAATGATAACTTTTGCTCAAGCTCTGCCATAAAGTCAGTTAATTCATTATTAAAGTGTTCAACTTGTTTTGTTTTTTTCTCGGCTTCAAGCTGATTTAACAATTTCTGTAATGCTTTGGGCGCCAGCGCAAAGGGCAGGTTGCCTTCGATTTCAGCCCTTAAGGTTTTTTCTAACTCTTTGCGCTCTGCATCAAGCTCGTACTGTTGTGCTTTTTCTTGTTCACGTGATTGTGCCCAGGCACCGCCACGAGAAGATAGCTCATTCTCTGTTTTTGCGATATCAGTGGCAATCAATTCAACTCTGGCACGGCAAAATGCAGACTTGTTGGCAAGCTCAATGGCTTGATGCTCAGCATCTTTACGCTGCTGCTCAAGTTTATCAATTTGCGCTTTGATATTTTCAGGCATTGCGGCAGCATCTTGACGTTTTAAGAATATGGCTAAATCGTTTCTCAGTCTTTCTGCGACATCTATACCTAATAAGCGGCGAACGGCTGTTTGCAATACTTCGCCAGAATCATCTTCAGCGAGTTCGGCAATTTTTTCTCCATCGAAGAAAAATAAGTCAGATATCCCGGGCGGGATCAGCTCATTTAAAAAGCTCTGGCATTGCTCGTAACTCATACTACTGAGTTCGCTATTATCTTGTTCTAAAACGAGCTTATCTTTATGGCCTTTGCTCCAGCCACGAGTTACACGGTACTCGTTTTCAACACCATTTAAACTGTGAGTAAAAACAAGTTGGATTGAGGTTTTGTTTTCACTGATACCGATGCCATTGTGAATTAATGCATCGAGTTGCGCTTGATATTCAGCGGTGTTCATACCTCTACCAAATGCAGCTCGCCCATATAGAGCGACACGTACGGCAGACAGTATTGAGGTTTTACCTGCACCATTTAAACCACCAAATAAAATAATTGGAGCAGCTTTAGTTTGGTGCTTATTGACTACTCTTGGTTCGAGGTCTATTTCATGAACACCTCGAAATACTCGAAAATTATTTATCACCAAGCTTTTGATAATCATCTAGAATTCCACCTTGGTTTGTTTTTCAAGTGCGAGTATTTCAGCTTCATACTTATCTATTTGGTCTTTATGAATATCGAAAGCAGACTTACTTTGTAGTTCAGTATGCTTTTCTTTAATCTGTTCAAGTGTTCCCCAATCTTGTCTAAGCAAGGTGCCTATTTTGTCGAACACGCCACTACGGCGGCTAAGCCCTTCTAGAGATAACTCGAGATCTAATAACTTTTGAACCATTTCTGGTTCTACATTGTGTTGCTGGCTAAGTCCTTGAAGGATTTGAGCCTCAACTTCACCAAAGCTGCTGTTATCGTTAATGACCCAATTAAGATCATTACCGTACACATTACGATAGATTGTGGGTAACGAATCTGCCCAATCTGGCTCATTGGGATCGTTTAACCATTCTTGCCGTATTGCATGTAGCTCAGGCTCAGTGACTAAGGTGACTGAGTAACCATCTTCATTAAATGTTTTCTGTTGTACTAATAATTCTGTTAGCCATTCTTTACGATACTTTAACCAGTAAGGGCCTGGTACATGAGCTCGCTCTGAAGATAGCTCTTGTCCTTCTTTTACTCTTTGATAGTTGACGCGGCCCTGTCGACGTTTATAGTTTCGGTATATTTCTTTGTGGGCTGGAATATTGGTTTCCGCTAACTTATTACGAAACGTTAAAAGAGGTTGCATCCATTCTTCGCCGCTTTTGATTAAACTTTCCATTGCGCGGTCTTTGGTGACAACGGTACAAGTCCAGCAACCAAATCGTGAGTTACCGCAAGAGGGCGTGCTGTCATCAATGACCATTGGACATTCGCCCTGATCAGATGAGTCTTTATACAAATTCCAAAGTGTTAAATTATTAACGCCCCAGGGTGTTTGCCATTCAAGATCATATTCGTTTGACCATTTTTTTCCTATGCCCATAGGGGAAATGGTGACTTCAAGGCTGCAAGATCGAAGGAGTTTCCACACATCATCCATGCTCCAGGTATCAATTGGGGTATAGATAAAAGCATTTGATAGTGTGGTATGGCGAGCTAAACGGGTATTTTCAATTTTGTGTTTAGCAATAACCTGTGCACGAGAAGCACTTTCTTGGCTGCGCGACCCTAGAATTACGATGACTTCATCATGAGTCGATACTTTGTCTTTAATGAAGTTACTGACAGGATCGATTTTCATCCGCTCAGTACACCAACGGAAGCTTTGAGTCGGGGCAGGGTAACCTTTGCCTAACAAGCATGCCCAAAAACTTTGATCTGGTTTCGGCACTACTTTATGCGTGGTTATTGGTAATCCATCACGTCTTGCTTGATTGCCAATTTGTTCTAATGAGCGATTAACGTGATCAACCACAAGTGGTGTTTCAACTAAGGTGTCAGATGCAACGATAAAAATAGGTTTAGTACGCTTGGCTTCATCTAGTGACAGTAAGGCTAAGTATATTAATGTAACCACTGCAGATGAATCTTTACCGCCACTGTAGCCAATAACCCATGGGCGATTATCAGCACAATAAACATTTTGCACGTCATCTATAAAGTGTTTGAGTAAAAAACCTTCGTTGTGGCTGTGCTCTTTTAATAAATCACGGCATAGATTAATACTAATCTGATGCTTTAATGCATCATCAAGTTTGTCATATTTATGCAGCTCAGCAGGGAGCGTATTACTATTTTTGTATCGCTTGAAACCAGCAAAAAATTCTTTATGAATATAGTCGTTCTGCTCATCATCTAGCGCATCGGCTTGGAATAAATCAGCCATTAGATGCCTCACTATTGGGAATGTATTGATTTTCTAGGGTGCGCTCGTCTGGGGTGAGCGAAAGAGACAATGCATGCTTAAGAGCATTGGTTGTTAGCATGATATTGGTGGAAGCTTTACTGAGCTTGCCATGTAACATACTTCTATTTGCCCAAATAGGATTAGACTTTTTCCAATCCACATTTATTAGTTTTTTGATTGTTTCTTTCCACTCGTCTGGTTGAGCAGTAATTAGCGCACAACCTAATGAGCCTAAAGCATGTAATCCAACGCCATGGGCATGTACATACTCTTGACGAAATTGAGAGGGAGCAAGTTGCTTATTAATAACCATTTGCCACTCAGGTGTTGATTCATAAACAGCTTGCCAAAACTCAGCAGCTAATTCTTTTTCTTGTTCAGTAAAACAGTCTTTCATGCCTTTACCAAATAACGCTCTATTAGCTTGCTTTAGGCTGCTTAAGGTAAATAACTTGCCGCTTTTTGAACTGATGCTGGATTTTTCCATTTCTGTAAAACCTGCAAAAGGTTTCACTTTTTGGGCAAGGTATCTAGCTAATTCACTGCTTTCATCACGGCTATCGTAAAGTGCGGCTAAAGAAGGACTTGGTTTAACAGCATATTTATTTAAGTCAGCAAACATTTGTTGGCTGCGAGTTAGGCCTTCATCGACAAAAAACAGCACTGGAATATTGTCATATGCAAGCTCTGGACGTTCTTTTAATGCAGCTTCTATCGCTGCACGTCTATGCTGCCCATCATTAATAAGGATCTGTGCATTCATAGGGATTCTTAACGTGCCTAAATTTGATGATTCTGAGTGTTCACTTTCATCAAATGAAACACTCGAAGCCACAGATACTGTTAACGCAGAAAATACATAGTCGTCAGGATTATCGACAAGATAACGCACCATTTCAGGTATACGCGCTTTATTTAATGTGCGCTGTGCACGCAATTCTGGCGGTACTTCATCTTCGTCAAAGACGAAAATTTTGGGAATGGTGCTTAATGGACAAGTAGCAATATAGAATGGTTTTCCAGCCTGGATCCCTCTAACAGCAGGGAAAGAAAAACAATATCCGTCTTGTGCACTTTTCATCACGATAGCCTAACGTTAAATTTGACGTGAATTATAACGGCTAACGTGAAAATATCACGTTATTTATGGTTTTATTTAAATATTTGACGTTAGTTTGATGGTTTTTGACGTAATTAAGCAGTTTGGATAGTAGAAAACAGACGATATGATAAATTATTAACACGATTTTCTACAGCTAAAAGTCATGAATAGAATTTAAATTGAGTGCTCTTTAGTAGTTTCACTTACTAGATAACAATGCTTATCCATCAACACCGGCCTCTTATCAACTTCCACATAATCAAAAAAGTCGACATCGAGCTGCCACATTTTGACCTTGATGCGTTCACGTAAAGTAGGTAACGGGATGGTGTCAAAGTTGTCGTAGCCCATGAAACTGACTTTACCTGATGTGATGTGAATTTTGACTAAATCAATTTCATCCAGCTCGCCATACAGTTGTACTGCTGCGCCAACATAAACACGCAGTAGTGCAGGGAGGTAACTTAAATATTGCTTATGAAATTCTAGGGAGTGGCCAGTATTGAGTTTACTTGCGGGCAGTTTGCTGTCGTGTGCGTCGATACAAGCTTGTTCAATAAGTTGGGTATCTGCGATGGCAAATAACAATACTTTGGCTTCATTGATAGCGACTTTATAGGTATCAAAAAATATTTTGATGTCACGTTTTTGCTCTTCGGGAAGGTGGCTGTAGCCTTTGTGTTGTTCAAACTGACTTAATGCAAAATATACCAGTAAGTCTTCACGCCTTAAGGCTATGGCTTGTTCAAATTCAAGTTCAGCGGATTCGCCTTGTACTTGTATGAGTAATTTAAAGGCTTTTTTAGCGTTACAGAAATGCATTCTAATGATGGCGGAGTCGGCAAACTCGTCATCTACTGGTAAGCGGCCAAGCTCTAAGCATCGGTCCCAAAAAGCGGTTAACAATGTTTGGTGTTGGGTGAACAATAATCGCGCTTGTTCTTCGGTTGTTGGCGTCGGTGTGGTTATTTGATGCCATTGATGATGGCGTTGATGGCGCTTGGCTAAAAAGCGTTGTTCTTCAATTTTGTCGCGGAAAATATAATAAATGCCTGGCGCAGCAGCGATAGCATTTTCGTCTAAAGTGCGTTCGATATAACCTTTTAGCTCTGCTTGGGCATAATATTTTTGAAACGTATTACGTGAGGTAATGACACCGTCTTTATAGGGGGTAAATTGACTAATAAAGCTGTCATTTGCCAGCATGGCTGACACTACCAATAACTTTCTAGAAAGATGCCAAGCGCCTCGTATAGCTTCCGTTCTTTCTATTGCGTCTTCGATGACGTTAATGACAAAACCAATGTTGACAATGTCGGACTCCACTTTGTCTGAGTCTGGGCAAAAGTTAGGGTCCCAACCTAGTGCTTCTAAACCGTGGGCTTGTAGCTCTCTTAAATCGTCCCCTCGACCACAGCCATAATCAAATACACTGTAATCACCATTTAAGTAACTTTGTTTTGCTAGATGTTTCATCGGTGAGCTTAGATCATGCCGTACCAATGCGGTTTTATATCGGTCTATATTGCTGCTGTCATCGTTTGCAGATGCAAAACTAGAACTTCTAAAAAGTCGTCCATCAACGAGTTCATAACCATGCTGTTGGATTATTTTTTCCCATGACTGTTTAAAACCTATCATGCGACTTTTGGCATACAAGCCTGCATTTTCACCTTCTTGTGTTATGGCGACAAATTCTTGGTAACAAGCATGTGAGATTGGCAACATGGTTTCTTTGCGATGCAAAATGGGTGGGTTGTCGCTGGACATGTATTGGGTGATGCGATGTTCAAGTTTACTTAAATCAACGGTGACGCTTTGGGTAAGTGCAGGGTAGGCTTCGGTAAAAAAAGTAGGGTATGACAAGAGTGATAATTTAAATTCAGCTTTACTGAGCTTAATAACTTGCCAATCGTCGAATGGGATTTTTAACGCATTACTCACCGCAATGATGAAACCACTGAGTTGTTCATCTATTTCAGCGAATCCGTCCTGGTGTAGATAATGGGCGTCGGGTAATTTTTTACCTAACGGCATTGTTGTTATTAGTTTTTTAAATAAAACAGCATCCATAATGTATTTCCGTTTCGTTTAGGTGATAAATCTCAACGACGTTTACTTTTGTTCGATTAAGTACCAAAAACTGTTGCCTTGTTTTTTGTGGTTAATTTTTCCTGCTTGGCGCATATGCATTAAATGACAAGAGGATACTTTTAGCCGTCGCATGGTGTCTTTACTGCTTAGCCATTGCGACGTTTTATCTATTTCTGTTTGAGGTTTATCCATACTGCCTCGTTTTACTGTTAATAATCCACTTGCTGAATAACCGTTATGGCTAAGTCGTCACGGCCTTTTTTAGACGGTACTCTGTGGCCAGTGTCGGCATTGGTTTTCATAGTTTGAATAAATTGGTTTTGTTCAGGGCCAAAGCTAATGTGTAATGGGCGGTCCTTACCATAGTAGTAGAGACGATCAAATTGTAGGTTTTGACATATCCAAAGTGCGACGTGTTGCATGGAGATTGCTGTATTGTTAATGGGAAAATCACATGCTGCGCCAAGTCTTTTGCAAATCAAATATTGCTTAGTATTAAGCTCGTGTGCGCAATGCTGATCTAAATGTGGCGCAATGTGGGGATTAACATTTTTTGCAATAAGTCGTGCGAGTTCAGGTGAACAAAACCCGTAAGTTAGCGTTATTGGACCAAATTGATCGACAATGGGGTCGAGTACATAAGTGGCCAGGGCACTGAGTGCTTTCCAAGATTCACTTTGCTTAGGAAGATTTTGAAGTCGATGACCTATTACTGTATCGCCGCATTGAATTAAATCCGTATAAGTAAAATGATCACTTGCTGATAAATGATGATATGGATTCAATTTATTGTATGTAACGCTGGTTTACTGAAATCTAAATCCAAGATACCTCTTAAGGGAACCGTTGAATAGTATCGATTTAATAATATATGTCAAAATCCAAGTTGAAGTACCCAGTACTGAGAATTGACCAGCAGGTGATTACACAGTTTAAAAGACAAAAATGCTGTTTTAAAGCATTTTTATTCTGGGTTAAATGGTATTCCATGTGCATTAACTTATATGCTGTCTGGTAACATTTAAGGTGACTTGTGCTTAGTAGGTTTCTAACCCAATGGATTCAACTGTTATAGATACTCAAAAACTCTGCTTCATGCCTCTCTCCGCAAGTATTGAGTATCTTTATTTATTGAATAATTTTTTTATAGTAGCGTCTTAAATTTTACTTTCAGCAAATGACTATTATAGCTATAGCTAATTATTTTTTTCAGTCTCTTCGTCATCTGCATTCTCATCTTCTACATAAGCCAATAAATCACCAGGTTGACAAGCAAAGTATTTACACAGCGCATTGATAGTGTCTGTATTGGTTACGTTGCCAGATACGTTTGCAATTCGAGTCAAGGTGGCTCGGCTGATGCCAGTTTTCTCGCCTACCTCCGAAAGTGTTATACGTCGTTTTTCATGAAACGATTTTTCATCTAATAATTTTATTAAAAAAACTCTGATCATTATAGTATCCATACGTCATTTTAATCATGATTGTATCAAATGCCTCATACATGATGCAAAATGTATTGACTATTGAATTTTTGTGAGCCATATTACTCCTAGATGAGTCAAATGACTCTTTTGTGATTCAATTTGGAGTGTATTATGAATACTTACCTTACAACTGATGAGCTTTCATCACGGATTAAATACGATGCCCGGACGATTAGACAGTGCCTTAAGGACGCTGTGCTGTTTGAAGGTGTTCATTACATTCGCCCATTTGGTGGTCGCAAAATTCTTTACATCTGGGAGCGAGTAGAAGAGTCGATGCTACAAGGACTTGCGGCTCATAATGTTATTGGCTTGATGTAAGGAGATTATTATGGGTAGCGTAAATTGTCGTGACGGTAAACTTTACTTAGATTTTCGTTATAAAGGACTTCGTTGCAGAGAGCAGACTAAATTGATTGATAATCCCACTAATCGGAAAAAACTGTCTAAGTTATTGATGATGCTTGAGGAGCAAATAAAATTTGGTACTTTTAATTATGCTCATCATTTTCCAGATAGCCCTAAAATTGCATCGTTTGAATTGATCGCTCAACAGACTGCTGAGCGTGCTACGGGTGAGAAAATGCTATTCCCAGTCTTTGCCAAACAATGGTTAGCAGAGAAACGAGTCGAGTGGAGAGCAAGTCAAATTGAAACTGTCGAGGGTATTTTACGCTGCCATCTTGAGCCTAATTTTAAGCAAGTTGCAATCGGAGCGGTGACTAAATGCGATATTTTAGCGTTCCGTTTGAGGTTATGTGAAGTGGATGCTGTTAGTGGCAAGCGGTTATCAGCATCCAGAATAAATCACATCATGACTTACTTGCGACTAATTTTGAATGAGGCCGCAGAGCGGTTGGAGTTTGGGTCTCCGTGGAGAAACATAAAAGCATTGCCCATGCCAAGGGCTGATGTGCAGCCTTTCACACTGGAAGAAGTGACTTTTATTTTGAATAGTGTTCGGCCTGATTTTCGGCCTTATTATGCGGTTAGATTTTTCACCGGATTGCGTACGGGTGAAGCCGATGGCCTGATTTGGGATAACGTGGATTTTGGGGCGCGACTAATCCATATCCATCAGTCTTTGGTGCGAGGGCAAGTTGGACCGACAAAAACCAGCGGATCTCATCGGACGATTGCGATGAGCCAGCGAGTGTATGACGCCTTACGCGCTCAATGGGATTATTCAGGAGAAAAGAGCCTATTTGTATTCTGCGCTCGAAATGGGGAACCACTCAATCATCGTAATGTTACCCGACGAGTTTGGTATCCATTATTGTCTTCGCTTAGTCTTCATAAGCGTAATCCTTATCAATCCCGTCATACCGCCGCTACCTTGTGGCTAGCGGCAGGTGAGAGTCCTGAATGGATAGCACGGCAACTTGGGCACGCCAATACTAGTATGCTGTTTCGGGTCTATTCTCGTTATGTGCCAAATTTAGTTGGTCGTGATGGTGCTGCATTCGAGCAACTGCTGCAAGATGAATTAGATCAGGAGGATGTAGAATGAAAATGATCCTAGAACATGCTACATCTGCTGAATTATTATGGGGACAGCGCCAAACTGTGGAGCAAGATCTGGAATGCTGGCATTTTACTTCGGCTACTCAGGATATCTCAATATGGCTTGAACCTTCGACAATGGCACATGTTTGTCCTTTTGGGCAATTATTGATTGCTGAATTGGATGTTCGCAAAGGTGTATTTGCCATCAATCACATTGTTGTCATAAAGGAAATTGAAGATGCTGCGGTGATTACTCGTCATTTTGCATGGGTCCCAGCAGGTAAGGAATCTTTGCTACGTGATATATGGGGGATGTTGAATTACTTGCCAAGCCCAGCCCTGAGATCATTCTATAAAAGTGTACTGGCTGATGACGAATTGATGCTGCCATTTCTCACTGCAATGGCGAGCCATCACCACCACCATGATTACGCTGGTGGTTTGATCGAACATAGCCATGAAGTCGCTATGACAGCAGCAGCTTTGAGTTTACTGCACGGTTTAGAACCCTTAAGTGTGAGTGTGGCATTTATTGGTGGGCTACTGCATGATATCGGTAAAATACACCTTTACTATAACGTGCAGGGCGCACATGGTGTTTTGGGACAACATGAATCATTTAATTTCATGGTATTGGCCAAACAGTTAACGGTATTACGGCAGTCAGCGCCTAAATTATTTGAGGCTCTTAGCAGTTGCCTGAGTATCAAATTTAGGCATCAGACCGATGCTTATCTTCCTTCAACAATAGTGCATATGTGCGATCGTTTATCAGTTGATGTGTGTAACTGGCGCCGAGCGTTTGCCAATGTACCTCACTATTATTGGTATGCAAAGTCACCTAGAGATGCATTGATGTATAAGCGACTAAGCTAATGCATTATTATGAGTGACATTCGTGTCACTCTATATCCTTGCTTTCCTGGTATATCCACTGATCTAAAGCATGAGTTGATGCATCTCGAATATAATCATACATTTCAGGGTCAAATCCATCAAAAAGTTCCAGTTTGATATTTGATAATAAGTGTTTTTCATAAGGGGTTGCTTTGTCGTACAACTGGTCGAGTGAGTGCAGTTTTACAAGTGTTGTTTCTTCTATAGTATCAACCAGTAGCCACGCGTTAGTAATAAGTGGGGTTAATTGCCAGCGCTTGATCTCACTTGCAGTAAATAAAATAATGGCTAATCGATGAAATACATAGCGCAGACTGTGTGAAGAATAATGCTCTAAGCCCTGTGCAATACGTTTTTTCTCGTTAGTGTGGCGTAGTAATAAAATACCCAGTCCATCTGGAAATTGCTGAATTTTTCTTAATACTTTCACATTTATTTGTAACTTGTCATGACACTTCCATTCACTAAGCATCTTACCTTTGGGATAGTGCAATTTTAAGCGCCAGCGTTTCCAGGGAAGGAGTTGACTCACCACCGCCATAAATTTGTTAAAGAAGAGTGGGTCGCTAAATCGAATGCCTGAACGAGAGCTGTTGCAATGAAGTAGGCTATATTTAATGGCCCATTTAAGTTCCTTAAATTGAATGGGATCTTTACGCATCGCTTGGCAAGCTGCAAGTATTTTAGCTACATCCTGTTTTTCATCAATATAGTTAGGTTCCGCAGGCATTATCATATGAGCACGACTTTTTGGAAACAAGCGCGAAGTGAGTTTGAGGGTTATGAGTTCACGTAGTTGACATGCACTTTGGTACCAGCGTTGTACTTGACTATCTTTTAGGCCGTAGAACCAAGCAATATCTCTGTAGTCATGACCAGATTGATATCTTGCGAGTACCGCACCGCTTTGCAAATAATGACTAGATTCTTGTAGGGCTGGTAGGGATATTGATTTCGCTATACGGCTCTGTTTAATAGTACTCTGAAACTCACCGATCCGCTTTAGCACATAAGAGCGTAATCTTGCTGGTGTGATGGTGGCTTGCTTGATGAGTATTGTACTTTTTGATGTGCTAATACCCAGGAAATATCGACTATCTGCTAATGATATAGATTGCTGATTAGTCGCTAAATGACAACCCAGTAAGAGGTCGGTAAAGTGTAAATATGTGCTAAGAGTGATCTCTGGGCTGCTATGCCCCGCAAAAACTGCCAACGCCATATAACGATCTCGCCCCCGTCTTTTCCCCGCAATAAGATGCAAAATGTCAACCTGCTGTGCTGCAGAATAAGGCAGCATGGTGCGCTCCAGTTGAGCTGGTAGTGTAGTTAGATCATGGTGCAACAATAACTGCAGGCGCGATAAGGCACTATGTCGTAGATGATAGAGGCGATAATATAAACCGCCACTCAGGTCATGGAGTACCTTTTTCACCATGAGCGACAGATGCTTAGTATCTATGGGGTCTCGGGGGTTGCCTTGTTTATGAAATATCAGTTCAGAATTGGTCGATGCGAGTAAGCGCCGTTCGCCGATATAGTTTGTTAATGTAGGGTGCTCCTCTGGTGTCAGTAATATAAAGAGTGGCACTTTGCGAAGCGCCGCATCTGTTTTGTTATGTCCATGGCAATTTTCACGAACAAAGATCCAACCTATGCTCGACGGTTCAATGTCTTTGAGGCGTAATTTTGCAATTTCCCCAGGCCGTAGACCTGTGCGGTAGGCCATGATGAGGAAACTCTTAAGCATTCGTCGCTGTAGATCATCGATGTCGATGAACTGATCGACTTGTATTAGCAGGGCTGCAAAGAGTGGTTCATCAACAACAGATGCGCTGACATGGGGTATGCTACGGTCACTTTCAATTAGGGAGTTTGGTAGAGGCTCAAAATGGAAGCGACTGACAGCAAATCGATGCATATCCTCTAGCCGTCCAGCCTTATACTCTCTAGCTTTTTGACTCTTAGGGCGATTAAGTATGCTTTGATAGAGTTCACAAAACTCTTCCCCGTGGTAAGCATCCAGTGGTAACAACAGTGTGCTAGCGATCCATTCCTGACCGATTGAATCTAGATAGGCTTTTGCGGTTGATACGGCATTGTCACGTTCGGTAAGGTGGGTGAGTAACCATTGTAACAATACTTGTTCACTTAGGGTCAGATCAGGACTATTGATTGAATTAAGTTGATTGATTATCTCGCGTTTACCGACAGGCCTGGCAGCGTCATGGTGAAAGATTTCTTTAAGTTTGTGTAGTAGAAAAGGGCGTTTACTGCGCGCAAAAGGGGTTTTTTCCCAGTTACTAACTTGGTTGAGTAAAAATATTGAATTGAAATGGTTATATTGCATTTCACTACACTCATGAATATCAGGGCAGAACAAACGCTGTAAATATGGGCTCGGTAGTGAAGCACTTGGCGAGCGGCCAATAGCGTACTCTAATAAAACCTGTGGTAAATTTATACCTGGTAGGTGCTCGGTTATCGATATTGCTCCATGGTGTAGAGCGGTAATGCTGAGTGTTGTTCCGAGTTCTTGTTCTATGAGGTTGTGGCAATCATCGATATTTTTAGGTACTTGCCACTCGTTAGTGCGTATGAGTAAAAATCTTCGTAATAAGCCCATGCTGATCGGATCTGGCACATAATGTACTTCACTGATGGCTTGTGGTTCTGATTGGCCATTTTCATTGCGGTAATAATTGGTCGTGGTGACGTCTTGTGCGTTAATTTGCAGTGTTAACCAAGCAAACTCTCTATTTCCTTGGAAAGGTTTTGCATCTATCAACGTTTTTGCGAGTGCCGGCCATAACGCTGGTCGGTTAAGACCACCATAAAGTAGACCGCAAATTAGGCATTGGGCAAACAATTGATTTGGTGTTGGATTGGGATAAAGTAGACGTTGTTGCCATTGTTGTGCGATGTTAGCAATCTGATTGGTTCTATTATGCCAAGACTCGGTTCGTAGTGGCCGTTGACGACGTAAAGTAATGTAAGCTGGTGGAGTGACAATACTCCAGATACCTTGCCGGTTACCTTCCTCTATTTTATTACAAATAAACGAATAAGCACGTCGGTAGGCTGTCTCACTTTTAAGCTCTTTTGCCATCTCGGCATCAATTATTGGCCACTTTATATTAAAATTATCCGTACTAGGTGGTTCTTCGAGTATTTCAGGGAGATGTCGGCGAAAAATATCCATTGCAGCTCGTAGGGTATGTTCGTCTTCTTTTTGGCGGTTTGCCAAACGTAATTCGCGTCCCATTTGTAGCATTAAGTCATGTCGGCCAGAGGCCAAAATTAATGGGTTTGGCATCCTGGAAGGGCCTCTATCAGATGTTTTTCTAGTATGAGCTCTATCGTGCTGGCAATATGGTGCATGTCGGACATTGACAGAACACTGTAGCGGCCAAACATTTCTTCACCGATTTCTTCATGTCCCATCCACCCATCAATGTGTGAAGGTGCAATATTATTTCGCTTGAGCTCACTACGTAGGTGATGTCTAGGCCAATTGTGTGCCCACGGTAGTTTGTTATTCAGCAAGATATTGAGTTGGCTTGGCGATAAATCGGTCGTATGGATCTGGCCCTCATTACTACAATAAACGGCGAAAAGTAGATTTTGACTACTGTCTAATGCGGTCTGACAGCGAGCTGCAAGAATTGGAGCACTGAATCGGCAACGCTGAGATAATGTCCTTAAATGTTCCAAATAGTGTTCTGTTTGCTGTGCAGATATCGGTGGGATAATGACAGTTCGTGCTGATAGGCCATGACGTATCTCTTTATCGCTTATCCACCATGTATTTTGGTTCGGGTTAAAATCACTTAGGCGTCCCATAGGGGCAGTAACATCTCGATGACCAGTGCTGAAAGCTAATAGGGCCCAAACATAGCATATATAATAATTGTGAAATCGGATAAATTCATCTAATCGGGCTTTGTGATTTGGTCGTGCTGGTGGTGAGAGCAATTTGAATAGGTTGTGTAATAGAGGGCTAGGTAGATTTAATCGACTTCCTAACGTTTTTTGAGTCGGACGCAATTTAGGTAGTTGCAAATCAATTTTAGCGAGTTTAAAAATATGCCGAATGTATTGGTTATGGTGACTGATAATGGCATCTGCATCTAAGTTACTATATGCGAGAGCTGGGCGACTTTTACTGGTTTCACCTCGGATTAGGGCTATTTCGGCTCTATCCATTCCCTGATTGATAAACCAAAACTCTAAGTACCGTATAATGCGGCCTAGAGTTAGGCGTGTTTGGTGACGGTCATTGATATGTTGTATAAAACTACCCAACTCTTTGGGATCCATTTCTTTTGTTGATATTAAAATACTTAGAAAAGATGGGATAGGTAAGATTAAGTTTGGCACGACATCATTCAGCAAGTGAGCGTAATCGCTAGATTGGGTGGTTGCAGGTACATTATGTTGAATGACTAAACAGGGGACTTCACGTAACAATTTCAGTTGTGATTTTCCAGCTGGATTACGATTAAATACTTCTGGGCTACGACCGCTAACAAGTGAAAATAGGAGCCAAGCAGCACTCAAAAAATGCTCATTATGAATGGTAAGAGCTTCGACAGAACAACTTATGAGTTGTTGAATATCATAGTCGCTTGATTGTTCAATGCTACAAGGTAGAGCTAGTTGGCGAATGCTGAGCGCTTCAGCAAGCCGTTTTCCTTGTATCACCTTTAAAGCTTGAGATTGATGAGGGGTATTGCCTTCAACCACGCAAATTACTTTGCCTGATCGTACAAGTAGAGATTCATCTTCTAATTCGACAGTGTTCGTGTGAGATGTAATTTCAAGTTGTCGAACGATCAAATCGGTTTCATCTGTTGCTTCAAGGGGAATGAACTCGATGTGATGATCAACTTGAGGTTTAAATTCAGGTTCTCGGCGGCGAGTGATTCCCTTGGACATTCGGTAAGCATCGTAAATTACGATATAGAGAAAACTCATACCTCTCTGGAGCAATGCCGAACTGAGATCTTTTCTTTTTTCTCTCATCGAGCTAAATAACTCAAGCATGGAAGTATCATCGTCGAAGCTTGGAAGCAGTGTGAGAAGAGGGACGTGATCAAGATCCGTGGCCATTAACCTTATTTCCCGCAGTGCATTCTCAATAGCGGAATTGTGCTGCCCCACCAGATAGAGTTTCAGGCAACTCATAATCACTAAGATTTGATAACGGCGATAGCGATGCTCGTGCTCTGAGTTGGAGTTAGGAAAAGGAGTACATATTGCTGCTGCATAAGGGCATTCAGTCAACATTCGCTCAGTTTTGAGTTTATTAAAAACAATTCTACTAGGCACTTCTGGATTAGTTGGTGCACATTTTTGTTTGAGTTTCTTGCTTTGTGGACGTAAGACATCGAAATGAGTCCAGAAACCTGCCGGTAGTAGCGTTAACAGACTTGTCAGGTGCTGAAAAATAACTAAACGAGTTGATTGTTCTAACGTTGGTGGCGCTACTGTTTTACTTAAATAGGTGCATCTACGTTTGAAAGTTAGGCTTTTAGTTTCAATATTACTCATGTTTCTGACTCCATGGCTGAGCCAGAGCCTCTAACGGATCAATAGTCGTTACTGTTGTTGTGGTTGATTTTCCTCGTTGTCGCTGTTGGATGAGGGTGCCTCTGGTTAAACCAGTCCATCGACACAGATCAGCATCAGAAATTTTCTTCTTATTGAATAGCGTGCGTGATAGGTGTTCAGGTAACTGGGTTTGTAAACTATCGCGTAGTTCTGCTATGGAACGTCTATCTACAGAGAACATCATCAAACTGAGTACTGAAAGCCAGGCAGCTCGCTCAATATCTTGATCGTCTGGCTGGTTTGTCGCTGAGTTGTGGATCAAAATTGTACTATCTGGAGGGTGATTAGCTGGCCAGTAAAGCGCTGGCCACAGTGGTGCGTAAAGTGAAAACTTTGTTGGTTTATGTCTAATTTTTCTATTTTTTTCGGTCGATTCGTAGTGCATTACACCTCTTAGTGGTTCACTTAATAACGAGGCTGTAAACGACGCAGGAAGTGTATTCCAGTCAATTAGCTTGGGAAGTATTGTTAACCAGTCATAAGCTGGTATTGCAAGCGGATGTAGAGTCACTTTTATCCCAGATCGAGCGTTGAAAACGGTGCAAATCTCAGTCATAAATGCCTCGAAGAGGATAGGGTGATTTTTTACTAGCTATTTTATTGTCAAAAGAGATCAGTTATTGATCGCTAAATAGAAAGTTTTTTGTGACCGTGACAATTAAACTTACTTTAATTGTATTGAATCGTCAAACTAGTATTCATTAAGTTAAAGCATTTTAAATCAATTAAATACAATTCACGTATAGTAAGTAATATTAATATAATCTAGCTGGCACGGCCTGTCACGCCGGGGGTCGCGGGTTCGAGTCCCGTCCGCTCCGCCAATTACATAGAAGCCTCGTCTAACGACGAGGCTTTTTTGTATCTGAAGCTTACCCATTTTGCCCGAACAGATATCAACAGCCACAAGCGCTGCATTAATTTAGTTGGTCCAACAACGTTCCCGGTATTGCTTTGCATTCATCCAATCTATTTGGACGGTTGACTCTCAATCAATAGAAAGTGACCAGTCACGCCAGATGACTAGTTCATTCTTTATTATAAGCAGCGTCCGCACTGCCACCTTAAGATGAAGGCCTTTGCTGCAATGCAAAGGCCTTTTTCGTATGTGAAAATCAACCGCGACATTTCTGTTTCATTAAGCGGCAATAGGCCTTGTAATTTGTCCGACATTATTTTGTATTGTCTTTCATTTTTGATAATACTTTAATACATTGAATCAATATCAAAATAATCAATTTAGCTATTTTTGAGATATTACTGTTGTGTTGTTGTAATTCATTAAGTCTTTTATTGGCTAATTTTGGATAAATGCGATCTATTGTCTTGCCATTCACATATTGCTCCCCTAACTTAAGTGCCAATAGCATGGGATTAGGAATAATGATGAAGTTAGAAATGATTTGTACTGGCGAAGAGGTACTCTCTGGCCAAATAGTCGATACCAATGCTGCTTGGGTTGCGAATACTTTGATGGAGTTAGGTATCGAGATGCAACATCGAGTGACGGTTGGCGATCGAATGGATGACCTAGTTGCTGCATTCCAAGAACGCAGTAAGCATGCAGATATCATTATTGTTAATGGTGGATTGGGGCCTACCAGTGATGATATGTCTGCGTTAGCCATGGCGAAAGCTAAAGGTGAAGACCTTGTCGAAAATGTGCAATGGCGTGAACATTTGGAAGATTGGTTTACGCGTAATAATCGTGTAATGGCCAAGAGTAATTTAAAGCAGGCTTGGTTACCAGCTTCTGCTGTGATGGTAGATAATCCTGTTGGGACAGCATGTGGCTTTAGAGTGAAGCTGAATAACGCATGGTTATTCTTTACTCCAGGCGTGCCGTTTGAATTAAAGCACATGATCACTGAACAGTTTATTCCGTTTATTACTCAAGAGTTCGGTGTACAACAAAAATCGGCTTTAGAAAAATTACTTACAATTGGTCACGGTGAGTCATCATTAGCAGATACATTGTCAGACATCACTTTGCCACAAGGCATTGAGCTAGGTTATCGCTCATCTATGCCACACATTGAAATTAAGATTTTTGCTCGTGGTGAAAAAGCTATCCGTCAGCTACCTGATGTAACAAAGCAGGTTAAAGCTTTATTAGGTTGTGCGGTTGTTGCTGAAAATCGGCCAACATTAGCAGCAGAGATCCATCATCGATTATACCAATCTGGTTTTAGTCTTAGTGTGGCAGAGTCTTGCACAGGTGGCATGATCACCAGTCAATTGATCGACTTTGCAGGGAGTTCATCGTACTTGCATCATGGTTTAGTGACCTACAGTAATGAATCTAAAGTGAAAGTGCTGGGCGTTAATCCACAGATCTTAGATGATCATGGTGCAGTGTCTATTGATACTGTTGAGGCGATGGCGCAAGGCGTACGAGGTATTCTTGATAGTGATTATGCTTTAGCTACTAGTGGTATTGCTGGCCCTGACGGAGGCTCAGATGATAAGCCCGTTGGAACAGTCGCTATAGCATTAGCAACTAAACATGGCGTATACAGTCAAATGGTCAAGTTACCAAAGCGCTCACGTCAGCTTGTGAGAAGTATGAGTACGGCAATTGCTTACGATATGCTTCGTCGTGCACTACTTGAAGAAGCCGTTATTGTTGATTACCCGTCCATACCTAGATTCGCCAAGTAAGTGTATTTCTCGCTTGCTTACCATTGGTGTAAGCAAGCTAGATTTAATGACTAGGCTGTAATGTCATCAGCCAATTGACTGTTTTTCGCTTTTTGATAAAAGTAAGCAACCGTTAATAAAATAACGCCAATCAAAATAAAGGCGACGATTTTTTGAATTAATTCAAATGACGCCATATCAACAACAATCACTTTGATACATGCCAAAGCAAATAGTAATGCTGCTAGCCTGACTAGGCTTGCTTGTTGAGGCCGTAAGCTTATAAACATCACCACACTAGCATGCACAACTAACAGCACTGCACTCATTGGTGCAGCAATAATTAGGTCGAATTGATAGCTCCACAGTAAATAACTTATCACCAATAAAGCATGCCAAGCCCACTTAAGCGTGACATAAGAGATAATTTTTCTGTGTGCTCTAATACCTAATCTTGCTGTTAACAAATAACGACCTAATAAAATCAGCACTCCAAGCTCTGCTAAATTGGTCAGAACATTATCAATATTAAGGGTGAGTTGTGTTTCGCTGTGAAATAGGATGGGTAAAATGGCACAAGCAAAAATAGCAAAATACGCCAAGCTATAACTTGGTGCTAAGGCCTGCTTAAAATGTTGACCTATGCGTGTGTTTCTTTCGGTAATAACACTAAAATATCCACAGATGATTAACGCTGTTATTGCCCATGATGGATGGATTAGGTTAGTGAGAGTTTGACTTATTACGGCTATGACTAAGGCAATATAATATGGAGCAATGTGCCATTGTAGCGTAGTAATTTGCTGCCACTTTTTTGGTAATTGTACATAGCGTACACTAATTAATCCGAGTAATAGCAATCCTATTGTCAATGCAGCAAGTCCTTGCCACAATTCTGCTAGGCACATTGCTGCTGTAACCATGGTTGCTAATACCGTGAGTATTTGCGACTCATAGCGAAGACTCTTGTGATTAATAAAGTAAGCTAAACCTAGACTCATCATACTGCTTAACCATAATGAGATAGCAATGTAGTCAGGATAGCTGCGTATGACTTTGGGCAATAATAGTAATGGTAGCGCGAGATAACATGCTAACTGAACATAGTAAGCAACGTGGATTAACTTGGCATTGGCATAATATTTTTTGTACCAATAATACGCCAATAGTAATCCGATAAAGAGTTCAAAACGGGCTAATTTAGCGTTCATTGCTTGGTCGGCAAAGCTAAGACTATCAGCGTCTATCATGCCAAAAATAACTAACCCTAATAACGGTAGTTGCAATAACCAGGCTAATACTTCGCTAAAACGTAGGGTGTGTTTAGCACTCATGTACAGTAGTAAAAAGCTGATTAATGGTAATGTATTAAGCCAATATTGCTCGGTGATAAAGAAGCTAATGAGTAACAAGGTTACTGTATAGAGCACTCCAAGTAACTCGCGGATAAACCGTACTACTAGGTGTTCAAATTGCATTAAATCAGCTTGATGGCGGCTCAGAAGCTTTTGCGCTACAAAAGTCATCGCACAGGTTAGTGCCATCGATATAATCAATAATGCTTGATATCCTAATAGGCCATCATTGTCATAGCGTGACAGGGCTAGCACATCAAAGACGTAAGCAAAGCTGCTTATTATGCCTAGTACGAGTAAGACATAGGCTTCTGCTCTAATAGGGCTAAACAACTGTTTACAGCCAATCCACAGTAACAATAATCCCTCTAATAACAGCACTAAACCCATCAGTTCGACGCTGAGTAAAAACAGTGCGGCAAAACCAGCAAAGCTTCCGGCAAAAGCCAAGGCTAGGGCACTAATATCTTTATCGCGTTTAATTACCCAATATAGCAACCCACACAGCAATGCATTAAGTGCAAATAGCTCACCAGCAAAAATGCTCCACTCCGTTAGGGTGTAGAGAGTAAAAACCATAAGTGCGATTGGAACCGCTAGCAGCCTTGGTGTTAATGCA
This sequence comes from Shewanella sp. TB7-MNA-CIBAN-0143, assembly GCF_040310065.1. Classification (NCBI taxonomy): domain Bacteria; kingdom Pseudomonadati; phylum Pseudomonadota; class Gammaproteobacteria; order Alteromonadales; family Shewanellaceae; genus Shewanella; species Shewanella sp. TB7-MNA-CIBAN-0143. Next base: position 37,164 of record NZ_JBEOPL010000003.1, read on the forward strand.
GACTTGATGACAAATAATAAGCTGGCAATACTGTAGAGGTAGAACAGCCCATTGATCATTAATACTGCTAGGCCGGTTTGCCAATCAATGACAGACAGCGGCAATTGAATAAATAAGCTGAGTATTTGTATGCAAGCTATATGGAGTAAGGCGGTAATTTCGATGAGTATTGGCCAAGCTAATTTGTGGCTTTGTACCATCGAGCAAATACCGATAAGCATTAAATAAGGCAGGTACAATAGCGGCGTTTGTCCACCATCAAGTAGCATCAATGGCGCGAGTGATCCGCCAAGTAAAGCGACAATCGCGACAACTTTGGTGTCGAGTTTAAACGATAAGCTATAACCCAATATCGTATTAAGCAATAACAAGCCAAAGCAGGCAATATCAGGAATAAGATTAAAGTACGGTCCAAGGAAATATAGGCACAAATAATTAAGAATAAGCCCAAGGCCAACTAGGCCTGAGCCGAAGTCTTGCATTCCTGGGCGTTTTTGCCGAATAAATACTCCACCAACAATAATACTATTTGCTACGCCTAAACCTAATAACGCTTTACCCAGTTCTGAAAACCAGTTGTTAATTGAAAACTGCAGTAAATAACCAAAACCTAATGTCAGGGTAATAATGCCTGCAACCGTCATCAAAAATACAGGCCCTAACCCTTTACTTTGATAATGCTGATAGAATTCTTTTGCTTGTGCGGTTAACCCAGAAATGGGAGCAAATGCTGACGCACTGAACTCACCGATAGCGTCAGCTAATTGAGTAACCATCGCACTTAGGGCACTTTGTCTAGCGGGTGACTTTGTGACTACCGAAGTTTGTTGTTCTGATAGAGATGATGTTAACGCTGAATGACTTATATCTAATGGTTGGCGCTCCCAAGCAGAAGACGAGTATTGAGGTTTATCGGCTACGATACTGCCGCTCGAATCGTTTTCTCGACTCTCATGCACTGGGGCATGTAAGTTTTCAGCAGGCAAGGCTATCGGTTGTTCATTATTATTTTGCGCTTGTACCTGTTGGGCCAAAGCATCAAGTTGTTGACTGAACTGAGCCAATTGTCTATTTACATCGGCCTGTTGAGCGCCTTGCTGTGAAGTAAACTCCGCCAGTTGTGCTTTTAGTTTTGCTACGTCATCCATTAACGGCATCATTTATCCCATGATTATTATGCACTCCAATATTGCCAAGTTATTGTACGTGGTTCTGATTGATTAGGAAATGCTCAGTTTTCTGATACTTGAGATGTTTAGCCTTTATTTTCGATGTGCATGTAGATGAGTTTGAAGCAATAAAAAAGCACCCTAAGGTGCTTTCTGCTACTACGATTATAACGTTAAAACTTAACCACCAGTTTGCCCTGTTGTACGGCAATTTCTTTGGTCATTTTAGCCATTAGCGCTTGATTACTGTCGCGAGTGTCTAAGGTATACACTGGCTGGTTTTCAAGATAATTACGTAAAAATCCCATTAGTTGTGGTGTTGCCTGGCTGATGTATCGTTCAATATCAGCGGGTTCAGACTCAACCTTGACTAAGTTTAACTGTCGAAGATAGACACTCTTGGTATTACTGTCATACCAAGGCACTGCCTCAAAAGTCGTTTTCAGCTTTGCATGGATCGGCAAAAGTGGGTTGTTAACTGTGATCACTGTTGCTGCTGTCACTGCCATAGTATTTGGCTTAGCGCCCAACACGACCTGCATATCATTTAGCTTAAGTGATACACCAATTAACTTGTTGCCCTGTTTTACTTCAAAATGCATGTCTTTATTAAGGTACTGCTCAATTTCAGACTCAGTGATACTGTACTGACTGGCACAGCCAGTCAGTAACAATAACAATCCAAGTCCAAGGGTTTTAACCAAGGTTATCATCCAGTGTTTCTCATTCCTGCTGCAACGCCGGCAATGGTCAGCATAAGTGCTAGCTGAACATCTGCAGACGGTTCAACTTCTCTACGTGTACGGGCTAATAGCTCGGTTTGTAAGAAGTTAAGTGGATCTATGTAAGGGTTGCGCAGTTTAACAGACTCACGGCTCCAAGGCGTATGTGACATTAACTCTGTCGCTTGGGTTAATGATAATACTGCTTCAATACCCAATTGCAGACGTTGACGTAACTTCTCGCCTAAATGATGTAACTCTGGCTTCACTAAACATAGCTCGTAGTACTTGGCTAAGTTAGGTTCTGCTTTGGTGTAAACCATTTCGAGCATTGAAATACGAGTTTCAAAGAAAGGCCAGTGCTCTTCCATTTCACGCAATAATGCTAACTCGCCACGATCTGCCGCATCTTGTAATGCTTCGCCAGCACCAAGCCAAGCGGGTAGCATTAAGCGGTTTTGTGACCAAGCAAAAATCCACGGAATCGCGCGTAAGCTTTCAATACCACCATCAACTTTACGCTTAGCTGGGCGACTGCCTAGTGGCAACTTACCGAGCTCAACTTCTGGTGTGGCAGATCTAAAATACTCAACAAAGTCCGGTTCTTCACGTACGATGCCGCGATAATGCAGTACTGATTCTTCAGCAATACGCTGCATGCAATCACGCCACGATTTTTTAGGCTCCGGTGGTGGTAACAATGTCGCTTCTAATACCGCTGAGGTATATAGCGCTAAACTTTGTACCGCTAATTTTGGTAAGCCAAACTTAAAGCGGATCATTTCGCCTTGTTCTGTCACACGGATGCGACCATCTACCGAACCTGGTGGTTGCGATAAAATGGCTTTATGAGCTGGTCCGCCCCCACGGCCGATAGAACCGCCACGACCATGGAACAACATTAATTTAACGTCAGCTTTTTTACACACAGCAACTAACTGCTCTTGTGCACGATACTGCGCCCAGGCAGCTGCCATTACGCCGGCATCTTTGGCTGAGTCAGAATAACCAATCATCACTTCTTGCATGCCTTTGGTGTAACCACGATACCAATCAATATTCAGTAGCGAAGTCATGCAGTCAGCGGCACCCTCTAAGTCAGCGAGGGTTTCGAATAATGGCACTACGCGCATTGGATTAGTGCAACCGGCTTCTTTTAGCAGTAATAATACGGTTAATACGTCAGATGGCTTGCTGGCCATTGATATCACATAAGAGCCCAGTGCATTCACTGGCTGCTGGGCGACTAAGTTGCAGGTTCTGACAACTTCAGCGACATCATCCGTCGGTTTCCAATTTGTTGGGATCAGTGGACGTTTGCTGGTTAATTCGCGCAGTAGAAACGCTTGTTTTTCATTTTCGTCCCAATGGTTGTAATCACCCATGCCCAAATAACGAGTCAGTTCAGCAATCACGTCACTATGGCGGGTAGCATCTTGACGAATATCTAGGCGTAACATGTGAATACCAAAACACGCTAAACGACGTAATATGTCGAGTAACAGGCCATTAGCAATCAGCTTCATACCGCAATCGGTCAAACTCTTATAAAGTAGTTCAAGCGGTTCAAGCAAATCTGATTTATGCCAAATTAGCTCGCTGGTATCAACATCAGGTTTTTTACCTTCAAGACGTGCGTTAAGGTAATCGATGGTGTCACGTAATTGGCAGCGTAATTTGCGTAACACATCGCGGTACGGTTCTTTACTGTTATCTGTTAACGCTGACAATTCAGCATTCGCTTGTTCCATCGACAATTCGCCAAGCAAGCTCACAATATCTTTTAAGTACAATCTTGCTGCGGCATGACGATTGCGATCGAGTACTTCTTGGGTGACGAGAGACGTTACAAACGGATTTCCGTCGCGGTCTCCGCCCATCCAGCTTGAAAATCTCACAGGAGAGACATCAATAGGTAATTGCTGGCCGGTCTTTTGCTCAACTTGATCATTGAGTTGACGCAGAAAGTCAGGAATAGCTTGCCACAAAGACGTTTCGATAGTGCTTAAACCCCAACGTGCTTCATCTACAGGAGTTGGGCGTTCGTTACGAATTTCGTTGGTGTGCCAAATTTGGGCAATAAGCTGACGCAGACGCAGAGTGCTTTGTTGGCGTTCGCGATCAGTCAGTTGGCTGTTTTCTTGTTCCGTTAAGCAATCAACTACAGCCGCATATTTTTGAATTAGCGTGCGGCGTGAAATCTCGGTTGGATGCGCTGTTAATACTAAATCGATGTCTAAGTTTTTTAAGCTCTTAATTACATCTTTTTTATCTAAATCAGTATCAAGCATGCGTCCAAGTAGTTGCTCTACTGGATCGGGCACACACACGAGTTCGTCGCAATTACGGCTAATGGTGTGAAATTGTTCTGCGATATTGGCTAAGTTTAAAAATTGGTTGAAGGCTTTGGCGAAAGGGACCAGTTCTTCGTCTGGTAAAGCGGTTAATAATGCCAACATTTGCTCACGAGAGGCTTCGTCACCCTGGCGAGATTTTTTTGCTAAAATTCGAATTTGTTCTACTTTTTCTAAAAATGCATCGCCTAAATGGTTTTGCATTGTTTCGCCTAATATCTGGCCTAAATGCCCCACATTTGATCGAAGTGACGCATACATATCTGCCGTTTGCTCTGTCATACTTACTCCCGAAAAAAAGAACGATTTTGCCAATAACTCTTACATCACAATACCCAGCGTATCAAAATCGGTCAATACGCAGGCACTGTATTTTGTAATTTTATTTCGTAAAAAAGTTACATTTTGATTTAACTTTCACCGATTATTGATGTTTACTTAATGCAGGCATGAAAAATCATTTTTTTGATCAATTCTACCGTTGGCGTTAAGTATTCTAAGCCAATAAATTCATCTGGTTGGTGGGCCTGGTTAATACTGCCCGGCCCAAGTACTAAAGTTTGGCAACCTAGTTTGTTGATATAAGGTGCTTCAGTTGAATAGTTGACCACTTCTGCTTCGTTGCCAGACAATTCTGCAACGAGTTTGGTCCATGGATTATCTGCTTTTCCTGCAAACGATTCTGCGCCTGGGTACAAAGTACTGACACTTATGCTGCCAGGATACTCTTTACTGATGTCAGATAAGTAGTTCAACACCATTAATTCCAGATCCGCTAACTCCATTCCCGGTAAAGGGCGAATATCTAAGTGTAAATCACAACAACCACAAATACGGTTTGCGGCATCACCGCCATGAATATGGCCAAAGTTCATGGTTGGGTAGGGGACAGTAAACGCATCTTCGCGATAATTCTCGCTTAAGTGCTGCTTTAGCTTCATTAGCTGGCTAATGACTTTATGCATAACTTCAATAGCATTAAGGCCGCGAGCAGGATCAGATGAATGACCACTTCGACCAATCACGCGGATCCCTTGGGCTAAATGCCCCTTATGCATATAGACAGGTTTTAAGCTGGTGGGTTCACCAATAACCGCATAATCAGGTGCGATAACTTTTGAGTCGGCAAATGCTTTAGCGCCGCTCATGGTGGTTTCTTCATCTGCACTAGCAAAAATAGTCAGCGGACGTTTGAATTGATCAAGTGGCATGTCTTTTAATGCTTCGAGTACTAATGCAAAAAAGCCTTTCATGTCGCAAGTGCCTAAGCCGTACCAACGATTGTCTTTTTCAACCATCTCAAATGGACTTTGGCTCCAACGGCCTTCGTCAAAGGGCACAGTATCTGTATGGCCCGCAAGTAAAAGCCCACCACTGCCGCTGCCGATTCTGGCAATCAAGTTCTGTTTATTACGCGAGTCTTCTACCGTGGGGGTTTCGCATTCAAAACCCAGCTCACTGAACCAATTTTGCAACAAGTTGATAACTGCATGATTACTCATATCGTGTTCTGCTTCGAGTGCACTGACTGATGGTGCTGCAATCAGCTGTGTAAAACAACTTTTTAGATCTGGTAGTGTGCTCATGGGTTATCCTAAAAAATAATATGTAAAATAATTATTCACATATATTGCATAATTAATATTGTGTGATAGTCTAGCAAACAGCATTAACCGACACCATAAATAGAACGATAGAAATGAAAATAAACATGTGCTTTCTTACTGCTAAAACCACTATATCAATAATCAACGCGAACTTCCTGCGACGATAGTCCAAAATTAGGCGGCCCCCGTCTAAATAGGCTATGCTGACACTTTCTCTCATTATTTAACAAGAAAACAAACTTATGAAAAGCATCGCAATTATTGGCGCCAGTGGTTATACCGGTGCACAAATTACCTCGTTAATTAACGCAGACAGCAACTTCAGCGTTCAAGGGTTGTATGTGTCGGAAAACAGTTTAGATAAATGCCGTAAATTAGCCGACCTTTACCCTACATATAGTCACATGGCTTATACGCTTTCGCCGTTATCAGATGACGCTAAAAAGAAAATTGTTGCCGAAGCCGATGCCGTGGTTTTAGCGACTGAGCATTCAGTTAGCCTAGAGCTTGCCGCATGGTTTTACCAGCAAGGTTTAGCGGTATTTGACTTAAGCGGTGCATATCGTTTTGCCGATGTGGCGCAATATCCAAAATGGTACGGTTTTGAACATACTCACCCTGATGTATTAGCTCAGGCGGTGTATGGCTTAGCAGAGTGGAACAGCGAACAAATTAAACAAACAAGAATGATTGCTGTACCAGGTTGTTATCCTACGGCATCACTTACTGCACTAAAACCGCTTAAACCATTCTTAACTGAAATGTATCCAGTAATTAATGCCGTGAGTGGTGTAACAGGTGCAGGTCGTAAAGCACAGTTACATACCAGTTTCTGCGAAGTTAGCCTTACGCCATACGGTGTATTGGGTCACAGACATCAGCCTGAGATTGCGACACATTTAGGTCAGGAAGTTATTTTTACGCCGCATTTAGGCAACTTTAAGCGTGGTATTTTGGCAACCATTACCGTGCAACTAAAACCAGGCACTACAGAAGCCGATGTCGCTAAAGCGTATAGCGTGTACGACAACGCGCCAATAGTGACAGTAAAGCACAATCAATTCCCTAAAGTTGATGATGTGGTTAACACCCCCAATTGTCATTTAGGTTGGAAATATGATGCCAACAGCGGTTATTTAGTGGTCGCCAGTGCGATAGACAATTTAATGAAAGGTGCTGCTAGCCAAGGTCTACAGTGCATTAAAATCCATTTCGGTGTGTAATTAACTCGCATTAGTGAAGGAATAAAAATAATGGCTACAAAATCAGTATTAGTTTTAAAAGTCGGTGGTGCGTTGCTTCAATGCGAAATGGGCATGGCGCGTTTAATGGCGGCAGCAGCCGAAATGCTTGCTGCGGGTCAACAAGTCATATTAGTCCATGGCGGTGGTTGTTTGGTTGATGAGCAATTAACCGCTAATGGCAAAGAAACGGTTAAATTAGACGGTTTACGTGTTACGCCAGAAGATCAAATTCCTATTATTGTTGGCGCGCTAGCAGGTACCTCAAACAAAATTTTACAAGCAGCTGCAGCTAAAGCTGGCATTGTTAGCGTAGGCATGAGCTTAGGCGACGGCAATGTTGTTACTGCAAAAATCAAAGATGAGCGTTTAGGACTCGTAGGCGAAGTTGAGCCAAAAGACGCGACCTACTTAAACTTTATTTTAAGCCAGGGCTGGATGCCAATTTGTAGCTCGATTGCCATTTCTAGCCAAGGCGAAATGTTAAACGTCAACGCAGATCAAGCCGCAACAGCCTTAGCAAAATTAGTTAATGGTACGTTGGTGTTATTGTCAGACGTATCGGGTGTGTTAGATGGTAAAGGTCAATTAATTCATAGTTTAAACAAAAGTGAAATTGAACATCTTGTTGCCCAAGGTGTGATTGAAAAAGGCATGAAAGTCAAAGTAGAAGCCGCATTGGAAGTTGCTCAATGGATAGGTAAACCCGTGCAAGTTGCTTCATGGCGCGATGCCGAACAGTTAAAAACCTTAGTCAAAGGTGGGTCCGTCGGGACTCAAATACAACCTTAATGGAGTAGTAGTATATGCAGCACCTATTGTCGATAAAAGAGTTAACTCAATCTCAGCTTTTAGCCATCATTGATCTGGCTAAAAAAATTAAGAATAACCCCGCTGAGTACCGTCGTGCTTTAGATGGTAAAAGCGTTGTGATGCTGTTTGAAAAGCCTTCACTGCGCACCCGAGTCAGCTTTGACATTGGCATTAATAAATTAGGTGGTCACTGCTTATACTTAGACCAACAAAATGGTGCGTTGGGACAACGCGAAACGGTAGCTGATTTTGCGACAAACATTTCATGCTGGGCCGATGCTATTGTGGCAAGAACATACTCGCACACCACCATCGAACAATTAGCTCAACATGGCAGCGTGCCGGTGATTAATGCTTTGTCTGACTTGTACCATCCATGCCAAGCGCTAGCTGACTTTTTAACACTATCAGAGCAATTTGATGACGTAAGCCAAGCAAAACTGGCTTATGTTGGCGATGGTAATAACGTCACCCACTCACTGATTTATGGTGCAGCGATTTTAGGCATGACCATGACAGTAATTTGCCCTGAAGGGGCATTCCCTGATGCACTAATCGTGACAGAAGCTCAGGCGTTAGCAAAGCAAAATGGTGGCAAGTTAACTCTAAGTGCAGACATTAATGCCATTGAAGGCCATGATGCTATTTACACCGACACTTGGATTTCTATGGGTGATGAAACACCGCTTGCTGACATTAAAGCCCGTTTTGCACCATACCAAGTTAATAGTGAGCTAATGGCTCAAGCTGGTGCTAAATTCTTTATGCATTGCTTGCCAGCACATCGTGGTGTGGAAGTGACAGATGAAGTGATGGATGGCGAAGGTTCATTGATTTTACATCAAGCAGAAAACCGCATGCATGCGCAAAATGCAGTATTAGTGACCTTATTAAGTTAGTCACCTTATTTAAGTTATTCAAAAGATTAAGTCAATAGTGCCTCTGGCGTTATTTAAATTGAAAATATACGTAATCGATTTTAGGAAATAAACATGTCTAATGCAGTGAAAAAAACCGGTGTTAAAAAAGTGGTATTGGCATATTCAGGTGGTTTAGACACCTCGGCTATTATCCCGTGGCTAAAAGAAACTTATGACGACTGCGAAATCATCGCATTTTGTGCCGACGTAGGCCAAGGCGAAGAAGAGCTCGTTGGCTTAACAGAAAAAGCCTTAGCGTCAGGTGCTTCTGAGTGCCATATCGTCGATCTAAAAGAAGAGTTTGTTGCTGATTATATTTACCCAACTATTGCAACGGGTGCTATTTACGAAGGTACATACTTGTTAGGTACGTCAATGGCGCGTCCTATTATTGCTAAAGCGCAAGTAGAAGTCGCCCGTAAAGTCGGCGCTGACGCGGTATGTCATGGCTGTACTGGTAAAGGTAACGACCAAGTTCGTTTTGAAGGTTGTTTTGCTGCATTAGCACCAGACTTAAAAGTGATTGCGCCTTGGCGTGAGTGGGAAATGCGTAGCCGTGAAGACTTATTGGCTTACCTTGCAGAGCGTGATATCAAAACCAGTGCTTCAGCGACCAAAATTTATAGCCGTGATGCCAACGCATGGCACATTTCGCACGAAGGTGGCGAGTTAGAAGATCCATGGAACGAGCCATCAAAAGGCGTATGGACATTAACCGTAGCACCAGAAGACGCACCAAACGAGCCTGAATATGTCTCATTAGCGGTTAAGCATGGTCGTGTGACTCATGTAAATGACGAAGCATTATCGCCATATGCCGCACTCATGAAGCTAAACGACATTGCTGGCAAACACGGTGTAGGTCGTATCGATATTACCGAAAACCGTTTAGTGGGCATGAAGTCTCGTGGTTGTTATGAAACCCCGGGCGGCACCGTAATGTTTGCTGGTCTGCGTGCCATTGAAGAATTAGTTTTAGACAAAACTAGCCGTACGTGGCGCGAGCAAATTGCTGGGCAAATGTCGCACCTAGTGTACGACGGTCGTTGGTTTACCCCTTTATGTAAATCACTTATCGCAGCGTCAGAATCATTAGCAGAATCGGTTAATGGTGATGTAGTGATTAAGCTGTATAAAGGCCAAGCGACAGCCGTTAAAAAACGTTCGCCAAACAGCTTGTATTCAGAAGCTTTCGCAACGTTTGGCGAAGATGACGTATACGATCAAAAACACGCTGAAGGCTTTATCCGTTTATATTCTTTAGCGAGCCGTATTCGCGCGCTAAACACTAAATAGATTTTACGCCAACGATATAAAGGCGCTGAAAAGCGCCTTTCTTATAATGACTTTTGGCAAACAGAGAGTTATTACAAGAAAGAGAATAAGACTTACAGCTATATTATTAAATACCCAGTTCTTAAAACAGTTTTCAAAACAGAGGATACCGACATGGCGTTATGGGGCGGAAGATTTCAGGGCGAAACCAGTGCACTTTTCAAGTTGTTTAATGACTCACTGCCAGTGGATTACCGCTTATTTGAACAAGACGTTGTCGGCTCTATTGCATGGGCAGATGCCATTGCTAGCGTCGGTATTATTACTGCAAAAGAATGTATCGATTTAAAAGCAGCTTTAAATGAATTGCTGGTGGAAGTGGGTAATGATCCACAAGCGATTATCAGCAACGGCGCCGAAGATATACACAGCTTTGTTGAACAAAAGCTGATTGCCAAAGTGGGCGATTTAGGCAAAAAACTCCACACGGGCCGTTCGCGTAACGACCAAGTCGCCACAGATTTAAAGCTGTGGTGCAAAAAAGAAGGTGCTGCATTACTCGCACGTTTAGGTACATTGCATGCAGAGTTAATTGCATTAGCTGAGCGTGAAGTCGATGCGGTTATGCCGGGTTACACCCATTTACAACGTGCACAGCCGGTTACTTTTGGTCACTGGGCGCTGGCTTATGTTGAAATGTATGAGCGTGATATTAGCCGCCTACAAGATGCATTAAGCCGTGCCGATTCATGTCCATTAGGTTCTGGCGCACTAGCTGGTACCGCTTATCCGATTGATCGCCACGCGTTAGCGGCAGCGTTAAACTTTGCTCGCCCTACCTTAAACAGTTTAGACAGTGTGTCTGATCGCGATCACGTAGTTGAATTATGCAGCGCCGCATCAATCAGCATGATGCATTTAAGCCGCATGGCTGAAGACCTAATTTTCTTCAACTCTGGCGAAGCTAATTTTATCTCGTTAGCCGATGAAGTCACTTCTGGATCGTCATTAATGCCACAAAAGAAAAACCCCGATGCCTTAGAGCTTATTCGTGGTAAAACCGGCCGTGTATATGGCAGCTTAATGGGTATTTTAACGACCATGAAAGCCTTGCCATTGGCGTACAACAAAGACATGCAAGAAGACAAAGAAGGCTTGTTCGACGTAGTCGACAGTTGGGCTATTTGCTTAGACATGGCAGCATTAGTATTGTCGGGCTTAAAAGTGAATCGCCCACAAGCTTTGGTCGCCGCGCAACAAGGTTATGCTAACGCAACCGAACTTGCTGATTATCTTGTGGCTAAAGGCATGCCGTTCCGTGAAGCACATCATGTAGTCGGCGAGGTGGTGGTATTTGCCATTGGTGAGCAAAAGCCGATTGAAGACTTAAGCGTGGCTGAGCTACAAAAATTTGCCAACGTGATTAGCGATGATGTGTATCCAAACCTTACGATTGAAGCGTGTTTAGAAAAACGTGATGTATTAGGTGGCACCGCTATCAATCAAGTGCAAGCAGCCATAGCAGCTAAAAAAGCATAGCTATAAAAGCATAACGATAAGTACTTATTTCGATAGCATCGAGGTAGATATTAGTAACCAAGCCCTGTTGATATTCATCGGCGGGGCTTGTTTGTTTTCGCCACCATAAACCATAGCTAGAACACACTATAGAGCAGTCATTTATTTAACCACGCTGCGTATGCAGAGGTTGTGGTCGTTTGTATTGCTTCTTATGTATTCAATTTAGGATCAATGCACATCACGCTATCACCACTCTAGCTATCGATTTTACTCATCGATATCACTCATTGATATTATTCATAAGATAGCCACGCCAACATTCGGTTAAATTTTTTTACAAGTTTGAGTAATTACTTAAAACATCTGTGTCAAATACCATAACGTCCCATTTGAGTTGTTATTGCCTACCGCTAAATATCGGAATGCTAGTCGGTTTAAATTGTTATCTGTTAATTCAAACACTCGGTCTATTTTGACAATAAATAGGCCGAATTTTTGTGGTTGCATTGTTTTGATTCTGCTCTATGTTGATGTTGGAGTTGTAATAAAAAATCCAATATGAGTAACAAAATAATAAAGTTCTGTTAACAGTGCTGTTGGCGCTGCAGCAGATAAAATAAGAGGACAACCCAATGACAAAATCGATACTTTTACTGTTGGCAGGCTTATTAACTGGCGCAGCTCAAGCAGCCGTTGGTAGCTACCCAGTAGTGTTAGTGCATGGCTTTCAACCGGATAATTTACAAAGTAAGCCGACAGGTACACAGGTAACTGACAATGGTTCAGAGTACTGGGCGCAATATTGGCGTGATCGCGCTGATGCACGCATTGATTGGCCATCGCAAGAGCGTATTGCCAATAAAATAACCAGTCTATATGTGTGGCCTAAATTGCAACAGTTGTCGCGTGAGGGGACATGTGCCAGCGGTTGTGTATTTGTGACCCATTCTACTGGCGATTTAGTGATGCGCTATATTATTGATAACCAAGCTCTATGGTTGCAAAACGCAGGTTTAAAGCCGCTTAATATTGTCGCCACATTTGACTTTTCTGGCGCGGGTGGTGGGGTTGAATTGGCTGATTTGGCGGTTAATGTCGCCAGTGGTTCAGGTTTGATAGATGCAACATTAAAACTAGCTGTGTCGTTATGGTTAGGAGAACTGCCATCGTCATCCAATATTGGGGTATTGAATGATTTACGCGTAAATACTGCACGCCAATTGGCAGCGTTTCCTGAAAGCCGAGTGCCACGTTTACGTTTTGCTGGGGCAGGCTCTGACTTTCTCGGTGTGACAGGGGCATTTTTACCCGGCGAAGATGATGGCGTTGTTGCCAGCCATTCTAGTTGTGGTGCTGCGGCCGTTGGCAGTTACAACAGTTGTTCGCGCAATGTGGCATTTGATGGCAAGCTCACCTCGACTAATGGCCCGAGCGGATTTATGCCTTATCACTATCCAATGTTGATGAGTGAAGGTTATAGCCATGGCGACACTATTTTAAATAGCGCTAAAGATGAAGTAACTTCTGCTAATAGTCGTGCCAATTATCTCAATGGCGATAACTTACAATTCAGCACCTATGATGAAAAACGTGGCTGGTGGATATTTAGTTCACGTTATAGAGTGGTTAATCATTCGAATAAAACCAGCATGTCAGCACTTGTGTATCAGGCTGCTAACTAAGCGTATATGAAATATAAAAAAATCATTATAACAATATCCCTACTCGCTACGGCAGTAGGGTTTTGGGTTTACACTTCTGAGTCGGCACTTGAGCCACCTCAGAGTGCGGCCGTTATCGAGCAAGATGATACCGCGCCAACCAAACCGAAAGTAGTAAAACACATGCAAACTAAAACGATGACCGTGGTTGAAAAACTTCCACAGCCGATCAGTGATAGTTTTCAGCTTATGGCAGAGGCTTATGCTAGCGAACTTGAGTTGCCATCTTACTCAATGCCTTTATCGGTTGATGATACACATTTACTTAACCCCAATGCTTACATTCCTCAGCTGGTGCAGCTCCAAGATGGAGCCAGTGCCAGCATAGTGTTGCCTAAGTATCGTTTTAGTTTTCCTGAACCAGTGGTTATTAATCTTGAGGTGAATGGCTTGTTTGTTACTGGGGCAAGTGCAGTATTACACAGTGAGCTTACAAGTGGATCGGAGCCATTCATTAGCGGAACCATGCTAGGTGCCGATGGAAAATGGGCGATACAACTGAATGCTGAAGACGATTGGAATGGTCCAATGGAGGTCAGTGTTACCTTTAGCGCTAAGGGCAAAAAACAAACGTTAAAAACAGGCATAGAATATAGTCATCCTACGGCAACCATAACCGGAGTGGAGGATATCCGCGCTGAAGGCAGTGATATGTTGATACCAGTTAAATTGGATGTTGAGCAAGCGGGTTATTATCGTTTACGGGCCAATCTATATACAGCAGATAAGCAGCCGATTGCCTTGCTAACGGGTTCAGACAAGCTGACTGAAGGCTCTGTGGTGCTGGATCTTAAAGCCTATAAAGGGGTGTTAGCGCAATATAAAGGCCCTTATGTTCTGAGTACATTTGTATTGGAGCGCCGCCCTGCAGTACCCGGTGAGTTAACTCAGTACGGCCACAGTGAGGAACCTGCCTACGAGTTAGGTGATTTTGCGGTTGAGTCGTTATCTGATGAGCCATGGCAACCCGATGAGCAAGAAATGCAGCGACTTGAGTTTTTGCAAAAAATGGCAACAGACTAGGTGGTAATCATTGTTGCTTACATTATCTAAAGCCCGCGTTAGCCAATAACGTGGGCTTTTGTATGCATAAATAACGTCAAAGTTGCCATGATTACTGCATTAATTCGTGCAAATAAGTAATGGAGGCAATGACTATAAAATAGATAATCTGCTTAGTTTCTTCGTTGTTGCAACAGTTTCAATGTATTTTTTGTAATCAGTTCTATACTAAAAATAGGTTCATTGTTTATTTAAGTAAAGACACTTTGATGATAATAAATTGAAATTGGGAGCAGATATGTTTTTAGATTATTTTGCGCTAGGGATTATATTTTTTGTCGTGATATTTATTTTTTACGGCATTATTGCGATTCATGATATTCCTTACGAGATTGCGAAAAAACGTAATCATCCACAGCAAGATGCATTGCATATTGCTGGTTGGGTAAGCTTATTTACATTGCATGCCATTTGGCCATTTTTATGGATTTGGGCCACGTTATATCGAGAAGATAGAGGCTGGGGATTTAGTGATTCGAGAAAGCGAGAATTGATACTCGAGGGTGAAGTTAAAGAGCTAATGAATCATGTCACAGCGTTAACGGATCGTTTGTCGCTATTAGAGCAACGTTCTGCTGTCACGACTCCTCCCGTTTCTGATGAACACTCACAAGAGGCCTAAGCATGGACTTACTACTGATACTGACTTATACCGCATTTTGTATTGCAGTTTTTAAAGTATTTAAAATTCCGTTAACCAAATGGACTGTGCCGACAGCTATTCTTGGCGGAATTGTATTAATTGGTACTTTATTAATTTTAATGAATTATAACCATCCCTATTCGAGGTTTGCTCGCGAGTATTTTGTCACTATTCCGATTGTGCCCGCAGTTAAAGGATTGGTTATCGAAGTCAATGTTAAGCCAAATACACCAGTAAAAGAAGGTGAGGTGTTATTTAAAATTGACCCTACACCTTACCTTTCAATGGTTAAGCAAAAACAAGCGGCGCTAAAAGAAGCAGAACTGCAAGTACCACAACTTGAAGCCGCTTTTCAAATAGCGGCAGCTAAAGTTGAACAAGCAACAGCAGATAAAGATCGTACAGAATCAGTCTATCGACGCTATGAAGACGGTCGCAAAAAAGCGGGGCGTAATTCACCGTTTACTGAGCTTGAGCTCGACAATCGTCGCCAATTATACATAGCTTCATCAGCGCAACTAGATGCCGCTTTAGCTGAGGGGCTGCGGACTCGTTTGGCATATGAGTCGAATATTGATGGCGTCAATACCAAAGTAGCAGGCCTACAAGCTGAACTCGCTAAGGCTGAATATGACTTACAGCAAACAGTCGTCAGAGCGCCTGCGGATGGTGTAGTGACTCAATTAGCGCTACGAAAAGGCGCTATGGCTGTGCCTTTACCTTTGCGCCCAGCACTGACGTTTATTCCAGATGAGACGAGATATTTTGCTGGCGCTTTTTGGCAAAACTCATTATTACGTCTTAAAGAAGGTGATGAAGCCGAAGTGATAATTGATGCCATGCCTGGACAAGTGTTTAAAGGCAAAGTTGCCAAAATACTCCCAGCTATGGCAGAAGGTGAAATTCAATTTAGCGGAAATTTACAGTCATCGAATAAGTTGTTTCAACGCGGTCGAGTATTGGTGTTGATTGAGCTAGAAGATGACGCAATAAGACAATCATTGCCAGCAGGTGTCGCAGGGCAAGTGGCTATTTATACCGATCATTTTAGCCATGTTGCGGTAATGAGAAAGGTATTATTAAGAATGCAGGGCTGGTTAAATTACTTGTTTACAGAAGGACATTAACCTCGACTTTATGAGCTCCAGGGTTTAAACGTTTTTCTCAATAATGGTGGCAAGATGAAACCAAATTATACAGTCTGTGCTTGCTGTACTTGGTTTCTGCCGCCGCGTTTGGCGCAATACATAGCCATGTCTGCTCGGCTAAAAAGGTCTTGTATTACCTTGTCTCCGGCGGTTAATGAACTTACGCCAATAGACGCAGTAACGTTAATGTTGCTATTTGCTTGAGTGGTATGAAATGAGTGTTTGGCAATATGTTCTCGAATACGCTCAGCAATGATCATTGCACCTTCACCGTCGGTCATCGGTAAGATGATGGTAAACTCCTCACCACCGATTCTGGACAATGAATCTGATTGGCGCAGTAAATCAGTGCATATTTGGGCAAACTGTTGAAGTATGCTATCTCCACCCTCATGACCAAAATTGTCATTAATCACTTTAAAGTAATCGATATCGATAACCAACAAGGATAACTGTTGGTTAAATCTGATCGCTCTGGCACATTCTTGTTTTGCTAATTGGTTATATGAGCGACGATTATGCACCCCAGTTAGTTGATCTGTATTCACTAAACTTTCGATTTGTTGATGTGCTTGTTCTAGTGATGTTTGTGCCTGTTTTAGGTTGGTGATATCTGCGCCCATAATAATGGTGTAACCACTGTCTAAGTTAATCCTGGTCATTTTAAACCAACGCCCATCAGACAGATCTGTTTCATACTGGTTTAGAGCCTTTTCTGAATGCAGTTTATGCAGATTTTCCAGCCATTGTTCAAAATCATCAGTATTGATAATAACGCCTTGCTTAGTTCCCCAAGCGTGGCGTAATAAATCGCCTGATTTTTTGCCAATAGCATCTTCTGTGGTAGTGCCAAAGATGCTGGCGAAGTGCTGATTACAGTAGATAACTTCTTTATCTTGGTTGAGTACACCGAAACAATTTGGAGTGAGTTTTAATGCATCCAAGAGGATGGGCTCTAAATTGACAGGTGGACTTTGCGGCATAGGATACTCAACAATGTGACGATACTTGGGCGTAATTATAAAGGAAAAACGTTACTTTTTGGTAACAAGCTAACCGGTGCTATGACTCTGCTGCTGGATGGACAAAGCTTGTCCACTATTTTTATTGACGTTTTTTAAATCGAGTCGGGGGAAATAAAATTATTTATCCCTCAGTCTAAAGAATGATAACGATGAGGTGCAGCAAACATAAAAAAGCCCAGTCATTATCGCTAAGACTGGGCTGTTAAAGCAGATAAATTACGCGTTAGTTAACGCGTTTTTCACGTCGCTAGGCTTCATCGGAATTTTACGTAAACGTACACCGACTGCATTGTAGATTGCATTGGCAATCGCTGGAGCAACAGGGGTTACTGCCGGTTCACCTAATCCAGATGGTGGCATTTTGCTCGGGATAAACTCGATTTTAACTTCTGGAGTTTGGCCTAAGCGCAGCGGGGTATAGGTATCGAAGTTTGAGTCTTTATACTGACCATTAAGCAGTTCAGTACCTTCATACAAGGCCATCGATAATCCCCACAATGCCGCGCCCTGACACTGAGCTTCAGCACCATTAGGGTCAACAATAATACCGGCATCGATGGCAATATAAAGCTTTTGCACATTGACAATACCGTTGCTTTTGTCGACATGAACTTGTACTGCACACGATACCCATGTTGGCATGTCACGTTCTTGACCAAAGGTTGATGCAATGCCAAGCGCTGTGTCTTTGGCTTGCGGAGTGCCCCAGCCAATCATCTCAGCAGCTTTTTTCAATACTGCGGCTTGGCGAGCCGCGCCACCTTCAGCAACGGGTGTGCTACCAGCATTTCGGCCTTCGGCAATGAGCATGTCTAGGCGGAACTGCAATGGATCTTTACCCGCGTGATGGGCAGCTTCATCCATAAAGCTTTCAACTGCCCAGCTTGTCCAACCCGGTCCAACAGAACGTAACCAACCTGGTCTGAAGGTCGCAATGGCCAGATCATTCGATACCGCGCGTACTTTTTGAGCACCAACAGTGTACCAATGGTCTGCTCCGGCAATCGAGAACGGATCATACGGTTCGCCATTGGTGCCTTTAGGCATAAAGCCTGGCGCTAATACTTGAGTTGGCCAACCTGCTGTGGCGTGATGTTCCATTGCGGTAACCGCTTTTTTATCATCAAATGCCATTTTGAGTTGTTGAACTGATGCAGAACGCGCGCTATCAAATAACATGTCCTGTGGACGTATCATCACCATTTTAACCGGTTTACCGCCTAATGCTTTAGAGGTCAACGCCGCAGGAATGGTGTAATCGCCGTTAAGTCTGCGGCCAAAGCCACCGCCTAACATGTAGCTACGAATAACAATGTTTGCTTCTTCTTCGCCTAATGCTGTGGCCAATACGGGTAGAGTAAGTGATTGCCACTGACAACCTGAATGCACTTCCCATATACCGTCTTGGTTTTTAAATACCAAGGCATTAAGCGGTTCCATTTGCGCATGGAGTACTGTGCTGGTGATATATTCTTCTGCAATGGTACTTTTCGCGCTCGCAAATACAGGCCCAGTGTCAGAATTGCCTGTGTCTAAAATACTGCCTTTGGTTTGGTCGCCAAGTAATTGCTTACCATGAGCAATAATGTCTGCTTCAGACACGTTGGCCGTTTTACCTGCATCCCATGTCACCTTTACCAGCTTCGAGGCTTTTTGGGCCGCATTAAAGCTGCTGGCGATAACCATTAACCAACCTGGTACACTGCCACTGGCATCTTCTAGTACAATAGTTTGCTGATAACCCTTTACTGCTTTTGCTGCAGAGTCATCAAACTTAACTACTTTAGAGCCATAACGAGTAGGGGGCAAAATAGGGTTGGCGTACACCATGCCATCAACTTTCGCATCGATACCAAATATGGTTTTACCGTTGGTCTTGTTGGCGATATCAAGAGAGGTCACCTGTTGGCCAACCAGTTTAAGATCGGCATTAGGCTTCAGCGGCAGGGTTTTCAGTTCTTCTTCAGTAAACTGACGCGTTAGGCCCATGGTGACTAATTCACCGTAAGACAGCTCGCCTTTACTTGAGATAACTTTACCGTTACTGGCTTTACAGTCTTTAGCTGCAATACCCCATTTTTTAGCTGCAGCTTCAATTAACGCTGTACGACCCGCAGCACCGGCTTGACGGTAAACCGGCCAACTTTGTGATATAGACCAACTGCCGCCGGTAACCATGTAACCCCAGCGTGGATCACTGTCGACATGGATAATTTCAATATCATCCCATGAGGCTTCCAGTTCATCAGCAAGAATACGAGCAATAGCGGTACCGACATGTTGGCCCATTTCTGAGCGCATAATGTTGACTTTAATTTTGCCGGCAGTATCGATTGAGTACCATAAAGACGGTTCGTAAATGTCACCTTCGCTTGGGAGTACTTTACCGTCAGGGCTAGCAGGATCCATTGCCGCCATCAAATGGCGAGGAAAACCAAAGCTGACACCTACCGCTGTCATGGCAATTAAAAAACCGCGGCGGGTTATACCCACCGATCCACGTTTAGGCAGTCTGCTCATCGTTGCTCTCCTTGATTGCGTTTGCTGCTTCATGAATGGCGCTGCGAATACGAACGTAGGTCATACAACGACATAAATTTCCGCCCATCACAGCGTCAATGTCTTTGTCTGAAGGCTCAGGAATGTCTTTTAGTAGTGCTGCAGCTTGCATAATTTGGCCCGACTGGCAGTAACCACACTGTGGTACCTGCAGTTTTTGCCAAGAAATTTGCAATGGATGATCACCCTTTTCAGAAAGCCCCTCAATCGTAGTGATTTCGGCTCCTTCAACTGACGATATAGGGGTTATACATGAACGTGTAGCTCGGCCGCCAACATGGACGGTACAGGCACCACAGGTACCAATACCACAACCAAATTTGGTGCCAGTCATGTCCAGTTCATCACGAATAACCCACAGTAGAGGAGTATCACTCTCTACATCGGCAGTCATCGGTTTGCCGTTTAAAATAAATTTTGCCATTGTCACTTCTCCAGTGAAGTTAGTGCTCAAATCGGGGTTGATTA
This sequence comes from Shewanella sp. TB7-MNA-CIBAN-0143, assembly GCF_040310065.1. NCBI lineage: Bacteria > Pseudomonadati > Pseudomonadota > Gammaproteobacteria > Alteromonadales > Shewanellaceae > Shewanella > Shewanella sp. TB7-MNA-CIBAN-0143. The sequence goes on from NZ_JBEOPL010000003.1 coordinate 57,412, forward strand.
CGGATCTCGCCCACTTGTTGTTGTAATTTAGGCCAGGTGTTTTCCCCAGCTGTTTGGCGCAAATAAGCTGCAATTGCGCTAATGTCTTCATCGCTAAGTGCATCACGGAAGCCTGGCATTACAACGCCGCTAATCCCTTGATCGCTGCGCACACCATCCAGTATTACGTTAATCAGGTTAGTTGGATCATTAAGATGTGTTGCCGAGCCGATAGTAATTAATGGGCGGCCTTTAACTAATTGGTCGCTGTTGTAGTGGCATGCTTGGCAAGCTGCCGCATATAAACGTGCACCTTCATCAATCCGCAGATCCGGTTGTTGATGTTGTGCCGCTATTGCTGCTTGTAACGTGCTACTTGAGTCTGGATCGTCGGTGTTATTGGTACGGGCAATTTCAGCAAAGTAGCCACTAATGGCTTCTATGTCGCTGTCTGGAAGAGCTGATAAGCCCTTGTGCATAACCGGCGCCATTGGACCTACCGCGCTACCATGGTAAGGCGAGTTACCGGTTGTAAGGTATTCGTAAAAGTCTTGTGCACGCCATGGGATAGGCGAAGTGCTAGTAGAGGTTAACGATGGTGCTATCCAACCATCAATGGCGGCACCTTGGTACATTTGTGCGTACTTTTCGCCGCCCAATGCATTACGTGGAGTATGACATGCACCACAGTGAGCAATACCTTCCGCTAAGTAAGCACCGCGATTCCATTCGGCAGATTGTTGGCTGTTGACCTCAAAAGATTGGGTATCAGCAAACAGCAGTTTCCAACCCGCTTGAAACCATCTTATATTGAGCGGAAACGGAATGCCGTTGTCTTTTTTTGCTTGGTTAACCGCCGGAACAGACGTCATGATGTAAGCATAAATCGCGTTAATGTCATCGTCGGTCATTTTATTAAAGTGTTCATAAGGGAACGCAGGCAATAAATGATGTCCATCGCGGCTCACACCCTTGCGCATGGCGCGAGCAAAAGCAGCTTGAGACCAGCTACCAATACCGGTTTCGACATCTGGAGTGATGTTACTTGAATAAATGGTGCCAAAGTCAGTATGCATTTCATAGTTACCAGCATAAGGAGTGCCACCTGGCGGTGTATGACAAGTACTGCAATAGCCTGCAGAAGCAAGCATTTTACCTTGTTCGATAACGTGTGGAGAATAATCTGTTTGAGTTGATTCGACGGGATCAATTGCAGGGTGCCAAGCATATATACTGAATATAGCTAGTCCAACAATAGCTGCGCCACATACGCTGTAAACGATGCGCTTTAGCATATTACATTGCCTTATTTTAAATAAAAAATGAGATAGAGAAGGGAATATTTCATCTGACATTCCCTGTTCGACTTTGTATTATTATTGTGATTGGTCAAATATTAATCCTAAGCAAGGGATGGCCCTTTGTCCAGCATTGATATTGACGGATCTTTTACTGTATTAGAATAAAATAATACAGCACTGTGCAGACGAGTAACATGAGGATTGTTAAATAAATAGCTTTAGTTAATCCACTGTTAATCCAGAGTTTTCAAGGTTGCTACTATGTTGCGTTAATCTTAGTGATCTATGATTAAAATGAGCGCCAATGCCAGATTCATAAAGTGTTGGATACATTAATGAAAAAGTGGTTATTAGCCATTAAGGCTTATGTCGATGTTTATCGACTATTTGCTCATCGGTGATCAGCTTATTTCATCGCCAAACAGCTATTTAATATTGTGGTTGTTTGCCTCGGCGATTGTTTTCCCTCGATATGATTGTTGACCATGATAATTTCCATAACCATGATTAAGCCACAATATATCGTTACAGCGCTGTTAGAGCACATTCAAACTGCTATTTCTAAAGGCTTGAGCACAATCAACTTGTATTTGGCAAAGATATTCTGGATAATTAATGCAAATCATTATCATTTGCGTTAAATGGCCGGAGATCGAAATAGATGGAACTTGTCAGTGTAGCTTCTTTATGGCTTGGTTGCTTGTTTGCCTATTTGGCATCTGACAAACAGCAGCTTGTTAGTTTACCTTTTCCCAAATTACTGGCTTGGTGCTTATGCGGTTTAGCGGTGTTATTTGCAGTGTGGGGGTTTAGCCATACTTACAGTGTATTCGTCGCCAGTTTAGTGGTGCTGATTTGCATGATGACCATGTGGATACTACTGGTGCTGGTGGCCTCGCACTATAAAGGTCGTAGCATCTGGGTCAGTTCGCTAGGCTTTGCGTTGTTTGTCAGTATCCTCCTTGTTGGGGTTAAATAACCGTGTGGCCTAAATCTATTGCTGCATTTTTATGGGGGTTATTACTGGCAATCAGTTTAATGCTCATTGTTTTTCGAATATTACCGGCTGCTGTAGATGTAAAACTATTTGTTGGGCTAATGCTGGGTTTTTGTGTGTGGGTTGGGGTGATGACATTTTGTTATAGCCGCAACAGCGCAAAAGCGGCGAGTGTCGTGTGCGCCAAATGGCTTGTGGCCAGTAGTCTTATCAATACGTTGTTATTTTATTCGCAAAACTAACTATTTTTTTCAAACCTAAGTCATGAATAACTCAATGAAATCTGATTCTCCGGTACAGCACAAAGTCATTAAAAATCTCATCGAAGCCCACAGTTGGCTTGGGTTAATTATTTCACCTTTACTGTTTTTGGTATTTTGGGCTGGCGCGGTGACCTTGTTTCACGATGAAATCGCCCAGTGGGCCATTACGCCTCATCATCCAGTCGATAATACCCAAGCAGATATTCCTTTAGCGAAACTGGTACAGCAAAAGTTTGCTGAATACCCAGTAGATCAAGCTGGCCGTTTTCGAATAAATATGCCGACTGAGCTAGTACCTTATTATATTTTTTACTTCGATGTGTTTGGAGATGCTCCGCAATCGGACCGCCAGTCGATGGCGATATTGGTCGATCCTAAAAGCGGCGAAACCGTAGCGGGCAAAGATGACTTTTACTTATCGCAATTTATGTACCGTCTGCATTACAACCTCGATCTACCCGGTGGCAGTTATCTTATTGGTGTCGTGACGCTGATTTTTCTATTTGCACTCGTGTCTGGCATTTTTATCCATGCGCGTAAATTACTGAAACATTTCTTTTTGTATCGCGTTGATAAACAGCGCCGGGATAAATTACTCGATCTCCATACCGTAGTAGGGGTGATGACACTGCCTTTTACCTTGATGTATGCCCTAAGCGGCTTGATCCTTAACTTGGCCATAGTGTTTCAGCTGGCTTTTGTGGTGTTTATTTATCAGGGCGATCGACAAGCATTGTTTAACGATGCCGGTCTTAACCGTAGCAGCGAACCGCGAAGTGAAACGTCACTGGATATGAGCAATGCGTTTACTTTAATTGAACACACTACACAGCAATCGAATTTTGAGTTACGTAATATTATTTTCCACCATTACGGTGCTGAAAATGCCTTAGTACAAGTGCGTGGTACCGATACGGTTAATTTTGCTCAACGAGATGAAGTGACCTATCGGGTGCAGGATGGCACTGTGATGGATAAGGTTAATGCCGATAACTACAATGTGTTCCGCCAGGGTAGAGATGTACTAGTGACATTGCATTTTAGTAACTTTGCCGGCTTAGACATCCGTATTTTGTACTTTATTTTGGCGATGGCTATTAGTGCGATGATTGTTACCGGCAATATGTTATGGATAAATAAGCGCAGCGCTCAGCGCCAGTCTTCACCGCGCAGTATTGCTATCGTAACCGCGATGACGATTGGTGGCTGTGGTGGCATTATTGTGGCGACAGCAGTTGGATTTTTGTGTGAACGACTATTACCTGCAACCTTATCAGGGCGAAGTGAATGGTTAGTGGGGTGTTTTGTAACGTCACTATTGCTCGTTATGTTGTGTAGTATAAAAGTGACCGATATTAAGCGTCATATCAGCCAGCTACTTTTGCTCACCAGTAGTATATTAGCCATTACAATTTTGGCAGATTGGTTGTTGTTTTCTGAGCAAATAATAGCGTTATGGCAAAGCGGTTATCATGGTGTCATCGGGATCCAAGTTGGCATGATGCTGGTAACGGCAGTGTGTTTATGGACTGTCAGTAAGTTAGGCGTATTACCTCGGTCGCAACCAGCCATGGCAAAAAACGTTACTCCTGCTAATGGATAATGGAATGGGTATAAAGTTGAAGCTATTAAGCCTGTGAAGGAACACTATCACAGGCTTAATCATCAACTAACCTCATCTAGGGTAAATCAAAAATCAGTGCAGTTGCTTGAGTGTCCGATGGATTAACTAAGGTCACCGTGGTCATGTCGGTGAGTTTAGCGCCATCACCTATTTTTAGCTGTTGATCTTCAATATTGAGCTCGCCAGCGACTTGATGAACATACACTTTACGGTCAGTCGCAATCTGATAGGTTATTTCAGATTTAGGCGCCAAAATCAGTTGTGACAATGTCGCATTTTGCTTGATTTGCAAGGTTCCGTTTTCACCCGTTGGCGTAGCAATCGTGGTTAGTCCTACTGCTTGACCAAAGTTTTTTTGTTGATATCCTGGTGTATTACCTAAAGCATTTGGCTGGATCCAAATTTGTAAAAACTTCAGTGGCTCTGTGGCGGATGCGTTGTACTCACTGTGAGTAATACCACTGCCAGCAGACATTAATTGGAACTCACCTGCAGGCAACACTTCAACATTGCCTTCACTGTCTTTATGGGCGATAGAGCCTTCAAGTACGTAGCTGATAATTTCCATGTCACGGTGGCCGTGAGTGGCAAATCCGGCACCAGGAGTGACACTGTCGTCATTGATCACTCGCAGTGCTGAAAAGCCCATGTGTTGTGGATCATAGTAGCTGCCAAATGAAAAACTGTGTTTGCTGTCTAACCAACCAAAGTTGGCTATTCCGCGCTCGCTTGCATGACGTAAGGTAATCATAATGTTGTTCCTATCGTTTAATGAATAAGTGATCAGTACGGAAAATTAAGACAGTTTGCTTACAATGGCTTTATCTAGCGCGACTTTGCCTGAACCTGATAGCGCAAGTGACACACTGGCAGCCAATAGTGCTAACGCAAATTCATAACCGTTGTTTGCCATAAATAAACCGTTGCTAATATGTACGCTAGCAATGGCGATAATCATGGTGAATGCTAATACAACCGCTGCTGGACGAGTCAATAAACCCAATAAGATGAACAGTCCGCCAACCAATTCAGCGCTACCGGCTAAGAAAGCCATTAACACGCCGGGCTCAATCCCAATCGATGCCATCCACTGTCCTGTACCTTCAAGGCCATAACCGCCAAACCAACCAAACAGTTTTTGCCCGCCATGAGCCATAAAAATAATCCCAACAGGTAAGCGTAATGCCAAAGTGCTAAAACCTGCAGTAGAGTTCGTGATGCGTTTAACGAGTGCTTTCATGGTATATATCCTCAATAAATTTAAACATTAATTGTTTCTAGTGAGCCTGTCTCACTGGTTGATAAGAAGTATATTGAGACTTGATTGAATAAAAAATCGGAATAAACTGACGTAAAGGTTCAAATTATTTGAATATGGAGAGTTGATGCAAAATCCGATTACTATTGACGCATTACGTGCCCTAGATGCGATTGAACGTAAGGGCAGCTTTGCTGCTGCAGCGGCATCGTTATATCGAGTACCGTCAGCGCTGACTTACACCATCAAAAAACTTGAAGATGATATGGGCACGGCGTTATTTGACCGCACAAAGCAAAAAGCACAACTGACGCCAGCAGGTAAAATTGTGTTAGAGCAAGGGCGGCAGATTTTGTTAGCCACCAATCGGTTGGTTGATTCTGTGCAGCAATTAGAATCTGGCTGGGAAACCGAAATACGGTTATCACGCGACACGGTCATCCCCCAGGGGACGTTGTTTCAATTAATTGAACAATTTAATCAGCTAGAACACTCGGTCGACATTAGTGTCGATGTTGAAGCCGTCGGTGGTGGTTGGGATGCATTGCACAGCCGACGCGCCGATATTGTGATTGGTGCGTCTGGTGAGTTACCAAGAGGTGTATTTCAAACCCATAAAATAGGCGAAATTGAATTTGTATTTGCCGTAGCGCCATATCATCCATTGGCGTTTGTTGATGGCGTATTAGAAGCCGACAAACTAACTGACTATGCTTCGGTGGTGGTCGCCGATACATCACAACTTTTACCTACTCGCAGTAGTGGCCTTTTTAAAAGCAAACAAGTGATTAAAGTTAACACCATGGAAACCAAGATAGCAGCACAGTTACAAGGACTAGGTATTGGTTTTGTACCCAGACACATGGTGCAATGCTACTTTGATAGTGGTGAGTTGATTGAAAAAATGTGTTCAATTCCAAGACCAAATCAAAGTTTGTACATTGCTTGGCATAAAGATCATCAAGGCCGTGCATTTGACTGGTTTGTGGAGCATTTACCTAAAGCCGATTGGGGTTTATAACATCTGAATGTGAGCACAATGATAGCGACCAATGTGAGATCGCAGATACGAGCTCACATTGGTGCTTATCGATCCCATCGTGATGTTGAATATCAGCGTTGATGTCGTTGCTTAACTATTTTTTTTACTATTCGGTTAACTACTCGCTTGAATACTCACTTGAGCATTCTTGCTAGCGTTAGTTTTCTTGTCTAGTGAGCCACTGAAACGTGTTAATGCTAGGGCAATAACCACAATCACCGCACCAACCCAAGGTGTATGCATTAGGCCAGCGTTAGCCACAATCAGCCCGCCACCCCAAGACCCAAGTGCAATACCGACATTAAAAGCGGCAATATTTAATCCTGAAGCCACATCAACGGCGTCGGGTGTGTACTTCTGTGCAAGTGAAACTACGTAAACTTGTAGCCCTGGTACATTACCAAATGCAAACGCGCCCCAGACCAAAATGGTGATCACAGCGGCAATAGGGTTAACCGCAGTAAAGTTAAATATCACTAATATGGTCGCAAGACCGCTGAAAATAATACTTAACGCTTTAATTGGGCCCATTTTATCGGCCATTTTTCCGCCCCAAATATTACCAATAGCGACCGATACCCCGTACACCAACATGATTAAGCCAATAGATTGAGATTTAAAACCAGACACTTGCTCTAAAATGGGAGCTAAAAAAGTAAAGGCCGTGAATGTGCCGCCATAACCTAATGCGGTAATGGCATAGACCAGTAATAACCGTGGTTGAGTGAGTACTTTTAATTGCGATGATAATTTTGCCGCGGGTGGCTGAGGTAAATTATTAGGAACCAACAAGCTACTGCCTATCAAGGCTACAAACCCAAGAATTGCGACAGTTAAAAAAGTGGCTTGCCAGCCAAAGGTTTGGCCAATGTAGGTGCCCAAAGGGACGCCTGTCACTAAGGCTACAGTTAACCCCGTAAACATAATGGCAATCGCACTGGCGGCTTTTTCTTTGGGTACTAACCCAGTGGCAATGGTTGAGCCAATAGAGAAAAATACTCCGTGGGCTAACCCAGTGATAATGCGTGCAGCGATTAAGGTTTCGTAACCGGGCGCTTGCCAAGCCAATAGATTACCCGCAACAAATAAACTCATTACCGCCAGCAATACGTGTTTGCGATTCCATTTACCGGTTAATGCGGTGAGTACAGGTGCGCCAATGGCGACACCTAATGCGTAAAGACTGACCAATAAGCCAGCCGATGGTAATGATACGTTCAGATCTTGTGCCATTGTGGGGATTAATCCCACAATGACAAATTCGGTGGTTCCAATAGCAAAGGCGCTAAGCGTCAATGCGAGTAAAGCTAACGGCATAATGTGTTCCTCTTAGGTTGTCGCTAGGATTTACCGTCGCGATAAATGTGTCAGTCAGTTGATGGGCGTCATTATTGATTAGATTTACGTTGTTAAAAACAGTATGTTTAGCAAATGACTTTTGCTATAAATGCAATAAAAAATGATGTTAGAGCGACTCTTTAGATCGACACAGCACAAGATGAGGTATGCATGCTTACGCGTTCAGATGATTTAGATATATTGCTGATGGTGGTCGATAGTGGCGGGTTTTCTGCGGCGGCCGACGCACTCAATATTCAGGTTGCACGAGTGTCACGTGCGGTAAGTAAAATAGAGCAACAGCTCGGGGTCACCATTCTCAATCGTACCACTCGGCGTGTTGAGTTAACCGATGAAGGCCGCCAATTTGTCGAATCTGTTCGGGGTGGATTACAACAATTACAACGCGCAGAAGATGAACTCGTACGTCGTGGTGAACTACCACAAGGACGTTTGCGTGTGGACGCGGCAAGTCCGTTTGTGTTTCATCAATTAGTGCCTTTGATGAAAGATTTTCGAGCCGCTTATCCAGACATTGAATTAGCATTGACCTCGAACGAGGGCTATGTCGATTTACTTGAAAAGCGTACCGATGTGGCCATTAGAATCGGTAAGCTGGCAGACTCAACCTTGCATGCTCGACCATTAGGTAAAAGTGCCTTACATATTGTTGCCTCCGCTGAGTATTTAGCGCGTAGAGGTGTGCCACAAAAAGTGTCTGATTTGGCTTGCCACGAGTTACTTGGGTTTACCGAACCTAAAATATTGAATCACTGGCCGCTAAAAGGTTACGATGTTATTACCCCTACCATCAGCACCAGCAATGGAGAAACCTTGCGTCAACTAGCACTGGCAGGTAATGGCATTGCGTGTCTTTCAGGTTTTATGATTAATGATGATCTCGTGGCGGGTCGGTTAGTGCCCATACTTCAGTCGGAGAAGTTTACTCACATAGAACGTGAACAAGTGAATGCGGTGTATTACAAATCGTCTATTGTGGCGCGACGTATTTCTGCATTTATTGAGTTTATTCAACCAAGATTAACCTTATAACTAAGGGCTCAATTTAATCGTGTGTAGATATTTGCAGTTTGAGCAAAACAGATTTGCTTGGTTGACGGTTTATTTCTGTTGTTAGTTGGCGCACAGTGTTGGTTCAGATACCGTTTTTAGGAAGACAATATGACCACTATTCCATTGTTAGGCACAGGTACCTTCAGACTTAAAGATCAACTGGCATTTGATTCAGTGTTAATGGCGCTAAAGCAGGGTTCTCGCCACATTGATACCGCTCAGATTTACGCCAATGAGAAACAAGTTGGTGATGCAATTAAAGCATCGGGTATCGCAAGAGCTGATATTTTCCTCACCACTAAGGTGTGGACAGATCGCTTTGCCCACGACCAACTGATTCAAAGCGCGCATGACAGCTTGGCTTTATTGCAAACCGATTATGTGGATTTGTTACTGATACATTGGCCGTTACGCGATGATTCAGTACCTATGCGAGAGTATTTACTGGCATTAAAAGAGGTGCAAGATGCTGGTTTAGCGAAACACATTGGCGTGTCTAATTTCACTATGGCCCAGGTTACACAAGCGATTGAGATTTTAGGTACCGACGCAATATTCACTAATCAGGTTGAAGTACATCCATATTTGCAAAATAACCGATTGGTCGAATTTTGTCAGCAGCACAATATTATGGTGACGGGTTATATGCCATTTGCCTATGGTGCGGTATTAACCGACGACACTATTGTCGCGATTGCGAAGAAACACCAAATGACACCCGCCCAAGCGGTATTAGTGTGGATGCGCCAAAAAGGTTATGTCACTATTCCATCGTCAACTAAGCTGGTAAATGTGCAAGCTAATATTGCCTCATTAGCGTTATCGCTCCCGTCTGTAGACATGGCCGCAATTGATAAGTTAGACCGAAATCATCGTGTGGCGGCGCCTGACTTTAGCCCCGATTGGGATCAATAATTTATCAGCGAATGTGCCAATAGCTTAAGTGCCCACGCAGTTTGCACTCACCATTAGATTATTTATATATCAAGTATCCACGCCGACATGAGTGTTCATATTGGCGTTTTTTATTTTCAGGGTTATTGGCCACTTGACATAGGTGTAAGACATAGGTTTACAGTCGTTGCATATACTCAATAGATTTATTTATGTAGATCTTATTATTTAATACAGTCGTTACCCCAAGGAGTGATTATGCAAGTAAGTGAACTCGCAACGTTATTGGGTGTTACCACAGACACAATTCGTTTTTACACCCGAATCGGCCTGCTCGCACCAACAAAATCGCCTAGCAATGGTTATAAATACTATCGTGACAAAGAAGTGTCGCGGATGCGATTTATTATGAGTGCCAGAAACTTAGGTTTTTCGGTAGATGAAATTAAAGTAATTTTTTCCAAAACCGATCACGGTGAAAGTGCTTGTACCATGGTGAAGCAGCTTATTAGCCAAAAATTGGCCGAAACGGAATTACTGTTCAATGAAACGTTAAAGTTGCGTAATAAGCTGACACAAGCAGTCAACGAGTGGGAAAATCTGCCAGCGTTGGCGCCCACAGGTAACATGGTTTGCCACTTGATTGAGGGATTTGGTCCAAATCATGAAACCTCTTGTCAGGTTAGCGATAAGGAGTCTTTGTAATGAATACCCAAACAACAACACAATTATTGATAGAGGGTGCAGGTTGTGCCAGCTGTGTTGGCAAAATTGAGAAAGCACTTAAAACAGTCGCGCAAGTAGAGCAGGCTGAAATGAACTTTGCCGATCGCAGTGTGATGGTCACCGGAGAGGTTGAAGTCGCTAGTTTGCTTGAGGCCGTTGAAAAAGCCGGTTATCACGCTATTTTGATTAACGATCAAGGTGGTGCAGATGCTATTGATGAGAAAGAACAGGCAGATGCAATATATTATAAAAGCCTAATAAAACACACTATTGTCGCATTGGCAGTGGGTATCCCACTGATGATTTATGGTTTGTTTATTGGTGACATGACCGTTACTAACCCAATACAACAGCTGGTTTGGGGAGCAATTGGTGTGCTGACCTTAGGGATAATGTTCTTCTCCGGCAAGCATTTTTATACTGGCGCATGGAAATCATTTACTCATCATAGTGCCAATATGGACACCTTAATTGCGCTCGGAACAGGCACTGCGTGGGTTTACTCTATGGTGGTGGTATTTGCACCAGATTTATTGCCACAAATGGCGCGCCATGTCTATTTTGAAGCAACCGCGATGATCATTGGTTTAATCAATCTTGGACTCGCGTTAGAGGTCAAGGCGCGCGGTAAAACCTCGGCAGCGATTAAGCGCTTAATTGGTTTACAAGCTAAAACGGCTAGAGTGATACGCAATGGTAAAGCGGTCGATATCGATATTGCCTTGGTGCAATTAAACGATAAAGTCAGTGTTCGACCAGGTGAAAAAATTCCCGTAGATGGTGTGGTCGTTGAGGGGAGTAGTTTTATTGATGAATCGATGTTGACGGGTGAACCTATTCCGGTTGAAAAAAGTGTTAATGATGATGTGGTCGCAGGTACATTAAACAAACTGGGATCACTTACTTTTACCGCCACACGTGTCGGTAAAGATACCGCTTTGGCGCACATTATTACTATGGTTAAACGGGCGCAGAACTCCAAACCGCCAATTGGTCGAATGGCAGATGTTATTTCGAGCTATTTTGTTCCTGCAATGATGATTATTGCCATTATCAGCGCCATGGTATGGCTTAATTTTGGGCCTGAACCCTCTGTGGGATACGCCATAGTGTCGGCGATGACAATTTTAATCATCGCTTGTCCGTGTGCGTTAGGGTTAGCAACACCCATGTCGGTGATGGTGGGTGTAGGTAAAGCCGCTGAATCTGGTGTGCTTATTCGTAATGGTGAAGCTCTGCAAACGGCATCGACTATTACCACCATGATTTTAGATAAAACCGGCACGATTACCGAAGGCGCGCCAAAAATCACCGATATCATCGTGGTCAATGGTCGCGAACAAGAACAAGTATTGCAACTGGCGGCAAGTATTGAGCAACATTCCGAGCATCCACTTGCACAGGCCGTTGTTCAAGCCGCAGCGGATAAGGGATTAACCTTATTCAATGTTGAAAATTTTACTGCTATTGCAGGATTTGGTGTCCAAGCTCAGTATCAATCGACTCAGTTATTATTTGGTAATGAAAAATTAATGCGCGAAAAAGGCATAGTCTTAAGCGATTATCAACAGCAAGCACAAGCGTTGGCAGCAGACGCCAAAACGCCAATGTATTTTGCTATCGACGGTGAACTCGCAGCAGTGATTGCCGTGGCTGACCCGATTAAAGCAGACTCTGTTGCCGCCATCGCAAGGCTTAAAAGCAGTGGCATTAAGGTCATTATGCTTACCGGAGATAACCACGCGACAGCCGCAGCTGTGGCTGCCAAAGTGGGTGTTGATGACTTTTTTGCCGATGTATTACCACAAGATAAAGCCAATAAAGTGGCCGAATTACAAGCCTTAGGTGAGGTAGTGGGTATGACCGGCGATGGCATTAATGATGCACCCGCGTTGGCGCTGGCTAATGTCGGCTTTGCCATAGGCACCGGAACAGATGTGGCGATTGAAAGTGCCGATATAACGCTAATGCGAGGATCGCTACACGGTTTGGCAGATGCCATCGCGGTGAGTAAAGCGACGTTAAGCAACATTAGACAAAACCTAGTCGGCGCGTTTATTTACAATATGGCGGGTATACCGCTTGCTGCTGGGGTGTTATTTCCGGTGTTTGGCGTATTACTTAACCCAGTGGTTGCTGGTGCTGCGATGGCATTTTCATCATTAACTGTGGTGAGCAACGCCAATCGTTTGCGCTTTTTTAGCCCTCAACAACACTAGGAGTGAATGATGCTATTAATTAATTTATTTTGTGTGGCATTAATTGCCATTATCGTTTGGTGGTTTTGGTTGTATAAACCCAAAGCGACCACTCATCAAGCAAGTAACGCTATTGTGGTTAAAGACGGGGTTTACTCCCCAGCAAGGATAACTGTGCCGGCCAATACCGCGACGCAATTAACCTTTTTACGCCAAGACAAAGCAGGGTGTTCGGCCAGTTTGTTATTTCCAGACTTAGACATTAGCGAAGAGCTACCACTGGATAAATCTGTGGTAATTTCGTTGCCAGCATTAGCCAAAGGTGAGTATCCGTTTCATTGCCAAATGCAGATGTATAAAGGGGTATTACTGGTTGAGTAAACCTTGATAATAGCCATGCTAAGCAGGCATCAATCTCACCTTGATGCTTGTCGCTGGGCACATAAACTTTCAAAAAAGCCACACAATTACGTAAGTTAACATCTGTTTATTCAAGATGCTTACTTGCGTAATTGGTGATATTCTGAGGATTCATTTACAACTGATTTTTCGATGACATCATGATACGACGTTTAATGGATTACTTTCGCTTAGTGTTGTTTATTTGTGGTGTCTTGATTGGTATTCAAGTCCCTGCTTTTGTCGAACAATACGGCCAACGACTCGAAGCTCATCAGCTTGAAGCTAAACTCAGTTTGGCAGAATTTCAACGTGATGCAGACCGTTTTTTTGCTGGAGACATCAGTAAACTTATCCTTCACTATCAACAAAATAACGATCCGGTGTTTAGTGCCGGTGGTGAAAGTATTGAGTCAATATACCAACGTTATACATCACTCACCGAAGCGTTGAGTCGTTTTCATCAACACAGTTATAGTCCTTATCAGCAAATAGCATTAGCTCCACAAAAAGACATTCAAGCTGAGGTCTGGCAGGCTTATAGCCATGTGATTTTATTGAAACCAGAGGCGATTGCCATTGGGTTGCTGCTAGGGTTATTGATCTCGATATTGTGTGAATCAGTATTATCTATTTTGTATTTGGGTTGTCGCAGGGTATTTTCCCCAAGGTAACCTTTCTGTTTAACAAGGGTTAATAGCCTCTAATAATCAAGGAAATATTATGATCGCTACAGGACAATCTTTACCAAAAGCTACCTTAAGCCAACTGACAAAAGACGGCATGGTTAATCACGATGTTACTGAGCTTTTCGCCGGTAAAAAAGTGGTATTGTTTGCTGTACCAGGTGCATTTACACCAACCTGTTCAGAAGCTCATTTGCCAGGTTTTGTTGTACTTGCAGACGAGTTTAAAGCTAAAGGTGTTGACCTTATTGCTTGTGTTGCAGTTAATGATGCATTCGTAATGAAAGCATGGGGCGAAGCCCAAAATGCTTCTGAATTAATGATGTTAGCCGACGGTGATGCAAGCTTTGCTAAAGCGTTAGGCTTAGAAATGGATACCGCCGGTTTTGGTGGCGTTCGTTCACAGCGTTATGCGATGGTGATCGACAATGGCGTGGTGACTTTACTGAATGTTGAGGAAGGTAAGTCATTTGAAGTCAGCACTGCTGAAGCAGTAATGGCTGCACTGTAATCTATATTATGTCTCAGTAATAGAGACTTAACAGTACAGTAAAATGGGCGCCAATATGGCGCCCATTTTTATGATTAAAACAGCGATACCGCAAATTTGTCAGTATTGATTATCCGCGGATGCCTAAGTGTTGTTCAATATTATCGACACTGTTACTGACCTCAAGCGCAATCGTTTCACTTTGTTCAAACGTATCTTTAGCATGCAGCATTAGGCTATCCATCGCGATGACAAATTCATCAAGATGCCCCACCTGTTGCTTAGCATGTTCACTCCCTTGGCTCGCACTGCTCGCCATCTCTTGAGCTTGCTGTTGTACTTGCAACGCAACATCTAACAAACTCTGGGCTCGACCTTTCTGCTGTGCAGATGCTTCGCTGATGTCGTTTACGCTGTGGCTAAGTGCTGTGTTAGAGCGGGTTAGTTGCTCGAAAATAGCCATTATGTCTTTTAATGATTGTTGAGTCCGTTGCGATAAACTGCGCACTTCATCGGCTACCACCGCAAAACCACGACCTTGCTCACCTGCACGAGCGGCTTCAATGGCGGCATTTAAGGCCAATAAGTTGGTTTGGTCGGCGATATTACTAATAACATCCACAATTTTAGCCGCGTCGTTAACTGATGTACTGAGTTGGGTTAGTGAGTGGTTACATTGATTGACCTTGGTTAACGTATGATCGGTCGCATCTAACACCGCTTGTGCTTCTTTTTGGCTTGCTTGCATATCATGCATGGTTTGTTCTGCACTGGCAGTTACTAAACTAGACGACCGGTTTACTTCATTTGCAAGAGTAATTAAATCAGCGGTTTGTGATTGCGTTTGTTGTACCACATGTTGCGTTTGTTGCGTGCTAGTTGATAAGAAACCAATTTTGGCGACTAGCTCACTCAATGAGTTAGACACCTGTGCCATATTACTTTTTTGTTGTTCGTCATCTTGTTCAAATCGCTGTAAAAGGCGATTAAAGTGTGCCGCAATTTGGCCTGTTTCGCATTGGCTGGTCACGGGTAATGGTTCACGTTGATTCGATTCGCTTAACATTGAAAAAGCATGATTTAAACGTTTAAGTGGGCTAACGACTCGACGTTGTTGTAATACTAAATAACCAATAGAAAACAATGCTATCAATGTCACCATGGTGTATAGCAGCCACTGTAAACGGATTTTAAGTTGTTCATCGGTTACGGCTTGCGTGTCGGCTAGTGTCACCAGTTGTTGTTCCACTAGGCTGGTGGCGTTTATTAGCGCTGCTTGTACCTGTTGATTATCGCTGAGCATTTGTTTGGTATTACTCACTTCTTTGCTATAGCGTTGGGTCAAACTGAGTAATTCTGCCCGTGGGGTTTCACCGGTTTCAATACGTTCCGGTTCGTCATCACCTAAGGCGAATTCATCCACTTCTTCGGTGCGATAAATACCCAGCAAAGATAGCTTCTCCAAATCGTCATGCCATGTATTGAGGGCATTAATTGAAAAATTAAGACTATTACTGACTCCGGTATCTTGATCAATCAATAAGGCCTGAGTCTGTTGTGATAATTGATAAACTAAGCTGGGTAACTTAAGGCTAAGCGCAAGATATTGCTGCGCGGTATTTGAGTCATTTGGAGCTGATTGGGCATAGCGATGTAAACTACCGCTGTAATCGAGCATTTCTGATTCAGCAAAAGCCAGTAGTTGGCGTGGGTTACCGGCCAGTTTTCCTGCTGCACGGTATTTAGTGTCTAAGTCGCCAATTAATTGAGTCATTAAGGTGGTCAGTGAAGCACTATCAAGCTGCGGGTGAGCAGAATGTAACTGGGTAATATTGACGGTTATGCGGGTTATATCACTACGGGCTTGTTCGAGATAATTGCTTTGCCCTGTTTGTAAGTAGCTATCAATATTCCGGCGAACATCATATTGAAAGGTATGTTGAATATGTTGTAAATCGAGGTTTAATTTTTCACTCGTTTGTCGTTGTTGGTTACTCCATAACACAGTGGCAGCGAGCAATGCCGCAAGCACTAATAATAAGGCGGATGCACTAAGGGATAGGGTTGATATCTTCATAGGTAAATGAGTTCACATAAATGCCAATATGTGTATTTTATGGCACTAATGTTACAGTCTTTCGTGACTTCACTTTATCTATGAGTTGAGTCATGTGGGTGGTGAAATATGGCCGTTGTTAGTTGTAGAGGTTTTTGTCGATTAACGGCAGCCACACTTGCGCTTTTAAGCCACCTTGAGGGCGATTAGACAGTTTAACTTTGCCGTGATGACGGTCGATAATGCGTTTAATAATCGCCAGTCCTAGGCCTGAACCAACACTGCCACGTGCGGTATCGCCTTGAGTAAAGGGTTGAAAGAGCTGTTCAACTTGGTCTTCATTAATACCAGGGCCATTGTCTTCTACACTAAAGCACAAGTATTGACCTTGATTATATGAGCTGATTTTTATCCACCCGTTACCATAGCGGAATGCGTTTTCGACTAAGTTACTTAATACGCGTTTTATCGCCACACTATTGATGGCTATTTCGGGACAGTCAGCCAGAGATAACTCAATGGTGCCTTCGCGGTGTGACTCTTGTTGGCTGATTTCTTGGATCAAACGATTAATTTGGTCGGGTTCACGTATGCCTTCTTGGTCGTTACGAATATAAGCAATAAATTGATTAATAATCGCATCCATGTCTTCAATATCAGTGACAATGCCTTCTTTCAAATATTGGTCGTCTTCTACCATCATTTCTGACGCTAAGCGTATGCGAGTCAATGGCGTGCGTAGATCATGTGAAATCCCTGCCATTAGCAAGGCGCGGTCTTGCTCAAGCTGCTTCATGCTATTGGCCATTTGGTTAAAGGCATGAGTAACTTCAACAATTTCGGTTGAACCAATCAATGGTAACGTCGGAGGGAAATCGCCTTTAGACACGGTTACTGCCGCTTTTTGTAAGCGTTTAAGCGGACGATTTTGTCTGCGGGCAAACAGCCAGCCACCGGCGACACTGAGCCCGCCAATCACCAGTAAATATAATGTTAGTGGAGACAGGTCTGATTCATTAATACCTGTGAGCGGCACTTTAATCCATAAAGAAGGGGCTTGTGGCGGTTTAATCCACACATCGAGCTTTTCACCTTGCGAAAAACGCACTTCAGCTTCGCCGCCAAGATAAACCGACATTTGTTCTGACAAGAAACTGTAATAAGTGGCTTGGCCGAGTCCGGCTTCTTGCGCTTGTTTTTGGTTATAAACGGTCATGCCATCGTCACGCACTTTGGCGTTTAAGGCATCCACCATGGTGAGATGTTCACGACCAACATCAACCCCATCAACAAATAGTATATTGATTTGGCGGGCAATCAGTTGGTTAATTTGCTCATAACTGGGCTTGATAAAGTAAACGGCGACAGACCAATATGACACTAATTGATTGATCAACAGTAAGCTGCCAATCAACAATACGGTTTGACTAAAAGCGCTTCTGGGCAAGAAGCGTTGCCACCATTTTAACTTGAGTTTCATGGATTACTTACGCGTGGTGCCGTCGGGTACAAATACATAACCTAAACCCCAAACCGTTTGAATATAACGTGGGTTAGCGGCATCTTTTTCAATTAAACGGCGTAGACGTGACACCTGAACATCGATTGAACGCTCAAGGGCTGAGTAGTCACGGCCACGGGCAAGGTTCATTAATTTGTCACGTGATAGTGGCTCTCGAGGATGGTTTACCAGCACTTTAAGTACGGCAAATTCACCACTGGTCAGGGCAATACTTTCATCGCCATGAAACATTTCACGAGTGGCTAAATTTAGCGAAAACTCGCCAAACTCAATCATTTCTTCTTGCTGAGCTGGTGCGCCTGGTACTTCAACAATTTGACGACGCATAACCGCTTTAATACGTGCTAATAATTCACGTGGATTAAACGGTTTAGGTAAATAGTCATCAGCGCCTAGCTCTAGGCCAATAATACGATCAACTTCATCGCCTTTAGCGGTTAGCATCACAATCGGGATAGGGTTCTCTTGCTGACGTAAACGGCGACAAATCGACAGACCATCTTCACCGGGTAGCATGAGGTCGAGCACCAGTAGATGAAAGTTTTCGCGCTCTAGTAATCTATCCATTTGTTCAGCATTGGCAGCGCTGCGAACTTGGAAGCCTTGCTCAATTAAGTAACGTTCTAATAACGAACGTAATCTCATGTCGTCATCGACAACGAGAATCTTAGAGGTTTCTTGGCCCATGACATATCCTTTTAACGCTAAATTGATACCAGCAATGACTCAGTATGAAGTGTAATCGCTTGAATTTGAATAGCTGATTGTGGCAGAAATTGTAACTAAATAGCTGTAAATGTTTGTTTATCGCTTAAATAGCAACAAATGGTCAGTTAAATTACCAGTATCTACGCTAAACGATAATGCCAATTGCTGTTTGCTAGGCTGATAAACCATGCTGGGAATCGTACTGGATAAGTTAGATGCCTGTTGGGGGTGGCTATTAAAAATGGGCTCAAGGGTTAGCTGATTTTGGTGTAGTTCAAACTGGCCCCATTGTAAGTGGGTAACGTGCGCATTGGCTTGTGGGTCTTGATGTAGGTTAATGTTCACCATGGCGTAATAGCCATTGTCGAGCAGTACCAAGCTACTTAGTGCTGGGGTCGACAATTGATGCCATACACCATAGACCGATTGGTTAGTCGTGAGGTTATAGTGATGTTGCTCATCCGCAATGCTATCGGCATTGGTATCTATGGTTAAGGCGAGTTGTAACGACAGTGATGTCAGCGTCATGTTTAATTGCGGATACTCGAATTGATATGCGGCTAATCCTTGTTGGGCATTATTGCTGTAGCTAGGGATAAAGTTAGCAGTTGTTGATTGCAGATCCAAGCGTCCCCATTCTGCAACGCTATTTTGTGGCGCGCTTAAGTTAAGTTCTAGGTGTAAGTAGCTGCGATTATGATTTAACTGCAACAAGGTAATACGTTCAGGGGTGTTGATTACCCAATCACCAAATACGTTGTTTTTTGCTTCTTGGAGCGTCGGCTTCTCAGTAGCTTGCAGTTGGTTTGCCAACAGTAAACAGCCGGTCAGCAGGAAGGGAATGAGGCTTATTGAGCTAAGCGACGGGATGTCGGGTTTGTTGCCTGTTAACACGGTAAACATAAGATCCCTTTATGTTTGGCGATGCAGTTAAAAATGAATACCAATAGAACCGAGTGCGGTAATTTTTGATGAATCTTAAACCTTAGTCTTTAATGTGGATTAATCAAATAAAAAAGCCCGCAGCATATCGCCGCGGGCTTGAAGTCTTGATTGAGTTTAGCCTTTTATTGAACTTAGCTTTTTACTGAGCTTAGTTACTTATGGCACCAATGTAAGTAAAGGCGCTTAGGTTACTACTTGAAAGTCCAATGCCATGGTCACGCTTAATGCGGTAATGGTAATAATGGAAAATCCAAATACTTGCCTAGCCCAAGACTGTAAATTGATGCCGCGACGATAACCTTTTAACGCCATCGCTAGCCACCATAAACTGGTGGCAAAGGTCACGGCCATAAAGGCAATACCTGTGTAACCCGCCAGCGGTAATAGTGCGCTAACCAATGCAAAAACAGCAATGTACAACACGATATGTAACTTAGCTTTAGCCATGCCTTGGGCAACCGGTAATACCGGAATATTAGCAGCGGCGTAGTCGTCAAAGCGAAAAATCGCAATCGCATAAGAGTGGGGCATTTGCCATAGGCTAAACATCAGCAGCAAAATAATTGCGCCCATGTCCATTTGCCCGGTGACCGCACAATAGCCAACGACCGGTGGCACGGCACCCGAAAAACTGCCTACTAGGGTGCCGTAAACCGAGTTGCGTTTCATGTACAGGCTGTACACCCCGACATAAACCACATAGCCAATGGCGGCAAATAACACCGCTAGGCTATTAGTGAATATCGCCAGCATGGTAAAGCCTACAACACCAAGACCAATACCAAAGCTCAATACCGCTTGTACTGATATTTCACCGGTAACGGTAACTCGGTTTCGAGTACGCTTCATCTTGGCGTCGATGTCGCGATCAATGCAGTTATTGATTGCGCAACCCGACGCTACCACCAAAGATAAACCTATCATGGTGGCAAACATCAAGGTCATATCAACATTGCCTTGAGCCGCGAGTAAAAAGCCGCCTGCGACAGAAATTAAATTGCCCATGATGATGCCTGGTTTGGTTACCTGAACATATCCTCGTAAGCGTGAGGTTAATTGTGCTGACATAGATTGACCTTGATTATTCATGATAGCTGTCGGTTACATCATCAATTCATTGGCTGCGTAGATAATCCACACAGACAAACCCACAACCATGACAATAATCAAGGCCGTGAATAAGAACGAGAATGTATTGATTCTGCCTTCTTTAGAAAAATCTAAATGGAGGAAGTATTTCAAGTGCACCACGATTTGCACGATAGCCGCAGCGACGACAATCCATAAGGTGGTGTCATGATCAAAGCTGTGAGTCATTACCGACCAAAATGGAATACCGGTTAAGATCACTGATAATACAAAGCCGACTAAATATGACTTAACGCTAGCGCCAAAGTCGCCCTCGGCATGACTTGAATGTGCATTGCTCATCACAAGACTCCTAACAAATAAACAACGGTAAACACACACACCCACACGATGTCTAAGAAATGCCAAAACAAACTTAAGCAACTCAAGCGGGTGATGCTGCGATTATTTAAACCGCACTTGACGACTTCGACCATCATGATCAGCATCCAAATTAAGCCCGCGGTAACATGCAAGCCATGCATGCCGACTAAGGCGAAAAATGCTGATAAAAAGGCGCTGCGATCTGGACCATTGCCATGTTCAATCAGGTGATGGAACTCGTACACTTCCATGGCGATAAACACACAACCCAAAGCGAAGGTGATTAATAACCACCCTAAAGTCGCCGCTTTCTTTTGGTGTCTCGCACAAATCATGGCAAAGCCATAAGTAATACTACTGACAAGTAATGCGGCGGTTTCGATAAGGACGAAGTCTAATTCGAAAATATCTTTACCCGACACTCCACCATCGGTGTTCATGAATAACACGGCATAAGTGGCAAAAACGGATGCGAACAAAATACAATCGGTCATTAGATAAATCCAAAAACCGAACAAGGTGTTACCACTGGTATCGTGGTGTTCTTCGTGGTGTTGATCACCGTGCTCAGCAGAATGAGCGTCGTGTAAATCTGCTTTAATAGCAATACTCATTATCGGCCCCTAGCTACGTTATCTATATGTGCATTTTCAATACGCGCGACTTCATCAGGTTGCACGTAGTAGTCAACATCATTGTTATAAGCACGCATCAAGAACAGTACAAACGTACCCGCAAACCCAACAATAGCTAACCACCAAATATGCCAAATTGCAGCAAATCCCATCGCCGTAATACACGCCGCCATAGCAATACCGCTGGCAGTATTTTTAGGCATATGAATGGGCTGGTATGTTTCACGACGTCTGTAGGCAGTGCCTTTTTCTTTCATGTCGGTGAACGCATCAATGTCTGTTACTGGATCTAACTGGGCAAAGTTATAGAACTGTGGTGGTGAAGATGTTGACCACTCAAGCGTGTGGCCGTTCCATGGATCGCCTGTGGTATCTAAGTTTTGCTCACGGTCACGGAAGCTGACATACAATTGTACAAACTGTAAAATAATACCCACAAGAATGATAAATGCGCCGACTACGGCAAAGTAAAGCCAGAAGTTCCACGCTGGGTTATCTGTGTGGTTAATACGACGAGTCATGCCCATAAAACCAAGCACGTACAACGGCATAAAGGCCACATAGAAGCCAATTTGCCAGCACCAAAATGATGCCTTACCTAAGCGTTCATTGAGTGTGAAACCCATCGCTTTAGGGAACCAGTAAGCAAACCCCGCCATGTAACCAAATACCGCACCACCAATAATGGTGTTATGGAAATGGGCGATTAAAAACAAGCTGTTATGCAGTACGTAATCGGCACCAGGTAATGCTAACAATACCCCGGTCATGCCGCCGATGGTGAAGGTCACCATAAAGCCTAAAGACCACAATACTGGCACGGTAAAACGTAAACGGCCGCGATAAATGGTAAATAGCCAGTTAAACAGTTTTACCCCGGTCGGCACCGCAATCACCATGGTCATTACGCCGAAGAAGGCGTTAACGTTAGCGCTTGAACCCATGGTAAAGAAATGGTGTAACCACACAATAAAACCAAGCACCGAAATCGCACCGGTTGCCCACACCATTGAGGTGTAACCAAATAAACGCTTTGAGGTAAAGGTTGAAAACACTTCAGAGAAAATACCGAAAGCCGGTAATACCAAAATGTATACTTCAGGATGACCCCAAGCCCAAAACAGGTTGATGTACATCATGGCGTTACCGCCACCATCATTGGTAAAGAAGTGAAAATCTAAATAACGGTCTAAGGTCAACATGCCTAAAACAGCGGTTAAAATTGGGAACGATGCAACGATTAACACGTTAGCCCAAGTACAGGCCCAAGTGAAAATAGGCATTTGCATTAGCTTCATGCCAGGTGCACGCATTTTTAACACGGTGGCGATAAAGTTCACCCCAGTTAGGGTTGTCCCGATACCGGATATCTGCAAGGCCCAGATATAATAATCAACCCCCACCCCCGGACTGTATGCCAGCTCAGACAATGGCGGATAAGCTACCCAACCGGTTTTAGCAAACTCACCGAGTCCTAGCGATATGTTAATTAACACCGCGCCAGAGGTCGTTAGCCAAAAACTTAAGTTGTTTAAGAATGGGAACGCCACATCGCGGGCACCAATCTGTAATGGCACGACCAAGTTCATTAAACCAATCATAAATGGCATTGCCATAAAGATAATCATGATCACGCCGTGGGCTGTGAAGATTTGGTCGTAATGTTCTGGTGGTAAATAGCCCGCAGCGCCGTTAGTGGCAAGTGCTTGCTGAGTTCGCATCATAATCGCGTCAGAAAAACCACGGACCAGCATTACCATCGCTAATACGATATACATAATACCGAGTTTTTTGTGGTCAACCGAGGTTAACCAGTCGTGCCAAAGCACGCCCCATTTTTGATGTTTAGTAATTAAGGCCGCAATGATGACACCAATAATGGCGACAGCCGCTAGGGTCACCATAATAATGGGTTCGTGATACGGAATAGACTCGAGTGTTAATTTTCCAAGAAATGACATGATTACTCCGCCTCCCCAGAAGCAGTCGAAGAATGCTCTGTGGTTGAGTGTGTAGAGGATGAAAGTCCAGAATGTTGTTCAGCGTCCATGTCAGTCATATGCTGCATATCTTTCATATGTTCGGTATGTTCCATACCAGACATTGATTTCATGTTGCCCATGTCATGCATACCTTCCATGCCTTCCATACTGTCCATTGGTTTCATATTCGAGTCAGGGTGCATGTATTGCATAACAATGTGGTTAAACATGCCTTTTTGCACTGACCCATAATATTGAACAGGATTATTTTCGCTCTTTTGAGCTAGTTGCTCATATTGCTCAACATCCAAGGTATTCCCTTGTTGTTTTATCTTGGCAACCCACGCATCAAAATCGCCGGCTGTTGCAGTCGCAATAGCATTAAACTTCATGCCCGCAAAACCAGCGCCACTGTAGTTAGCTGAAATACCTTTAAAAGTACCAGGCTCGTTTGCGATAAGGTGTAACTTGGTCGCCATGCCAGCCATTGAGTAGATTTGACTGCCTAACTGCGGAATGAAAAATGAATTCATTGCCGTGTCTGAAGTGATTTTGAAGTTAACCGGCACGTTCGCAGGGAAGGCCAATTCGTTAACAGAAGCAATACCATATTCTGGATAAATAAATAACCATTTCCAATCCAGTGACACCACTTCAACTTTTACCGGTTTAGCATCATGAACAAGCGGTTTATAGGGGTCTAAGTCATGGGTCGAATTCCAAGTGATAACACCAAGAATGATCACGATAACAATTGGTACAACCCACACCACAATTTCAATGGCGGTTGAGTGCGCCCATTTAGGTGCATAAATTTCTTCATCGCGGCCATCACGGTATTTCCAGGCAAAATACAAGGTCATGAAAATCACCGGAATAACCACAATCAGCATCAGTAATGTCGCCACAATAATGAGATGCTTCTCATCTATACCGATTTGACCCTTGGGATCCAGCACGCCGCCTTCACAGCCTGCGAGCATAAATGCTAATGCAGCTAGCGCTGGTTTACTTAAATTTCGAATTAACAAAGGAAGATTCCTCTCACCTTAAAAGCTTACTACGCTACCAATTGGGGGATCGGCAGTTGCAGAATAATCATCGAATGCAAATAACTGCACCAAAGGACTCGCTCAAATCAATTAACAGTGATTTTGGCGTACGTCTTAAGGCAATATAGATTTTGCGAATGATGTATTTAAATTAAAATATTTAAGCTTGTAGAGGAGGAGCGCGGCAACCGTGTGCCGTGTATTCAAGGGATTTAGGGGCAACAACAGATAAGGCACTTAGCGCGTAGCTAAGAGCAAGAAGATTACAAAATGTAGAATTGAGATTGAATAAACGCCAAAATTGCTCGATCACCAATGGGTTTAATATTAGTAGGCCCAGAAAGCTAGCGCCCATAACTTCAGCTAGTAAAGTGTCAACAACGGCAATAAATTCACTGATATCGACGACATGCCCCATCGACATAGATAATGAATCAGCTAAGGGTTGCAGCAACAGTAACCCGAAACACAACGTTAAATGTGCTTTACTCAATTTAGACAGCCTTGCGATGCGATTAAGCGGCTTAGCTAGGTATTGGCAAAGAGTTAGATTCAAGAAACGATTCCAAACGAGCTCAAAGGAGTGGGTAGTTGAATCAATAGATCCAGCTGACGATTTTCATTGGCAGGAGAATAACAAGAAGGCGCTATTGATTGAAAGTAAATCAGAGTAGTAAAACAGCGGAATTATTAAATAAACTTGAATTCGAACAATATCTATACTGTTTATTTACATGTTTAACTGTTTTGTTACTTGTCGATAGCTCAAAAATCACAAATCTGTGATCCATACACCTAATATAGATGGGTGGATCTCATCAGATACAAGCGCCTTAATTCAACAATCCTAACATCTATCGATACGCCCTTGAGGGGGTGTGAGGATCATATTTTTTTCGATCTAAAATATTTTCTGGCTTCTGTATTGTTACCAATCGATATCGCAATAAATACTTGGGGGGACAGCAGATTATCTATTAAGGTTATTAGCGGCTGTCACTGCTAGTTCAGCAACGTCAAATAGACAAACAATAATCGTCTTATTACTCGAGTATAAAGATCTTCTATCCATTGATGTTCCGTTGCGGATAATGCTGCTAAGCGACTAATGATGCAGCTTTAGTACAACAAGTCTCCATCGATAAATAACTCTATAATCCATTTAAAAAGCTGCATTTCATTCACTATAAACGGCGGGTTTTTAAATCATTTAAACAATGAAATATCTAGATCTTTCTCAATAACTGACTGAACTGCTACACTCATTTTGATTATGTTAAGGTAAGATTAATTTTTATGCAGCGTCCACCACTACGTCAAGCCAAAACCATCGATAACGTTTTTAATAGTGCTTATTGGCATCTTGGCCAGCAAGACTTTACCATTAACGAAATTCGCACCAAGCTTGAGCGTAAAACCGACAATCAACAATGGATTGATACCGTACTCGCCAGACTCATCGAGGGCGGTTATTTAAAAAGTGACTTTGACTTTGCGGTACGTTACTGCGAGTTAGCCTTTAGTAATGAAATCGGTATTGGTGCCATAAGGCGTAAGTTACAGCTGCGCGGCGTAAGTGCTACAGAGATTGATACCGCGATAGAGCAAGTGATGCACGAACAAACAGTGGACCTTTTTGAGTTAGCCACATCGCGATTGTTGAGTCGGTTTGAAAATTTCTATGGTACCAACATAGAAAAAGTCTATTCCCAGATGACCACAAAAGGTTTCTCTCGGGCTGAAATTGATCACGCATTAGCACAACATCCACAACGTGAAACCCTGCGCAGTAAATTAGCCCTCAAAGCCGACAAAGCCGATTTAACCACTGAAATAATCAAACTGTTTAATAAAGGCAAAGGTAAAACCCTTATCTTGCAGGAATTAAAGCAGCGACTGATTGATGTAAGCGACTTTGAAGAAACCTTGTACCAACTAACGCTAACAGAAAACGTCGATTTTTATCAAAGCTGCAAAAATGAACTGGCTAAGAAACGCTATAACTTAGCGGACTATAAAGAAAAGTCGAAAGCGTATGCCTATTTATCCCGTAAAGGATTTGGCAGTGATGAAATAAAAGAGGCAATGACGCTAGATGACGAGTAATAACGTTTACCGCCGATATCACTGAGACAACGGATATCGGCAGACTTCTTACGGCTCACTGCTCACGATTTTTCATTCACCATTGCACTTTTACCGACTTGAGTGATGGCTTACATCTAACAGCTAACATCTAACATCTTCAATCTCAAATTTATGTTATTCAGCGAGCTATTGTCAGTTTGGTGGCTGTTATTCATTAGGTTTTGCCAGATGCAACGGGTCGAGTATCGCTTGGAGTTTATCTTCGTCTAAATCGGTTTCTTCAAGCGCAATGGCTAATACTGATTTATGTTCTTTATCTGCTCGTTTAGCAATTTTTGCGGCCATATCGTACCCCACTACTGAATTAAGTGCGGTAGCTAGAATGGGGTTTTTCTCTAATGCCTGGGTCAAATGTTCTGCATTGGGCTTAAATTCGGCAAACACTTTATCGGTCATGGCTTGGCAGGCATGGGTTAATAAATCAATACTGGACAGTAGTTTGTCGGCAATCAGTGGCAGCATCACATTCAACTGAAAATTACCCGATTGCGCCGCGATGGTGATGGTTGCTTCATTGCCGATGACTTCAGCGGCAATCATGGCTACGGCTTCTGGGATAACGGGGTTAACCTTACCGGGCATTATCGATGAGCCCGGTTGCAGTGCCGTTAAGCTAATTTCTTGTAGTCCTGCAACAGGGCCAGAGTTCATCCAGCGTAAATCATTAGCGATTTTCAATAATGTAACCGCTAATCCTTTGAGCGCCGAAGCCATGGCTAAGGTGTGATCTTGGCTACTCATATACAACGCAGGGATTGGCGCCGCCTGCCAAGGGATCTGATCTTGCTGTTGTAAATCATCACATGCAAGTTTGGCAAAATTGGGGTCACAATTAACGCCAGTGCCAACCGCGGTGCCGCCCAATGGCAAATGATGCAGGCTCAGCGCTACTTGCTGTACCCTAGCTTGAGCACCGTTTAACTGTTGTTGCCAGCATTGCAGTTCTTGGCCAAGTGTAATCGGCATGGCGTCCATTAAATGGGTGCGACCAGTTTTGACTGTATTTGAATACTCATCGGCCAAAAACGTTAATCTGTCACTTAAGCCCTGAATGGCCGGATATAATAAGCCCTTTAATTGCCTAACCGTACTAATATGAATACAGGCGGGCACCACATCGTTACTGCTTTGACCCATATTAATATGATCATTAGGATGAACTTTTGCCTGTAAAATGTCGCTAGCGAGGCTGGCAATCACCTCATTAACATTCATATTAGAACTGGTGCCAGAGCCTGTTTGGAACAAATCAATTGGAAAGTGCTGCGAAAAATCAAGCTTCTTACTGGCGATAATCGCTTGTTGAATTGCTTTGGCCATAGCGTTATCTAACAAGCCGAGTTGGCTATTAGCCTGTGCTGCAGCTGATTTTATGTCGAGTAGGGCGAGTATTGCTGGCGACGGAAAGCGTCGCTCAGAAAACTGAAAGTTATCTCGTGCACGTTGAGTTTGCGCCTGGTAATAAACATCATCTGGCACCTGAACTTTCCCCATGCTGTCATATTCTATACGTATCTTACTCATAAGGTTTTCGACTCGATTTTTGATTGGGATATGTTAGTGTGTTCACTAAGCTTAGCAGGAAGTGCCAGTAAACGTTTATAGGGAGATCAGTAATGAACGATTCTATGCAATTATTGAAACAGATTGAAAGTAATGACAAAACTTTCCGGTATTACAGCTTTGATCGACTAGCAGAACACTACGATTTATCCCGCTTACCCTTTGCGGCAAAAATATTATTAGAAAATCTACTGCGTTATGAAAATTCGGAATTTGTCCAGCCGAAGGATATTGAAATCTTGGCCCGCTGGGATCTGGATAACTGGTCTGAAACCGAAATTGCCTTTGTCCCTTCTCGAGTCATTCTACAAGATTTTACCGGTGTACCTTCAGTCGTCGATTTGGCCGCTATGCGTGATGCAATCGTGACATTGGGCGGCAATGCCGACGCCATTAATCCACTGAACCCGGTGGAGCTGGTTATTGACCACTCAGTGATGGTCGATGTATTTGCCGAAACAGGGGCGTTGCAAAAAAATACTGCCATTGAAATTCAACGAAACCGCGAACGATATCAGTTTTTGCGTTGGGGTCAGCAAGCCTTCGACAACTTTAAAGTGGTACCGCCCGGGCGCGGTATCGTGCACCAAATCAATCTGGAATATCTGGCGAGAGTGGTCTTTGTCAAAGAAGATGAAGATAACCTATTGTATCCAGACACCTTAGTCGGAACCGATTCTCACACCACCATGATCAACGGTTTGGGGGTATTGGGTTGGGGCGTCGGCGGCATTGAGGCTGAGGCCGCGATGTTAGGTCAACCCGTGACGATGTTGTTACCCGAAATTGTCGGATTTGAATTTATCGGTAAATTGCCTCCAGGGGTTACCGCTACCGATCTGGTGTTAACCGTGACCGAACAACTGCGCTCATTTGGCGTGGTAGGTAAGTTTGTTGAATTTTTTGGTGTCGGTGTCGATCAATTAACCTTGGCCGATAGGGCGACCATTGCCAATATGGCGCCAGAATACGGTGCTACTTGTGGCATTTTCCCGATTGACCAACAAACACTAGATTACCTAAAGCTTACTGGTCGTGATCCAGAGCATATCGCGCTGATCAAGGCGTATCTTAAACAGATGGGTATGTGGGCAAGTGCATCCGACAACAAAGCCTGTTATCACGCCAGCTTACAACTGGATTTGGGCAGTATTGTGCCTTCTATCGCTGGCCCCAAAAGGCCACAGGACAGAATTGCACTTGAGCAAGCTGGAGTCAGTTTCCGTCAGTGGTTGGATAGTCAGATCCCTGTTAGCCACATCGACGCCGAAGGTAAAGACGAGCTGGCAAGCGAGGGTGGCCCATCAGTGCAAGTTTCCGTCGTCGATGGTAGTACCGGTGTTGCTTGCCGTTATCGAGATAAAGACTTTGTGCTGGAAGCTGGCGCGGTAGTGATAGCGGCGATAACCAGCTGTACTAATACCTCTAATCCATCGGTGTTAATCGCCGCCGGACTATTGGCCAGAAACGCTCGTGAAAAAGGCTTACAGGTTAAACCGTGGGTGAAAACCAGCTTTGCACCTGGCTCACAGGTAGTGACGGATTATTTAATAAAATCAGGTCTTAATGTCGATTTAGATGCACTAGGCTTTCAGTTGGTTGGCTACGGCTGTACCACTTGTATTGGTAATTCCGGCCCATTGCCTCAACCCGTCAGCGAAGCGATACAACAGGGCAGGTTAAAGGTGTGTTCGGTGTTGTCGGGCAACCGTAACTTTGATGGACGTATCCATCCAGAAGTGCAAGCCAATTACTTAGCATCGCCGCCATTAGTGGTGGCATATGCATTGGCCGGTAATATGAAAGCCGATATGGTCACTGAGCCATTGGGTGAAGATGCTGATGGTAATGCGGTGTATTTAAAAGATATCTGGCCAGACAATCAGGAAATCCAGCAGGTCATGGCCAGCGCGGTGCAAAGTGAGATGTTTGTTTCCCGTTATGCCGATGTATACAGCGGCGACGCAGACTGGCAAGGGCTTGAGGTGGTACAGAGCCAAAAATATAACTGGCCCGATTCCACCTATGTTAAACAGCCGCCATTTTTTGATGGGATCAGTGCCGAAATACCGAAAATTATGGCTATCGACAATGCCCGTTGTTTACTTAAGTTAGGTGATTCGGTCACTACCGACCATATTTCACCTGCGGGATCTATTGCCCCAGACAGCCCTGCCGGAGACTATTTACAGCAAGCTGGAGTCGCCATTAAGGACTTTAACTCTTACGGTTCACGCCGTGGCAACCATGAAGTAATGATGCGCGGCACCTTTGCCAATGTAAGGCTAAGAAACCTGCTGGCACCGGGAACCGAAGGCTGTTGGACACGTTCAATGCCTAACGGTGAGTCGATGACAGTATTTGATGCCGCTATGCAGTATCAGCAACAAGGTACGCCTTGTATTGTGCTGGCAGGGAAAGAATATGGCACCGGTAGCTCACGAGACTGGGCGGCCAAAGGGCCTGCATTGTTGGGGGTAAAAGCGGTTATCGCGCAAAGTTATGAGCGTATTCACCGTTCTAATTTGGTTGGAATGGGTATCTTGCCACTGCAGTTTATGCCTGATGACAGTGCAGAATCGCTAAACCTCACAGGTGAAGAGCAATTTAGTATTCCTGCGGTAAGTGCCGAGCAGAAAACCGTGAATGTATCAGTGACCGACAAAGCGGGTAAGCAACATTCGTTTGAAGCTAAAATCCGCATTGATACCCCTAATGAGTTTAGTTATTACCGACATGGCGGCATCTTGCATTATGTATTACGTAATTTAGCGAGGTAATTTAGCTAGATCGTTTAGCTCAGTCAGCGAGGTGTTAGCGAAGTAATTAACTGCTTTAGATAACGTGTAAATACCCTGTAAATAGACCCATGTTTAACAACATGGGTCTATTTTTTTACTGTTTGATCATTGTATCTATTTGCATCCCGAATCAACCAATATGCTGGAAAACATAATACTTTCAGTCCTGTTTAAGCGTAAATCGAAGCATGATGCATTACGTTTTGTGTCGGTTGCTACTGATCATAAGGGCATATAGTTACTTAGCCGGTTTAAATATCATTAAAGTCGCAATAACAATTAAATTGCCTATGTACCATAGATCTTTAATTACAAACTGACCTAAACGCTCTAATAAAGTATTTGAACTAAATGCATTTGGTGCAGATAGTAAAAATGTTTGGGTCATTAAAAACACGCTTAAACACGCTAGGCTACTTACAATAATTAGCTTCTTATTATTTAAAAACAGTCCAAAACCTAATAACACAGCGAATAAAACATCAAACCCACCTATTACGTTTGAAGCGCCTCGCACACTAAATAAAGCATACAACCATGACATAAATGGCGAGGTTTCAACAAGGCCTACAATAGCTTTTGCTTCAAATTCATAAAACTTCATGCCGCCAATCCATAGTAAAACCATAGCAACAGGAATAAAGTTTAAAAGTACGTGCTGTTTGTCGCTAAGTTTACTTTTACAGAATAAAAACAAGTAAATAGGCAATATAGAAAAGTACTTAATAATACCTTGCCCACTACCTATTATCGGAAAACCGCCTAATTGCTCCATCCAGCGGTTACTAGCAAATAATGTTAGCAATGGCACTATGCTAATTATTATTGCTAACACGAGTGCCGCTGTAGGCTTTATTAATTTTAAATGCGCAGCTAAGGTTGTTGCGACCAGTGCGAGCATAGTTGAGCCCGTTAACAAGCCTAATGTGTTTACACCTATTAACGTATCAAGCCCATAGAAACTAAAAGTAGCGGTTAATGCGTTAGGATTTGCACCTAAAGCAAACGAAACCCCAAGCAGTAAAAAGCTCAGTAAGAGCAAAAAAGTAAGTGCATTGTTTATGTGTTTTAAGTTCATTGTATTTCCATGTATTCGTTAAGACCTACAAAGACCTTACAAGCCGATAAAACATTTCACCCAACCTAGCAAAACACTCATTATTTAAAGCGCAGTAGGGGCGTTAGCTGCATTAACTGAATATTGTGAACATCTCGAACGAAAAAGACGACAAGGTCATCAAACTGCCAGCGCTGGTTGTGCGCTTAACGACTAATATTTAAAGCTAACTACTTTATTTTTAATTGATTGATATCAAATTTTTCTGCTGAGTTGGAATTACTATATTGGCCTGTCATAAAAAGCCTATCGTAATGTTGATTGAAAGAGGTTAAGTTAATGAGCATTAAAAATGGCTGGCAATATTAAGTCTTTTAGCCTATTGATGGGTTGATCAATCCATCAATATAAGCAAAATCCGTTATTTTACATGCAGCATTTAAAAGAATGAGTTTATTATTTTTCAGTAGCCCTCGCGTTAGTGAGAGATTGCACGGCGTTGAGTCCCAAAGGGTATGGGTGAGGGATCTACAGCAGACTTTTGACTCCCTAGTAAGATTACCGTTAATTCACAATGGCTAAAAATATTATGGAACATAAACGATACTTTCTCATTCTGTCAGTCATCTTTGGTATTGAATTCCTAGTTATTTCTATATCGCCTTATGATCGAGCCGATTGGGCGCTTGAAAATGTACTCGTTGTCTTATCTGCCATGTTCATTTTTTTTACGTATAAGAAATGCCCATTATCGCGACTCTCTTATAGTTTGATATTTGCCTTTATGAGCTTGCATGAAATAGGTTCATATTATACTTATTCCAATGTTCCCTATGATGCATTTTTAACGTCGTACTTTAACTTTAGCCTTAATGAATATATGGGCTGGACCAGGAACAATTTTGATAGATTGATTCATTTGGCATACGGTCTTTTATTGGCATATCCTGTTAGAGATTTGTATTGTCGGATTGCTGGTTTGAAAGGCTTTTGGAGTTATTTAACGCCTTTAAATCTTATTATGGCAACATCGATGCTATATGAATTGATTGAGTGGGGCGCCGCTGAGGCATTTGGTGGCGAGCTAGGAATGGCATATTTAGGCACACAGGGAGATGTTTGGGATGCACATAAAGATATGGCCCTGGCAAGTCTTGGCGGTTTTATAGCGATGGCGATAACTCTTTTTATCCATTCACGTATTCAGAAAGACTTTCGAGAACAATGGACATTAAGTTTAACAGTAAAAAATAAAGAATATTAAGCAGGAAATTAAAGCCCTAGTGTGCAACTTGACTAGCAATAGACATGCTCACCTAAGATGGGTACTGATTAGAGTCCAGCCTATGTTCACATGGTTGTTAATCACAGAGCTAAAAACTGCAGGCTATGTTGTTACTCTCAATATGAGCCCACAATTTTTAAACCATATACCCAAGACAGATCAAAATACACAATCCTGCATTTCGGGACCATTTGGTTATTATTAACGGTAAACCATACCGCCATCGATCATCGGTGCTTGACCTGTCATATAATCAGAGTCTGGACCCGCTAAATATGAAACAAAGTTGGCGACATCTACAGGCGTTTGCGCACGACCAAGGGCAATGCCTTTCACGTATTTATTATAGGTTTCACCTATTGGGGCCCCAGTAATTTCAGAAAAGCGTTTATCAATCTCGACCCACATATCGGTTCCGACCACACCAGGGCAATAAGCATTGACTGTAATACCTGCGCTAGCATATTCCTGTGCTGCAGCCTGAGTTAACGCACGCACTGCAAATTTAGTCGCCGAATATGCGCCCAGTAAAGCAAATCCGTTATGGCCCGCAATGGAAGATGCACTGATAATTTTGCCTTTTTGCTTGCGTTCGATGAATTTCTTTGCCGCGGCTTGAATACCCCAAAGGGTTCCGTCTACGTTGATCTTTTGGATTTTATCCATTTCTTCTTGAGTAATATCTGCTATGGCTTGAACTTGCGCAATACCTGCGTTATTCACCATAATATCGAATCCACCTAAGGCTTTTTCTACATGGTCTATAGCGGCATAAACTTGTTTTCGGTCGCTAATGTCAGCTTTAAAAGTAGTTGATTTTCGACCTAGGGCTTCGACCTCAAGAGATACAGCGAGCATTTTTTCTTCGTTTAGATCAACGATGGCAACATCTGCTCCATCTTTTGCTAAACGAAGTGCAATGGCACGTCCTATGCCCTGAGCTGCGCCAGTGACTAGCGCGACTTTTCCTTGTAATGACATATCTGACTCCTTTTTGATAATAGATAAGGAAGACCTTTTTATAGCCTTCCAGATAACGATTGAATGATCAGTTTACAAGGACGTAGAGCAATAAAATTAGATGTAGATCAATTCGAGTCAGCATAATGGTTGAAAATTAAACATGTTTAATCTCTAAGAATGACCTTTCAATATTAGTGAGGAGCATTTAGATATCATGCTTTTAGTTTAAAAATACTACACTAATCAATGGTCAACATCATCAGGATGTGTAACCGCCTCCTTCGGTCAATACCTTTAATATCTAATTAGCATGCTAGATAAAATTGAATCACCCTTCGAACATCAATGCTGTTTATCTACTCCGCTCTCATTAGGTTGTTGAAATTTTATCCTGTATGGCCAGTCTTAATCTGTTAAATGACAATGTTGTCATATAGGTTGCGAGTGCGATGCGTCAGGTGAGATACTTTTAAGTGTTTCCCAAGGATAAAACTCAATGAAAGTATTGCTTGTCGAAGATGAACAAAAAATTGCAGATTTTATCTGTGAAGGTTTGTGCGCCAAAAATTTCGATGTCACTCATTGTGCCGATGGTATTCAAGGTTATCAGGCGGCAAGCAACAATACTTATGATGTGATTATTCTCGACATTATGCTTCCGGGCAGAGATGGCTTGGATATTCTTCGTTCGCTGCGCAAACAAGGTGTCGATACACCCATTATTCTGCTTACGGCACGTAATGAATTGGGTGACCGCGTTCAAGGGTTAGACATGGGCGCAGATGATTACTTAGCTAAACCATTTTATGTTGAAGAGTTGCATGCTCGCATTCAAGCCTTATTACGACGCCATGGCGGCACACAACAGCATGTTGTCGAAGTAGGTGCATTGCAACTTGATTGTATTAATCGCAGCCTTAATTGTCAGGGACAATCGGTCGAACTTACTAGTCGAGAATTTAGCCTGCTTGAACATTTAATGCGTTCACCCAACCAAGTGTTAACCCGGGGGCAGTTGTTGGAGCATGTTTGGGGATACGACTTTGATCCTTGTACCAATGTTGTCGATGTGTGCATTAAACGTATCCGCAGTAAGATGGCTTCTTTAGAGAAGGCCGGAAAAATGGTCGGCGCCATTGAGTCTGTCCGCGGCACAGGTTATCGCTTAAGCATTCGATAAGGTGTTAATATGCATTTTCGTACTCGTATTTTTGCCATATCAATTTTAACGGTAACCGCTGTGCTTACGTTGGTTATCAGCTTAAGTTGGTCGCGTATTATGAGCGTTGAATTGACTCACCTCGATTCTCGCCTTTGTATGGAAGCAAAACGCTTAATACGCAAACGTACATTGCATGATGTCAATAATTCTGCAATGAATATAAGAGATTCAGACGATACACCCCTTTCGGGTAATCGGTTAATGACTGATTTAGCGGACAAGTTACGAGTCAATTCACCTAGCCAATTAATGCTGTCTGTCGGTTCTGCTGAGCAAGGTTTTTTAACCGCGCCAGACGGTGTAGACGTACAAGGCGTGATAAGTCGCTTAAATTGGCTACGCGCTGAATCACTCACATTACCTCACAACAATAAAGCCGACGCGGTTTGTCAGCTGGCCTTTTTTGAACATCAGCAAAACCGATGGCGAGCCAGCTTATTTCAAACCTCAAACCAACAAAGTTTTATCGCTGTGGATATTGCAGCCACCACAAATCAGTTAACGAATACCTTGCTGACCGCGTTGGGTGTGGTTATTCCTTTTTCATTACTGCTCAGTATTCTAGGCGCATGGATTATCTCGACCAATACCATTAAACCAATAAACAGATTACATAAAGCCATGGATAAGGTGACCCAAAAAGATCTTAGCCATCGCTTGCCTGAGCATAAAGAAGACAAAGAATTCAAAATGTTGATTGATGCATACAATATGATGCTCGATCGCCTAGAGGACAGTTTTCAACAAGTTTCTCGTTTTACGGCTGATGCAGCCCATGAGCTAAAAACACCACTCACAGTGCTAAGAGGCAAGCTTGAACAAGCTGTGTTGTCTGAAAACCCATCGCTATTGGATCTCAATGCCATTCTTGATGAAGTAGGGCATTTGTCGGCTATTACCCGTAAATTGTTGCTGCTATCACAGGCGGATTCTGGCTCTATGGCGTTGCATTTTGAACCGATAAATATCACTGAATTGGTCGATGAGTTGATTGCCGATATGACCTTGCTGTCAGATGAACTGGAGCTTGATTGTGTTATTGAAAAAGGGTTAATCACTAAAGGCGATATTGTGTTGCTGAAGCAGCTGTTAAATAATCTGCTCGTAAACGTAATGCGTTATAGCCTTCATCACAAAGGTGTCACTATCCACGCTCGCCAACACGAGTCTGCTATAGAAGTGGTTATTAGCAATTTTTGTCTGCCGATATCTCACGAGGTCAGGGTCAAACTGTTTGATCGTTTTTACCGCGGAGAGCCTGCTCATACCCAAGGCATATCCGGCAGTGGTTTAGGGTTAAGTTTAGCCAGAGAAATCGCTCGCGCGCATGGTGGCGATCTTACGCTTGAGCCCAGTGATATTGAGGTTGTGACGATGCGGCTGTTGTTACCCATCGTTAAATGACAACATTGTCATCCATCAGCGAAGCCTAATCGATACACTTAAGTTAACTCATTAATCGTTAACTTAAGTGTATTGGAGATTAGGCCATGAATACCCACATTATTGGCGCCATTTTATCTTTGACGTTGCTCAGTGCAACCGCCGTTAATGCCAAGCCGTCAATTGAACTCACCAGTCCTACATTTTCCGATAAGGGGACATTGCCAGTTGAATTTACCTGTGAGGGAGAAGGCATTTCACCACCATTAAGTTGGCGCGGAGTACCAGACGGAACCCAATCATTGGTGATGATAATGGACCACATGCCTAATCCTCATTTCACAAACAATGTCACAGGCAACGAAAAGAACGCATCAAAGGCTGACTCGACTGACAATAACAAAGGCACTCCACCTCAAGGTGACACTAAGGCACCTAAACTAAACCAGCCTGAAGAACTCAAGTGGTATTGGACTGTGTACAATATTCCGGCGCAAGCTTCTGGTATTGGTTCTGGCAGTAAAGAAAATCAATCTGTTGGTTCATTTGGCAGTAATACGGTGAATGATCGTAACGAGTATGCACCGCCATGCTCTAAAGGGCCTGGTCACAAAGTGTATACTTTTCATCTGTATGCGCTATCCAAATTTTTAGATATCGATTCGTCTGCCCCAGTGTCAGCCTCTGTGTCAGCCCCTGTGTCTGCAATAATGCTTCGACAAAGCATGCAAGGCTTCATACTGGACTCAGACTCTTTGACTGTGAGTTTTGAGCGACACTGTCAAACGCCGCAACGGGCTCATTCACCACAAGCTCATCCGCAAGAAGCTCATCCGGAACAAGCACCGCCACATAATGACAGCATGGATCCGCTGTCAACATTGCCATTGTGTAAACCCACTTTGAATACGACTTCTGCTGTTATTGATAGTAAGTAAACGCAAATCCGTTATTACAAGATTGTTAGCGCAGATCCGTCACTAAAAAGACATTAAGAGATCCACATGAAAAAGAACATTAAAAACACCTTGCTGCTTCTTACTCTTGGCGCAATCGTTGCCGTTGTAGGCTACAAGTACACTCAAGCACAACAAGATCAACCTATCTTTACCTCCGATGTGGTTAAACGCGGCAACATCGAAAAAGTAGTACTGACCAATGGCGTGCTTTATCCGTCTAAATTAGTCAGTGTCGGTGCTCAAGTATCGGGGTTAATCGAAACAATGGACGTGAACGTTGGCCAAAATATAAAACAGGGCGACTTGATTGCTCAAATCGATAACTTAACTCAACAAAATGCCCTTAAAGAAGCCCAAGCATCACTGCAAAGTATTGATGCGCAATATCGGGCAAAGCAGGCTCAAATAAAAGTTGCACAGTCTGAATATGCTCGTAATAAAAAGATGCTGGTTAATGGCGCTGCGTCGGTATCAGATTTTGACTCGGCAGAATCGATATTGGCAGTTTATCTGGCTGAGCTTGATGAACTCAGTGCTGAAAAAGACAAAGCAATCATCAGTGTCGATAACGCCAAGCTCAATTTAGGTTACACAACTATTCGTTCACCTATTGATGGCACCGTGATTTATGTGTCGGTCGAAGAGGGGCAAACCGTTAATAACAATCAAGGCACCCCCAGTATTATTGAGCTGGCGCAATTAGACGTAATGACGATTAAAGCGCAAGTATCTGAAGCTGACATTATCAATGTGAGTGCTGGGCAAGACGTGTATTTCAGTATTTTGGGCGCGACAGCGAAAAAGTACCGTGGTGTATTACGCACCATTGAACCAGGGCCAACTTTGCTTAGCGGCGACGACAGCTCATTGATGATTGGCGATGATGAAGCGATTTACTACAACGCTCTGTTTGATGTTGAAAACCCTGACAACCTATTGCGCTTTGGCATGACAGCGCAGGTATCGATTATTTTAGCCAATGCGCAAGATACCTTGCTGGTCCCATCACAGGTATTGGTCACCAAATTAGGTTCGAGTACTTCGTATCAAGTGCCAGTGATCATAAACAACCACATTGAATACCGCGATGTTGAAGTGGGCATTAACAATAAAATCTACGCTCAAATCCTCTCTGGGCTTAACGAAGGTGATCAAATCATGCTTAGTCAATCTTCAGCTAAAGACAGCGCAGTTTCGATGACCGGTTTAGCTACAGGCAATAAGCTTGGACAACGTACACCAGGTCTTGGCAAAGAGATGAGGTTATAACCCATGGCTGACGTTCTGTTAAATATTAAAGGTGTTAGTCGTTCTTTTACCGCCGGAGAGCAGGAGCTGACGGTACTTAACAACATTAACCTGCAAATCTGTCGTGGTGAATTGATTGCCATTATCGGCGCGTCTGGTTCCGGTAAATCTACATTAATGAACATCCTTGGCTGTCTGGATAAACCCAATACAGGCAGTTATTTCATTAATGGTCAGGACACATCCAGTATGGATGACAATGAATTGGCCGCCCTGCGACGTGAATATTTTGGGTTTATCTTTCAGCGCTATCATCTTTTGGGAGATTTAACTGCGCTTGGTAATGTGGAAGTACCGGCATTGTATGCCAATGAGGGGCCGCAAACCCGACACGAAAAAGCTAAAAAATTACTGACTCGTCTGGGGTTGAGCGATCGTTTAGATCATAAACCAGGTCAGCTAAGTGGCGGCCAACAACAACGTGTCAGTGTGGCCAGAGCTTTAATCAATGGTGGCGATATTATTCTGGCCGATGAACCCACCGGTGCTTTAGATAGCAGTAGCGGCGAAGAAATGATGAAACTCATTCAAGAACTGCATCGCGACGGCCACACGATTATTTTGGTGACACACGACCCACATATTGCCGAATTTGCCGATCGCGTCATCGAGCTAAAAGACGGCGAAATCATTGCCGATACCCAAAAACGTATCCCAGCAGAAACGAGCTCGTTAATCGCAGACAGACAATCTTCCCAAGCAAGTATGAAGATAAACTGGTCGCGATACCTTGAAGCGTTAAAAATGGCGTTAATTGCCA
This sequence comes from Shewanella sp. TB7-MNA-CIBAN-0143, assembly GCF_040310065.1. Taxonomy (NCBI): domain Bacteria; kingdom Pseudomonadati; phylum Pseudomonadota; class Gammaproteobacteria; order Alteromonadales; family Shewanellaceae; genus Shewanella; species Shewanella sp. TB7-MNA-CIBAN-0143. The sequence continues at coordinate 97,482 of NZ_JBEOPL010000003.1, forward strand.
TGTCCAATCATCGTTTGCGTACGTTTCTGACGATGCTCGGCATTATTATTGGCATTGCTTCAGTGGTGTCCGTGGTTGCGTTAGGTGCCGGTTCGCAGCAATCTATTTTGGATAATATTGCCTCAATGGGCACCAATACCATTGAAATAAAACCAGGCACAGGGCGAGGAGATCGCCGCTCTGAACGGGTTAAGTCGCTCACGGCAGACGATGCCAATGCGCTTAAAATATTGCCCTATGTGGACAGCGTTACCCCAACCGTTAGGACCAATGTTGCCATACGTTATGCAAGTGAAACCGTCACAGGCTCAGTTCAAGGCGTGGGTACTGAGTATTTTCGGGTGCGCGGTTATGCGTTGGCCAAAGGACAATATTTTGCCGATGACAGTATCGACGCGTTAGAACAGGTTGCCGTCATTGATGCCAATACTGAGCAAACGCTTTTTTCTGATGGCAGTGCATTAGGTAGCGTCATTTTTCTCGGCCGCCTTCCTGTTCGTGTTATTGGCGTAACAAAGCCAATTGAAAGTGTGTCCGACAACAGTGATGAACTGAATGTTTGGTTGCCGTATACCACGGTGTCAGGACGTATTCTTAGACAAAATTATGTTAATGATATTACCGTAAGGATAGATGCCAATGTATCAAGCGATGTGGCAGAGCAAGGCATTATTAGCTTATTGACTATGCGCCACGGCAAAGTTGATTTTTTCACTATTAATACAGATACGATACGTAAAAGCATTGAAAAAACATCTGAAACCATGACGTTACTGATATCAGCTATCGCGTTTATCTCTTTGTTAGTGGGCGGGATTGGGGTAATGAATATCATGCTGGTATCAGTAACAGAGCGAACGCGCGAAATAGGCATTCGTATGGCCGTTGGTGCCAGGCAAACCGATATTATGCGTCAGTTTTTGATTGAAGCTGTATTGGTGTGTTTTTGTGGTGGCGCATTGGGGATTGGACTTGCTTATCTTATCGGTATGATATTTACCTACACAGGCAGCAGTTTTCAGATGATCTATTCGAGTACGTCAATAGTGGCAGCTTTTGCCTGCTCGACCTTAATCGGTATTGTGTTTGGTTATCTGCCAGCCCGGAATGCGGCTAAATTGAATCCGGTTGATGCACTTGCTAGAGATTAACACCTGCCAAGTAAATATGGCCCCCTAAATTATCGGCTTTGATGAACAAGCGAAGTAATTGTACCGCGCACAGTTTGAAGCAGTATGGCAAATGTTAAGTTAATTTTGGATCACCCGAAAACACTTACAAAGTCAGCTTGGGTGCACGGCGGTTCTGCATACTTGGGGCAAATTTTAACCTCGCTATTCACTTACACTGCTTAATCCCAGAATGTAGTGAATGAGTGAAACTGGCCATCAGTTTGTAGGTGATTCAAATAAATTTGATGTAGCGACTGGGAGTTTCAAGAAGGAATAGCCGTTGATTTTCTCTTGGTCTGGTGTGGGCGAAGCGCCACGACATTAGTGGCCGAAGGCCATATCTTAAATACACTTTCGCCCATAAACGGGTGAGCAAACCTTCAGGAATTGATAATGTTTTATTGGGGGAAACTACAATATGATTATGCCGGTTTAAACTGGTTAGATGGAATATCATCTGTGGTGATCAACCGTTATAGGGTGTGACGTTCCACTTTGTATCGAGAACAACAACCTTACCTAATAGTTGTTCAATGTACTCCGAAGTGTGGGCTATCTTCCGTAATTTTGGCAATACATTGTTTGCGTATATTTCATGAGCTGCTGGTGATTCCCAATGCGTTACCACCAAGTAACAGTCATGGTGTTCAATATGGCGCCAAACGTGACCGCCTAGCAATCCAGGTTGCGTTGACAGTTGAGGGTTCCAGAGCAGCTGTTGATCTCGATTAAACCTATCAATGTCCAGTACTCTTGAGCAGTAAGCGATTCTTAATACTCCAGCACCTGAAAAATCGATCTCTGAGCCAAGTATAGTTGAAATCAGTTCGAAGTAATTCACTGAACAATGACGGTAAGTGGATTGTTGTTTATTATTTAAATAAATCTCATCGTGGGTTGTGCTCATGAATTCACTCACGTGAAACTGTGATTCCCAAAAACCTAAAATAATGGCTGTGCTTGACGATGCTTCCCATCCACCTGCTTGCCCTACAAAACCGTTACACGTCGACACCTGACTCCAGGCACTCTGACTTTGTGAAAAAGCCTCCTGTTTACCGTCATCAACCTCGCACATAATCAATTTTGCTATAGTCAAAATGGCTCCTAATATTGATGGTTCTTGAGTCAACATGGTCTTTCAAAGCTCAACCTATAAGGAAACAATATCTTTGTGGTGTTGGAGTCACCATGCCCAGTGCTAGCAGTAAAGCTTAACTGTTCAATGCTTCTTTTTGACGGAATAAAACCATAGCAATTAACGCCCTTGATTCCGTTTTCCTTGGATAAGTTATTTCTGCTCTAGTTTGTAACTAATCTTATTGATGTACCAGGTTTTATCGCCTTGAGGTGTGCTCACTACCGCTTCATCGTCGACTTGTTTTTTGAGTAACGCGCGGGCCATGGGCGAGTCGATGGATATGTAGTCTTTACGTTCGTCGTAAATTTCTTCTGGGCCGACAATTTTAAAGGTTTTAATGTCACCAGCTTCGTTTTCAATTTCAACCGTGGCACCAAAAAACACTTTGCCTTCTTGCTCTGGTGCGTAATAGACAATTTTGAGTTCGGGCAGCAGCTTGCGTAAATAGCGTACTCGGCGGTCAATTTGCCTTAATAAACGCTTATTAAAAGTGTAATCAGCATTCTCGGAGCGATCACCCAAACCTGCCGCCCAAGTGACAATCTTAGTGACTTCAGGACGTTGTTCTTTCCACAAGTAGTCGTGCTCAATTCTGAGCTTATTGTAGCCTTCTAAAGTGATTAACTTAGTTTTCACGCGGTTTACTCTTAATGTGGTCGAAGAACGGTGAGGTTTTATATAAGCCGTAATATTATCATCTGTGTTTTAGCACTTCATGCCCGATGATGCATTCTTTTTATCGATTATCTATAAAGACATCATAAAGCCTTTCGTACTAGCAGCGAACTGGTGGTCTTTATGGTATCTTTGGCATAATTTTATTTTAAACCATGTCGAATTCGATTGATTATGCATAATATTGCCCAGATTATCGCTCAAGAACTTAATGTCCGTGAACAACAGGTCACAGCGACCATTGCGCTATTAGATGATGGCGCCACCGTGCCGTTTATTGCGCGCTATCGTAAAGAAGCTACCGGTGGTTTAGATGACACTCAGTTGCGTAACTTGTTTTCTCGTTTAGGTTATTTACGTGAGTTACACGACCGCCGCCAAGTGGTATTGTCGAGCATTGATGCGCAAGGCAAGTTAACCCCAGCGTTAACTCAAGCGATTAATGACGCCGACAGTAAAACCCGTCTTGAAGATTTATATCTGCCATTCAAACCAAAGCGTCGTACCAAGGGCCAAATAGCCATCGAAGCGGGTATTGAGCCGCTTGTAGATGCAGTATTAGCCAATCGTCAATTAGATATAGAAAGCAAAGCAACAGAGTTTATTAATCCTGATGCAGGTTTTACCGACACTAAAGCAGTGCTTGATGGTGCGCGTTACATTTTAATGGAGCGCTTTGCTGAAGATGCAGAGTTACTGCGTAAAGTGCGCCAGCATTTATTACAGCAAGCTGTGCTTGAAAGCCGCATGGTAAAAGGCAAAGAGAAAGAAGGCGCTAAATTCCGCGACTATTTCGAGCATAATGAGCTGATGAGTAAAATCCCATCTCACCGTGCTTTAGCCATGTTGCGCGGCCGTAACGAAGGCATGTTAAGCCTGTCGATGAACGCCGATCCCGATACTCAAGCGACAGAAGGCAGTTATTGTGAAGTGATTATTAGCGATCACTTTAAGTTAGAACTGACTAACTCTAGCGTTGATGAATGGTTGAAAACGGTAGTGACCTCGACTTGGCGCATTAAAGTTGCTTTGCAAATGGAAACCGAGTTTATCGCTAAGATGCGTGAAAGCGCGGAAGAAGAAGCCATTAGAGTGTTTGCCCGTAACCTGGGCGATTTATTAATGGCGGCTCCTGCTGGTGCTAAAGCGACAATGGGACTCGATCCTGGTATCCGTACTGGCGTGAAAGTCGCGATTGTTGATAACACCGGTAAGCTGGTGGCCCACACCACTATTTTCCCGCATGCGCCACAAAACTTATGGGACAAATCGATTCGTACCCTAAGTAATTTAGTGACCATGCATAAAGTTGAAATTATTGCGATTGGTAACGGTACTGGCTCGCGTGAGACCGACAAGCTAACTGGCGAGTTAATCGCTGCCGTAAAAGAAACGCATCCGACGCTGACCAAAGTGATTGTGAGTGAAGCGGGCGCATCGGTATATTCGGCCTCTGAGTTTGCCGCTAATGAGTTTCCTAATCTTGATGTGTCAATTCGTGGCGCGGTATCAATTGCGCGTCGCTTACAAGATCCGTTGGCAGAGCTAGTAAAAATTGAACCCAAAGCGATTGGCGTAGGACAGTATCAGCATGATGTAAGCCAGAGCCAGTTATCGCAGTCGCTCGATGCCGTCGTCGAAGACTGTGTTAATGCCGTAGGTGTTGACTTAAATATGGCATCGGCGCCGTTATTAGCTCAAGTTGCTGGTTTAACCAAAACCTTAGCTAAAAATGTGGTTGATTTTCGTGACGCGAATGGTCAATTTACCAATCGTAAGCAGCTATTGAGTGTGGCTCGTTTAGGGCCTAAAGCTTATGAGCAAGCTGCGGGGTTTTTACGCATCCGTAATGGTGATAATCCATTGGATTCGTCATCTGTTCACCCAGAAGCGTACAGCCTAGTTGAGTCGATTGCTGGTGCTAAGCAATTGCCATTAACTGAACTGATTGGTAATAGCGATTTGTTAAAACAGATTAATGCTGCCGATTTTGTTACCGACGCATTTGGCGTACCGACCATTAATGATATTTTAGCCGAACTAGACAAGCCCGGACGCGACCCTCGTGGTGAGTTTAAAACGGCTACTTTTAAAGACGGTATAGAAGAATTGAAGCACCTTAAAGTCGAGATGATTTTAGAAGGTGTGGTCACCAACGTGACCAACTTTGGTGCCTTTGTTGATGTGGGTGTGCATCAAGATGGTTTAGTGCATATTTCATCATTAACCGACAAGTTTGTTAGTGACCCTCATACAGTGGTTAAAGCCGGTGATGTGGTTAAAGTGAAAGTGATGGAAGTGGATATTGAGCGTCGTCGTATTGCGTTAAGCATGCGTCTTGATGAAAAAATTGATACCGAAAAAGCAACCAGACAGTCGCAAGGTAAGCCACAAAATAGTTACCAGAAAAAGCCTGCTGCGGGTAAATCGTCAACCAATACCAAGAGTTCTGGTCATAATAAACCAGCCAGTAAACCGGTTAAAGCACCACAAAATGCGGCTATGGGTAATGCGTTTGCTGATGCCTTTGCCAAGATAAAGAAATAACCCATTATACCGCGTGGTAAAACACATTTAGCTAATATATTGATTCTAAAGCCTTTGCACTGATGTGTGAGGGCTTTTTTTTAGCTAATTTTTATATTTTGAAACTGAATAAAGCCCCGCAGCAATAATTCAGTTTTTATTCAGTAGATCTTAAGTGTTTTGGTTGAATATCAGCGCCAGTCGAGTTTATTGCGAGTGGCAAAATTGAAATTACTAACGAAAACATTATCCAGTATCACCCCAAAGAGCATCAGTTACGAGGCGATGACCTGCATTATCGCTGTCTATTTTGGCTTGGTATTAAATTTTCCGATAATCCGTAAAATATATCAATTATCAGCAGACGGTCATGTGCTGTTTTCTTTGTCACCTGCATTGTTATTAAGCAGTTTTTTTATGCTTATTTTTAGCTTATTTGCTTTTAAATTTGTTTTTAAACCCGTGATGATTGTGTTGTTACTGACATCATCAGCGGCCATGTATGCCATGTTGCAGTACAACGTGATGTTTGATTACGGCATGATTGAAAATATTTTTGAAACCAATTCTGGCGAAGCGTTTTCTTACATCAATTCACATTCAATTGGTTATGTGTTGGTGCTCGGGGTATTGCCTTCTATTTTGTTATACCGCACCAAATTATCGAGTGGTCCGTCACTGGCCAAAATAGTGCTTCGTCGCGCTGGCTTTACAATAATCAGTATGGCGTTAGTCGGGTTGATGGTGCTGTTTTTTTACAAAGACTATGCGTCAGTGGGGCGCAATAATAATTATCTGAATAAGATGATTATTCCTGCACATATTTATAATACGGTTAAATACCTAAACAACCGTTACTTTACTGAAAAATTAACCTTTGACCCTATTGGTCAAGATGCACAGTTAATCCCTAGCACGAATGGCAAACCGACCCTTATGGTGCTTGTTGTCGGTGAAACTGCCCGTGCAGAAAATATGGCGTATAACGGTTATCAACGTCATACCAACCCGTACACAGAAAACCTAGGCATGATTGCCTTACAAAATGTGTCGTCGTGTGGCACGGCTACAGCGCATTCATTACCGTGTATGTTCTCAAACCTCACTCATGATAATTACAATCGTGAAGTTGCCGATGCACGAAATAATGTGCTTGATGTAGTTAAGGCTGCAGGTGTTAACGTGACATGGTTTGAAAACGATGGCGGCGATAAAGACGTAGGAGCCCGCATTAATAAGATTGATATTTCGCCGAGCGAGCCAAATCCATTATGTGATGGTTTAAGTTGTTATGACGAGATTTTAGTTGAAAAACTTAGCCAAAAACTACAACAAGACAGCCAAGCCAGTGCGCTGTCGGGTAAAGGTTTAGAGAATCAATTTATTGCTTTGCATACTATTGGTAGCCACGGACCAACATATTGGCAGCGTTACCCAGCCGATAAGGCGTTATTTACGCCAGCTTGTAGCCGCAGCGACATTGAAAACTGTAGCGACCAAGAGATTGTTAATGTTTACGACAATACTATTGCCTATACCGATTTTGTGTTGGCAGAAACGATTAATGTACTTAAGCAGTATCAAGACAAATATAACGTCGCGCTGGTGTATTTATCTGACCATGGTGAATCGTTGGGTGAAAGTGGAATGTATTTACACGGCACGCCTTACAGCATTGCGCCGAGCCAACAAACTCATGTGCCTTGGTTTATGTGGTTACCACAAGACTACACACAAGCTAAAGAAATTGACCGTGAATGTGTTGCCGAACATGCATTAAATGGCTCGTACTCACATGACAACTTGTTTCATACATTGTTAGGGCTTTACGGCGTCAGCAGCTCGGTACGTGATCCTAAGTTAGATATCACCACCGAATGTAAAATGAACTAGGGATATACCGATGACAATTTCAGTTTCATCGTCTACATCAGATGATAATGTTACAAAGAATACGGCAAAGAACGCGACAGCCAAGCAACCCAAAATTGTGGTGAAACGCCATGGCATTATGCGCTTGTTATATACCTGTAAACATACCTTTAATGGTTTAAAGTGGATGTGCCGTAATGAAGCGGCATTTCAGCAAGAGTTAATGCTGTTTATTCCATTAACTGTATTTGCTTGTATGGCAAATATTAGTGCAGCGCAATCTGCCATGTTAGTGCTGGCGTTGCTATTTGTATTGTTTGCAGAACTGGTTAACACTGCAGTAGAAGTGGTGGTTGACCGTATTGGCCTGGAGTTTCATGAGTTATCTGGGCTAGCCAAAGATATAGCCTCTGCATTTGTGTTTCTCAGCATGCTGATGGCAACGATTGTTTGGTGGGTTGTTTTATGGGCATAATTGACTCGTAAACAGTTAATCTGCCCGCAACGTGTCGGCTGTTAACTTATCGCTATGGATAGCATAGAAATAAGTTTGCGAATGGTAGTTTGTTATCCCGAGTTTAGGTTACTTCGTTTGGACTGCATCACTCGTAATATGGATATAGGCGCAATTATGATAAAGGACACTCAATGAAAGTGTTGTTAATTGAAGACTCTGAAGCGCTGCGTCGCGGCATTAGAGTTGGTTTGGATCATTTAGGTTATACCGTTGATGAAACCGGTGATGGTTCTGAGGGCTTAAGTATGGCGCTCACTAATTCTTATGATTTCATTATTTTGGATCTCATGCTGCCTAATGTAGATGGTCTGAGTTTACTTAAGAGTATTCGTAAATTAGGTAATCAATCTAAGGTCATTATTTTATCGGCTAAATCACAAGCTGAAGATCGTGTTACTGGCTTATTGGCGGGTGCCGATGATTATCTGTGTAAACCATTTTCGTTTGACGAATTACAAGCCCGACTCGTGACTCTTGGTCGCCGTGGTGAACTCAATCAACAAGTTAAAACTATTTGTATTGCTAATTTTGTTTTAGACACAAGTAACAAATCACTTCATGCAGATGGCCATTATATCGATCTGACTAAAAACGAATTTAAAATTGTTGAATATTTATTTAGTAACCCTAAGCAAGTACTTAATCCTGAACAAATCAGTGAAGCAGTCGTGGGTTCATTTAATCATTTATCAAAAAACACCATCGAGGCTCATTTATCGTCCGTGCGTAAAAAAGCTAAAGCCGTAGGGGTGACGCTACCGATAAAAAACAAACGTGGTTTTGGCTATTTTGTGGGTGAACATTAATGAGATCGTTAACCACCAATTTAGTCAATACCATGACCTATGTGGTATCAACCATGTTGATTTTGGTGTTTTTGGCGATTGATATCAGTATCGATAATTGGGTCGATGTTGAGTTTGATAGCGCGTTAACAGACAAGTCTAACTACCTAAAGACCTTAGTTAAAGTGACTCCAGAAGGCACCGAATTTGATTTTGCTGGCGAGTTTATGCCTGAATTTGGCATCTCGACTAAAGCAAGCTTTTTTCAATTGTGGCAAGGCTCAAGCGTGTTTGAACGTTCTGAGTCGTTGCGTAATTTCGAGGGTGTAGATTTACTTAAAAAAGACATTCCACTCAACAGTGCTTTTTTTGCAGATGTAGTGTTACCAGATGGTCGAAACGGCAGGGCGATGGTGTCGTATTTTGAGCCGCAAGTGCCTAAAACTAATCGGTCAATGATGGATACAGTCGAACCCATGTGGTTAACCATAGCCATTACCACTGAAGATTTGTCGCAAATTTTGGTGATCATCGACTCTAGTTTAGCCATTGGCTTACTACTGGTGATTGTGTTGATCCGTTGGGCCGTAGTGAAGGTTATTCATCGTGGTTTGACCCCGTTGAACGAATTAAACGTGTCGCTAAAAAGCGTCGATGTCACTAAAAAATACATCCCACTGTCTAATGAGTCTGAACGTTATCTCGAAATTGAACCAATTCGTAATGAACTGAATAAATTTGTCAAAATTAGCCAACAATACTTACAAACAGAAAAGCGCATTACTGCCGATATCGCTCATGAACTGAAAACACCCATCAGTGAGTTGATTAGTTTGAGTGAAATTTATATTCGTTATCCGGATGATCAGCGTATTGGCGTGAGCTATAAACAAGATGTACTCAGCATTAGTTTACGGATGAAAACCATAGTCAATAATTTACTACTATTGCAACAAGCCACATCTGAAAATATTAATCTACATCGCCAGCATATCAATATCAAAACCTTGATGGGCCAGGTTATTGATGAGTTGGCATTTAAGTACTCGACTATTCATTCTCGTTTGAATATTGAAAATAGTGTTTTGGATCAAAGCTGCCTTGTCGATGAGTTTTCTTTGCACCTTATCTTGACCAATTTATTTGATAATGCACTGTACTACAGTCCGCCAAAGTCATCGATTAAAATAAGGTTAGTTTCTGATAATAAAGGATTAAGTTTTAGTGTTGAAAATCAATTAGTGACCAGTATTAATGCGAATGATTTAGAGCGACTTACGCTACCGTTATTCCAGGCTGAACAATCGCGATCAAATAGCGAAAGGCATGGATTAGGATTGGCCATCGTTGAAAATATTGCCAAAGTGAATGGATTTAAGTTTAGTTTTGAATTGGTTTCGGAAGACAAAATTATGTTTACTGTGTTGATTCCGAGTGACCATGCGGCGATGGTGTAAGTCGATGCAAAAAACCTTTTTAAAAAACAGAATTTAACCGACTGTAAATAAGATGTTAATATATGTTATTACGCCCTGAACTTAATATCTTCGCTAAGGTCTTAGGCTCAGATGGTTTTTGTTACTGTGTCTTCTCGTAGCCCGTTTACGATGATGATATTGAAAATATAACAAAAAATCTTGTTTAAAATCGTTGAGTAAACAAGGTTTTCAGTAACACGATAAGCTTAAGTTGCCCTTAAGATACACATACTAGTCTATTACCCAGTAATTATGTTATTACATTTGGGCTAGCTTGTTGCGGACTTAATTGCATATGAAGCCTAAAAATAATAATAATTTTGGAGCAATAAATGGCTGTCAATTTCTTTGGTCTTGGTAGTAGTTCAAGTGAACTCAGTACACAAAAGACCTCGCATAATTTATTTCAAGCAATTGTTATATTTAGTGTTATCTCTCTGCTTATTATGAGTTTGAGCCGTATTGGCATGTCTTTATGGCAAGCTGAGCGGGTATCCGATGCCCAAGGTTGGGGCTACATTTTATTGCAAGGTTTACGGGTAGATTTTGCCTCTTTATGTTGGTTGTGGGGTATTGCAGCGCTCGGAACCGTAGTGTTTGCCGGTGAGCATTTAGTCGGCCGTGTTTGGCTGACGATATTACGCGTATGGCTCACACTAGGTTTATGGGTGGTGGTTTTTCTTGAGGCGTCATCGCCGTCATTTATTGCTGAATATGGTTTTAGACCTAACCGTTTATATGTTGAATATCTGGTTTATCCAAAAGAAGTGTTATCGATGTTATGGGCAGGGCGTAAAGGCGAGCTTATTTTATCGGCGCTAATCACCGTGGGTACCTTATGGGGTGGCTGGTGGTTAAGTGGAAAATTAACGCAATATATTCGTTTTCCTAAATGGTATTGGCGTCCAGTGCTTGCCGTTATCGTCATTGCTATTACGGTGCTAGGTGCGCGTTCATCGTTAGGGCATCGACCTCTTAATCCTTCATTGGTGGCATTTTCTGATGATCCTTTAGTTAATTCTTTGGTGTTAAATTCATCTTTTTCACTCCTTTTTGCTATTTCGCAAATGAATAACGAAGAAGATGCATCGAAAGTGTATGGCAAGTTAGCGGACGCAAAAGTGATCGATATTGTGCGTCGTGAAAGCGGTCGGCCACTGAGTGCATTTACCTCATCAACCATACCGACGTTGTCATTTAATCAAGCCAGCTATACCGGTAAACCAAAGAACCTTGTGATCATTTTACAAGAAAGCTTAGGTGCGCGCTTTGTGGGAAGTTTAGGTGGTTTACCGTTAACGCCTAATATTGACGAACTCTCTAAACAAGGGTGGTTTTTTGAAAATTTATACGCAACTGGTACGCGTTCGGTAAGAGGTATTGAAGCGGTAACAACCGGTTTTACGCCAACGCCAGCACGCGCCGTGGTGAAACTAGGGAAGAGTCAAACAGGCTTTTTTACCATTGCTGATTTATTGAAGCAACATGGCTATACCACGCAGTTTATTTATGGTGGTGAAAGCCATTTTGATAATATGCGCAGCTTCTTTTTAGGCAATGGTTTTACCGATATAGTTGATCAAGGTGACTATAAAGACCCCGCGTTTGTGGCGTCTTGGGGGGTGTCTGATGAGGATTTATTGTTTAGAGCGGATGAAGAGTTTTCGCGGATGCACAAAGAGGGCAAACCGTTCTTTAGTTTAGTGTTTAGTTCAAGTAATCATGATCCGTATGAGTTCCCAGATGACCGTATTGAGTTGTACGAACAGCCGCAATATACCATGCATAACGCGGTGAAATATGCCGATTATGCCGTGGGTGAGTTTTTCAAAAAAGCTAAAAAATCAGATTACTGGAAAGATACCTTATTCCTCGTTGTGGCCGATCATGACAGTCGAGTGGGTGGCGCAGCACTAATACCTGTGTCACGTTTTCGTATTCCTGGGCTTATATTAGGTGATGGGATTGATGCGAAGCGCGATCCACGTGTTGTTAGCCAAATTGATATGTCGCCGACGTTAATTTCGTTGCTGGGTATTTCGGATAGCTATCCAATGCTAGGCCGTGATTTAACCACAATGCCAGACTCTTGGCCGGGTCGAGCAATGATGCAATATGATAAAAACTTTGGTTTATTGGAGGGGAATAAAATGACTATTTTACAACCTGAATTACCACCGGAAAGTGTTACCTATAATTTTGTTACTGAAAAATTGACTCCGACCACATTGAATGAACCGCAAGCAGAAGCCGCGTTAGGTTGGGCATTGTGGGGAAGTTTAGCGTACAACAAAATGTTGTATCGTTCGGCTAATTCAGAGGCAAAACCGACACTGTCTGATATGGCTACCAAAGAAGTATCACGCTAATATTTGTAGTTGAGACTCATTATTTGGGGCGGATTGCTGTTGATAAAATTGACCAATCCGTTGACCGAATTGTTGGTAGGTCGCTTTGGATATGCCAGTGTCTAGCGCTTGGCGTTGACGGGGCTCTGGTGTTGTTTTAGCATTTGCCGATTGTGTTTTTAGTTGAATATCTTTACGTTGCAGCGCTGGGGTTTGGCTAGCCATGATTCTAATGACTTGAGGCCGAATGACTGGCGAGGCAATTGCTTTAGACTCTACCGCTTGTTGTGTGACACTTTGCTGTTGTCGTTTAGCTTGCTCTTGCTGCTGTTTTTTCTCCGCGACAATGTAAGGCGTAGCGCGTTCATTTTGTTGGTTTAATGACCGTTCAGCATGTTCTTTTGTCGGTTCTTGTGGCGGGATAATCGGCGGTTTTTGTTGATTGTCCACTCGTGCAAGATCCGTCGCAACATTCGAAGTTGCTAACGGTACTTGTGGATAATGAGTGGTAATTATCATGTTGACCTTGTCAATACGACGCCTTGACTAAATTATAGACAACATTTGGCTAAGGCTAAAGTGCTATTAAGATATTTTTAGCGGTATTTTGTGATCCACGGTAATAAATGGTTTAAAAATGCATCGGGATGCGAAATAAACGGTGCATGGGATGCTTTGTGGACCAGCACATCTTCAATGTTGTCACTGCTTGGTAATGACGAGATAATCTTTCTCGGCACCAAACTATCTAACTTTCCCCAAATTCGTAACCATGGCTGCTGTATTTGAGTGATCGTGGCACGTAAATCTACTTGCGCTAACATATCCAATCCTTGTGATAAGCCTTGTTGTGTCGGCAATGGTTTGCTTAACACTAAGCTTTTTATTTGTTGGATATCAGATTTTGGATTATCACTTCCCATGGCTTGAATTGCCAGGAACCGTTCAACAGTGCGAGACAAATCGCGACTTAATTGACTTGAAAATTGTGCCAATACATCAGGTTGAATACCTGCCCAAGATAGGGTTGAGTCGTCTTTTTCGTGAGCCATAACACTTTCGCGGGCCATAAAGCATGGTGATGAGGCAATAGTGACTAATGCAGCCACTGACTCTGGGTAATCGATGGCAATTTGGCTAGCGATTAACCCTCCCAACGACCAACCAATCCAAATTGCCTGTTGTGGAAGTTGCTCTGCAAGTGCTTGTGACCATTGCGTTATGTCTCCGTCGATATTGGGACTTAACCCAAAACCCGGCAAATCAACATAATGCACTCTATACTGGTGCAATGCGTTTTTTAATGGACTAAAGACTTGGTTATTCACACCCCAACCGTGTAATAGCACGATGTCTTGGCCTTGTGAGCCTACGGTATCAATATGCAATGCAGGAAAACTCACGGTTAACACCTCTTTTGAGTCTATTTAATGGAATGAATAGCCAATGCCGCCAATCAATAATTCAATCGATATCACCCATATCTTACGTTTATGCGTCAAGCGCCTTCAGCGTGCCAGGGTCATTTTACTAGGCAGTTTACCCAACCGTTGCTTACTGTGCCAGCAAAGGATAGATCAAACGGGTTATCAGCAATTGTTCCCTAATCAAGTGCTCACAGGTGTTTGCCAAGTGTGTTTAGCGGCAAGTTTGTATCAGCACGAAGTGTGCTTAGGTTGTGGTCGCGAAATAGCGTTGCTGCAGGCTTATTGTGGTAAATGCAATAAACACACTCCTAATTGGGTGGTAGCCCCTTGTAGTTATCATCAAGGGCTGGGACCTGTTATTGCCGCCATTAAATATCAACAGCAATGTGCACCGCTTAACGCGATAACTCAGCAACTAGCCTGTCGAATCGCATTGTTAATTAAGCATGGCATTATTAGGCGACCACAAGTGTTAATCCCCGTTCCGTTACATCCCAATCGTTTACGTCAGCGAGGTTTTAATCAAGCTTGGCTCATTGCTAAAGAGTTAAGCCTATTAACGAATATTCCTCTAGATGACCGTTGTTTAATTCGGATTGTTGATACGTTGCCACAAACGGGACTTGCGGGTAAGCAGAGGCGTAAAAACTGCCATGGTGCATTTGCACTACAACCAAGCATGATGTATCAGCGTGTTGCGTTGATTGATGATGTTGTTACTACTGGAACAACCGTAGATGAAATTGCAGGTTTATTTAGTCTGCAGTTTGTCCATGTGCAAACCTGGTGCCTTGCGCGTGCTGAAGCGCCTGGATTGTTAGATTAAATCTTTTTAAGCGTAGACTAATCTAGGTTGAGGTTAGATTAATTCGATTTGAGTAATAACAAGATTTTTTGTAAATAAAAACAATTAATTAATATGTCTTGTAACGCTTGGTATATGGAGCATTGCAGTTTTTTTAGGGTAAAAAAAAGTTGAACTGGATCATTTTTTCGAGATCAAATCCCACTGACACTACAAAGCCAATGCAACACAGAGTATCATAGGTCTAATTCTTACTAATTTACTCAGGTATTCCCTGACGGAGCAGGTTTTTATGATCACCATTACCGATACAGCTCAGGCCCATTTCGTCAAACTATTGGCCGACCAGCCGGAAGGTACGCACATTCGTGTGTTTGTTATCAGCCCAGGTACTGCACAAGCAGAGTGTGGTGTGTCTTATTGTCCACCTGATGCCGCTGAAGCTGATGATGTAGAACTTCCATTTAATGGCTTTAGTGCTATGGTCGATGAAAAGAGCGCACCATTTTTAGATGATGCCAGCATTGACTTTGTAACCGACCAGCTTGGTTCGCAACTAACATTAAAAGCACCTAACGCAAAAATGCGCAAAGTGTCTGGAGATGCGCCATTAGTTGAACGTATTGAATATATTATTCAGTCAGAGATTAATCCACAACTTGCTAGCCACGGCGGTAACATCATGCTGGTAGAAATTACCGAAGCTGGTGTTGCTGTATTGCAGTTTGGCGGTGGGTGTAACGGTTGCTCGCAAGTTGATATCACCTTAAAAGATGGTATTGAGAAGCAATTGTTAGATATGTTCCCAACGGAATTGACTGGTGTTCGTGACGTGACAGAGCATGAGCATGGCGAGCATTCTTACGCTTAATCGCGTGATGAATTACTGCTACTAACAAAGCTAATAAACAAAAACGCGACCTCATTATGAGGCCGCGTTTTTTGTTGGTATCGATTAGGTTTTCGCCATCTAGTGGTTTTAGTCGTCTCGAGTGAGTACTTCAAGTAATTCAATATCAAAAAATAAATCTGAGTGTGCTGGAATACGCTCACCAATCTGGCGTTCTCCATAAGCTAAATGAGCCGGAACTGATAGTTGTCGCTTGCCGCCGACATTCATACCAATAATACCCTGATCCCAGCCTTTAATGACTCTGCCGGTGCCAATGACACACTGAAACGCATCTGAAGCGTCAAACTGACTTCCGTCGGCTAATCGACCGCTATAACGAGTGGTAATTAGCGCGCCTTTAACTGCGGTTTTACCGTTGCCAACTTCAATGTCGGTAATAATCAATTCTTGAGTCATAGTATTCTCGTATGTGACGACTTGGGCTATTTGAGGTTATTTTACCCCAAGATTGGTCGCTAAGAAGTGTTCTATTGCAATGAATGTTGTAAGACGATGTTCATTATTACTTAAGTAATGATCGCCATTTTCCAGTTCGATATACTTTACGGGTTTATGTAAATCCTTAAGCGCATCATACATTTCTTCACTGTGTTGCACTCGCACCACGCGATCTTTAGTGCCGTGGATTAATAATACCGGCACGTTAATATTGGCTACTTTGCTAATAGGTGAGCGCTGATACAAATCGTCGTAATCATCACCAATTTGTTTTTTAACAATTTTGCTATTGTCGTACCGACGCGATGATTTAACTAAATATTCAAGGTCAGTTACGCCCGCGACACTAATGGCACATTGATACAGATAGGGGGTGATAGCTACGCCCATTAATGCGGCATAACCACCGTAACTGGCACCGACAATACACACGCGTTTAGGATCGCTAATACCTTGTTCGATAAGCCAGTGAGTACCATCCTCAATGTCGGTTTGCATTTCTAGGCCCCAGTTTTTAAGACCCGAACTCATGAAATTGAAGCCATAGCCTGACGATCCTCGAAAATTCATTTGTAGCACAGCATAGCCACGATTAGCTAAAAACTGCGCCCAATAATCAAACGTGGTTGAGTCGTAGCTAATAGGTCCACCATGGGGGAAAATTATGGTCGGTAAGTTTTTGGCGTCAGTGTCTTTTGGAGTAGTGAGAAAGGCTTCAATGGCTAAACCATCACGAGCATTATAATGGACTGTTTGTGGCTGAGATAACACTTCTGGTGGTAATTGGCTGTAACGGTAAGCGATAGGGTAAAGTGCTTTTTGATCTCTATTTCCAAAGTAATACGCACCAGATTCAATAGGGCCAGTAGCATAAACGATGTAACGACGTTCATCATCACTGAACTGAGTGATCACATTATGTGACTCTGGTAATGCAGTTGTAAGACCATTGTTCAACTTGATATAATCTTGGTCCCAGAACAGATATTCACCTTCAATGTCGGTGCTTAAACCAATGACCTTTTGTTTTAGCGCGGAATACACTAGCCAGCCTTCAACATCGTAATTTTCATTGTGAGAAACGAGTTCTTTAGTCAATGTCGGGTCAGTTAAATTGACTTTAAAGATGGCTTTAAAACCTTGATGATAGGCGCTGATATATAAGATATTAGGGTCATGGTCAAAACCGATAGGCCAAATTACGTCTTCTGCTAAAGCCTCGAACTCCCATAACTTACGGAGATCTTCACCCGCTCCTTTTTGCTCGTAAATACGGTAGGTAGTGTCATCGCGATAAATGCCAATACGCACTTTGTGCTGCCTATCGGTTAACCAGTTTCCAATGTGCATACGTGCTGGTTGTAAAGTCTTGATACCGCCTGTTTTTAAACTGACTTTAACGACGCTTTCATATTGTGGTTTAGAACCTAAACCTTGAATTTGCATGAGGATATGATCTGGATCGTTGTCAAGATAATCAATAACCGATGCTTGTAATTGCGGTAAATCGACAAAACGCGATAGAGAACGATTAGAAAACACACTTGAGGTTTTATTGTCGCTCAGTGAGTATTTTATTAACCGTGTTTCGGTTGTGGGAACACCTCGACGGATGGCGGGATATTTAGACTCGATTAAGATGACATCATTATTTGCCCACGTTAACGATAAAATGACAAATTTCTGATTATCAGTTTGTAATGGATAAATATCTTTATTGGTTTGAATATCGCGAATAGTGAGTACTTGGCCTTCAAGCTCATTAGTACTGACTCGTACGAGCGACGCAATTTTTTTACCGTCTGGAGATAAGCTAACAAAGCGGACATCTGGGATGCTGGCAAAGGCTTCTATAGGCAGAGGTTTGGCAAATGAGCTAAGCGAAAATAGACATAAACTAATAACAACAAGCCATAAAATCCGTTTCATTAAAGGTCCATGTAATGCGATATAAAAATGTTATTTGGATGTTACATTTTTATATCAAGGTCTTCAATATATTATACGGCCGCCAGTTGATATCTGAGTTTGTAGTAATAGTGCCAACCAAGAGTCAAGCTTCGGCATAGCATGAATATTGACATCGCAGCCCAAAGGCTGTGGTTGCCCCAATCTTGCAATAGGTACCAACTCGGAAAGTAAACGCCAAAGGTAGCAATTATCATGCTGTTTCGCATAATATTCCCGTGCGCTGCACCAATATACACACCATCAAACAGGTAACAGCCAAATGCCAAGATAGGCATAAAAATGAGCCAGATTAAGTAGTTGTTTGCAGCGTTTTGTACCGCTTCAATATTGGTTAATAGCTGAATTATCCATGGTCCTGCCGACCAAAAAAGCAGGCTAAATAACACCGCAACCATTGCCGACCAGCTAAATGCCAATACGACACTGTCATGCAGTAATGTTGGATTTTTTTGACCAAATGCGCGGCCCACTTCGGCTTCAGCATAATAAGCTATACCATCCAACGCATAAGATATCAGCATGAGTAAATTAAGCAGCACTGCGTTAGCGGCAATCGTATTGTCGCCCAAACCGGCACCATAAAAGGTCATAAAACTAAAGGCGGCTTGCAAGCACAAACTGCGGATAAAAATATCACGGTTTAAGGTGAGTAAACGAGCATATCCGCGCCATGATAAATGGGCGATAACTTGGCTTAAATTAAGCCCTCCAGTATGTACTAGCTGGCGTTTGACCATAATCAATGCCACTGAAAAAGCACTGATATCAGCTATAACCGATGCCAATGCAGCGCCTTGGACATTCCATTTAAAGATGATGACAAATACAATATCGAGAATAATATTAGCGCTGTTAGCGATAATTAATTGCCACATGGCTGCTTTCGGCGCTTGGCGTCCGAGTAACCAGCCTAATAACACTAAGTTGACGAGAGCAAAAGGCAGTGACCAGATTCGAATTTCGACGTATTGGCGGCAGTAGAACATCACTTGTTCGCTGGCATCGCTGAGGCTTAATGCTAAATCAAGTATGGGAGAGTGTAATATTACACAAGCTACTCCCAAGGTTAATGCTAGGCTGCAACCTTGTATCAGTAATTGTTGTTGAGTTGAGGTATCATTAGCACCGTAGGCTTGTGCGACTAACCCGGTGGTGGACATGCGTAAAAAGCCGAGTAACCAAATCATTAAGGTGATAATGGTACTGCCTAGTGCTACGCCACCAAGATAGTAAGCTTGTCCAAGATGACCAATCACCGCAGTATCAACTAATCCTAATAGCGGAATGGTGATATTCGACAGTATCATTGGTGTCGCTAAAGCCAATAATTGACGATTTTTTTGGCGGTTTAATAGTAATGCGCTAACTGACATAGGTATGGATAATCATGGTTAAAAAAATAGCTTTATTGTTGGTGTTGTTCAGCTTGAGTGTATTGAATTTTGATGCCAATGCGGTGGTCATTTTACAATATCACCACGTGTCGGAAAATACCCCCAAAAGCACGAGTGTCACGCCAAGTCAGTTTGCTGAACAGATGCAGTACTTGGCTGATAATGATTTTACCGTGATTTCATTAGCTGAAGCTGTTGATTCAATAAAGCATAACACGCCAATAGCCGATAGACGTATTGTGATTACTTTCGATGACGGTTATGACAGCATTATCAACAATGCTGCGCCCATTCTAGCCTCACATCAATTTCCGTACACTGTGTTTATTTCTGTTGCCCCCATCGATGCCGGTTTCAAGGGCATGATGAGTTGGAAAGACATTACTGCCTTATCCGAGCAAGGCGTGACGATTGCCAACCACAGCTGGGGACACGAACATTTAATTCGTCGTCAAGGCAAAGAAACCCAAGCCCAATGGCAAGCCCGTGTCGAAGATAATATCTTATCGACAGAAGCTGAAATATTAAAACGTACTGGCCAAAGTGTAAAAATGTTTGCCTACCCGTATGGTGAATACACTAACAAATTAGAAGCAATTTTGGCGAAACAGGGCTTTGTTGGCTTTGGTCAGCAATCTGGTGCCGCAGGGGAATATGCTTCACTAACGGCATTACCGCGCTTTCCGGTTGCCAATGCTTATGCTGATTTAGCGAGTTTAACGGTTAAGTTTTCCAGTTTACCGATGCCGGTGATTAAGCAGAACATCAGCGATCCATTATTGGTATCAGGTAAGTGGCGACCTAAATTGGAGTTAACTCTTGATACGCAGGATATTTACCCACATCAAGTGATGTGTTTTATTCAAGGCCAAGGACCGAAGAAACCTATTTGGTTAAGTGAAAATCGCTTATCGATTCAAGCATCATCAGATTTAGCTCCAGGGCGTTCACGTTATAACTGTACAGCACCCAGCAAAACTAAAACGGGTTATTATTGGTTCTCACAAGCGTGGATCCGCCCGCAAGATAATGGTCAGTGGCTCGAAGAATAACGACAGTACCGTGAATCACTAACGCCAAGATTGAACGATTTGGCTAAAGTCAGCAATGAGCTCAGCATTAAGAATTTGTGCGAGCTGCCCAGGTTGTGGTTTGGGTTTAAATACTGCTATTTTTTCCCCTCTTGGCGAAACCAACACATACGATGCGCTATGGTCTACTTGGTAATCACTGTCCTCTCCCACCATGGCATACACAAAGCCTAAGTCACGACTAAACGGAAATAAGTCGGTGTGTTCTGCGCTGACCGCTTTAAAGTCTTTATTGAAAAAATTTATGTAATCTAATCGTTTAGCTTGAGTGTCACGTTTAGGGTCTGCTGACACAAACACCACTTGTACATTGCTGGCTATTTTTTGCAGTTGTGGATATGCCGCTGCGAGTTTATTCAGAGTGGTAGGGCATACATCCGGGCAAGCGGTGTAACCAATAAAGAACAAACTCCATTTACCTTGTAACGTTTGGTTAGTAAACGCATTGCCGTATTGGTCTGCTAATGTAAATGGTGCTAATGGGCGCTGCTGCTCAAATACATAACTGGTCGCCAATGGCATAGGCTCTGTTTGCGTCTGTTGATAAACGACACCACCCACTAGGGCTAATAACATTAGCCCTACCGCTATCATTATTTTCAATATATTTTCCTTTCTAATTTAAGCGTTTACCCAAAAGTAATGGTCAACTAATAATACTATAAACAACACCATTAAATGATAAATTGAGAATTTAAAGACTTGCATAGACAGCTCTGGATAGTCATGAAACTTTAACTGCCACGCTTTATAGATAAAACCACAACTCAATAACGTTGAACCCACCAAATATATTGGACCACACATGCCGACTAAAACGGGTAGCAGGCAGGCAATGGCTAATAAAATGGTGTAAAGCAAAATACAGGTTTTGGTAAATTCTACCCCATGTGTCACCGGTAACATTGGAATATCGACCTTGGCATATTCTTTACGGCGATGAATGGCTAATGCCCAAAAATGCGGTGGAGTCCAAGTGAAGATAATAATAACCAGTAACAAGGCGTAGCCATGCAGTTCATTGGTTATTGCGGTCCAGCCTAATAATGGCGGCATAGCGCCGGCTAATCCACCAATGACAATATTTTGTGAGGTCGCCCGTTTAAGATAGGCGGTATACACCAAGGCATAACCAATTAAACTGGCAAAGGTTAACCAAGCTGTGAGGGGATTAACTAAGGTATATAACACCACAAAGCCGAGTGATCCGAGCGACACCGCAAAGGTTGCCGCTTTAATGCTGGAGATTTTTCCTTTAGGCAGCGGACGATTATAAGTTCGAGCCATCAAACCATCGATTTTACGATCAATTAAGTGATTAAACGCCGCCGCAGAGCCTGCCATCATCGCAATGCCTGCCATTCCCGCAACCAAAGGTTGTAACGGTACAATGCCAGGCACAGATAAACACATGCCGACCAACACTGTAAGCAGCATAAGTGCTACGACTTTGGGTTTGGTCATTTCAAAATAGGCGCGCCATTGTAGAGTTATCTTAGGTTGAACCTGACTAATAGTAAGAGGTTTTGTCATGGTTGATCCTCACTTATGCTTTACGCAACAGGGCGTAATTAATAAAGACTAAGGTAAGCAGCAATAAGGCTGCGCCTCCATTGTGTGATACTGCGATGCCTAAAGGTAAATTCATCACCACATTACTAATACCCAGTCCGACTTGAGCGATGACCAGTAACACTAATAAGTAACCACTGTTACGCATTATATGTGATTGTGCATAGCGTAATTTGAGTGCAAGTACGATTAGCGTTATGGCGGTTACCACTGCCCAAATTCGATGGCTGACATGAATGGTCATGCGGGTGGAATAGTCTAAAACGCCAAATTCAAAACTGGGATGATCGCCTTGGAATGGTGAAAAAGCATCGGCTAAACGTAAATTATCGACCCAATTACCTTCACATATGGGCAGGGTGGTACAGGCAAGCGCGGCGTAATTTGATGAGGTCCAGCCACCGAGTATAATTTGAATGACTAATACACCAAAACTGACTAGTGCTAACGGAATGAGCTTACGCGCATAGGTATCACCTCCGGGGATCCTTAATGGTTTAAGCCGCAGATATAACAGCAGTAACAAGGCGAATAAACTAAAACCGCCTATAAGGTGCGCCATTACTACAACAGGCATTAATTTCATGGTGACAGTCCACATTCCCAATGCGGCTTGAAACACAATGAGTACCGCAATAAAAACGGGCAGTTTTTTGGGTGCTTGCGGCTGTTTAAGGCACATAATTAGAATGGCTAAAACCATTAACCCTAAAGTACCTGCGATATAGCGATGGATCATTTCAAGCCAGGCTTTTTCTGGCTCAATTTGAGCATCAGGAAATCGACTTTCAATATTGGCTAAATCATGGCTTGCACTCGGCACCGCTAAATGGCCGTAACAGCCTGGCCAGTCAGGACAACCTAATCCAGCATCAGACAGACGTGTATAGGCGCCCATTAAAATAACGGCCAAGGTAAACACTAAAGTGAATTTGATTAATCGCTGTATTGCCATTAGCCAACCCTCGACAACTTAAGCATTTTGCGTAAATCAGCAATCATGGCTTTGCCCTGAGCAATATTGGCGTCGTGACCTATTACGTTGTCATATTGCATGACTAAGCTACCGAGAGGGTCGACAATAATAAGCTGTTGATTGGTCAGTAGTGCAGCAAGTGCGTCATTGGCGTTTGCTTGGTCAAATGAGATATTTAATTGCTTGAGAATTTTGGTGTCACTGTGGCTGTTTACTACAATGATTGGGGTCACACGATCCCTATCTTTGCCCAGGGCAATATAGCTTTGGTGTAAAATGTACAGCCGTTCTTGGCATTGCTCATTGCAGGTTTCGGGTAGAAAAAACAGTACTTGCCATGCATGAGGTTTAGGGTTTTCCATGGCTAAGTTGGTGTAGTTTATGTCGGGAGCGATCAGCGCCCCTTTGTTGGTTGCTGCTCCGTTATACAGCTCTAGGCTTAACACTAATTTGGCTAAGACAACCGGTAAAATAAATACCAGCAGTAAGACCAGTAGTGCTTTATTGCTTTTTTTCGGTAGGGAGTTCATTCCATCTCCTCTTTATCATTTGATATTATTGTTAAGTTAATTATGAACGACGGTGCTTAGCGTCGAAATTGTCGAAATGCTATCCAACTCATTAGTCCTAAAAAGACTGCTGCCATGGTGAACCATTGCAAGGCATACCCTTGATGTTTTTGTGCCGACAATGGAATGGGTATCCAAGGTTGAGGCAGGTGATAATTTGGAACATTGTCGGGTTGCAGCACCACAGGCGTCAGCGTATGGCCAAGCATGTCAGTGAGTGCGGGTATATTGATATTTTGAAAACGTACTGGAGCATGAGTATCGGTTAATTGCTCTGCATCGAGTCGGTCACTTAATGGGTTGGGTTGTTTTTGATAAACTCGGCCAACCAGCGTGTAGTAATTTGTTTTTAACGGGGTTAGTTCAGGTAAAATTCGGCGGTCCTTGTTTGCAGGTACAAAGCCTAACTCGACCAATATCCAAGGTTGTTCAGGGGTTATTTCAAAAATTTGATACGCTAAATATCCCACCTGGCCTTGATACACTTGATTGTCTAATAACAGCATCATGTTGTTAATTGGTTTAGCTGATATCGATAGACGGTAACCCGTGAGTAATTTCGTCTCCGGCTGAGAGCTTGTTGATGCTGCTGACAATTCAACTATTGCCAACATTTCCTCATAAGTGACAGCTTGTTGCTGTTGACGCTGAAGTAGTGTGCTTTGCCACTCTTGTTTAAAGGTTGCTCGTGATAACTGCCATAATCCTAACTTGACCAACAAGCTAAACACGACCAAAGTAATGATTACGAATAATACGCGAGACACCCCCACGCTTTTAAAAGGATTGCCTGTGACAACACCTTTCATCGTTAAGTTAGTTTTAGTCTCGTTGCTTGTATTCATATTATTTAACTTAGGTAGGGCCTTATTTATTATGGTTAAGGGCGAGCATCAACAATCAATGAGTCGTTTTCTCGGCCGGCGCGTATTGTTTTCTGTTGTCGTTATAATGGTATTGCTGGTGGCTTTGGGGCTTGGTTACATTCAACCTAACCCCAGACCTTATTAGTCGTTAATACGTGGTTTTATAGTACGTATACGAAAATGAATAAACATAACCACACCACATCAACGAAGTGCCAATACCAACTCCCAGCTTGAAAAGCGAAATGCTTGTCGGGGCTAAAGTGGCCCTTTACAATTCTGAGTAATAAAATAATCAAGAACAGGGTGCCAATCGTTACGTGCATGCCGTGAAAACCGGTTAACAAAAAGAAGGTGTTGCCGTAGACACCAGAAGAGAGCGTAAGTCCCATCTCTTGGTAGGCATGGCTATATTCTTCAACCTGTAAACTGAGAAACGCAATACCCAGAATTACCGTCAACGCTAACCAGATTATCAAAGGTTTACGATTGGCTTTTTCGAGATTGGTATGAGCAAAGTGCAAGGTAACCGACGAGGTTAGCAGTATAATAGTGTTAATTAACGGCAAACCCGTCCATGGCATGGCTTCTGTTGCAGTGCCATCAGGTGTTTTAACCAATGGCCACATAGCTTCAAATGCAGGCCACAACACTTCATGGGTCATGGCATTGTTAGATGCGCCACCCAGCCAAGGTACTGAAATCATGCGGGCATAAAATAGCGCGCCGAAAAATGCCCCAAAAAACATAATCTCTGAAAAAATAAACCAACTCATTCCCTGCCTAAATGAACGATCCATTTGCGGTGAATACAGTCCAGCCATGGATTCATCAATAACGGTCTTAAACCAGCCAAAAATCATAAAGATAATCACGGCCAAGCCGGTTATTAAAATGTAACCGCCAGAGGTTTTTTCAGTGGTTAATTGTTGTACATAATTACCTGCGCCAAACGCAATTAAAAATAAACCGATAGCACCGATTATTGGCCAAGCACTTTGGGTTGGCACATAATAAGTTTGATACTTTGTTGTCATTTTGCTGCTCCTTGCTCTATGACGATCGCCTGTCTATCGGTGATGTCATAAAGGGTATAAGAGAGAGTCAATGTGTTAATGGACGCTGGTAAATCAGGGTCCACGTAAAAAATCAGTGGTAGTTCTGCTGTTGCTGCTGCAGCCAAAGGTTGTTGATTAAAGCAAAAACATTCCGTTTTATTGAAGTATGCCGCCCCTTGCCCTGGCGATACCGAAGGGATTGCTTGGCCTACAGTGTCACGTGTCGATAGGTTTTTAACCAAAAATTGTGCATGAGTGAGCTCCCCAGGATGTACGCTTATTTGGTTAACTTTAGGGCTAAATTCCCATGGCATACCTGATTGAACTTGAGTCACAAATTCAATGGTTACGGTCCGGTTTTTATCAACCACCACCGCTTCATAACTACTGGCGCTATTTTGGGGTTTGCCATTAATCCCCAATGTATCGCAGAGCACGTCATAAAGCGGTACCAGCGCAAAACCAAACCCAAACATACCAATTGACCCGGCAATCAGGATGATTAATAGCTTACGATTTGATTTTGTTGGCTGTGTCATCTCATTTAATCTCCGGTGGAGTGGTAAACGAGTGATATGGCGCAGGGCTGGCAATCGACCATTCCAAGCCTTCGGCTGCTTCCCAAGGATTATCTCCAGCGGGTTTGCCACCCTTGATACATTTGAGAACTACAACAAGGAAAATTAGCTGAGATAAACCAAATGCAAAGCCACCAATCGACACAATTTGATTCACATCGGCAAACTGTACCGCGTAGTCGGGAACCCGACGCGGCATACCTGCTAAGCCTAGAAAGTGCATTGGGAAAAACAACACGTTGACGGATATTACCGAACACCAAAAGTGCCACTTACCTAAAGTTTCGTTATACATATGGCCGGTCCATTTAGGCAGCCAATAGTAAGCCGCCGCCATAATGGAGAATATCGCCCCAGTCACCAGTACATAATGGAAGTGAGCCACGACAAAGTAAGTGTCGTGGTATTGGAAATCAGCAGGGGTAATTGCCAGCATCAAGCCCGAAAAGCCACCAATAGTAAACAGGATGATAAATGCCACTGCAAACAGCATTGGAGTTTCAAATGTCATTGAACCGCGCCACATAGTGGCGACCCAATTAAACACTTTTACCCCGGTTGGAATGGCAATCAACATTGTGCAATACATGAAAAATAATTCGGCAAAAACAGGCATACCAGTAGTAAACATGTGATGTGCCCATACCAAAAATGACAGAATGGCAATACTGGCAGTGGCGTAAACCATCGAGGAGTAACCAAACAGCTTTTTACGGCTAAAGGTTGGTACTATCGCGGAGATAATACCGAAGGACGGTAAAATCATGATGTAAACTTCGGGATGGCCAAAGAACCAGAAAATATGCTGGAACATCACCGGATCGCCACCACCTGCAGCATCAAAAAAGCTAGTACCAAAAAACTTATCGGTTAATACCATGGTGACCGCACCTGCGAGCACCGGCATTACCGCAATCAGTAAAAATGCGGTAATGAGCCAAGTCCACACAAATAAAGGTAACTTCATCCAGGTCATGCCAGGAGCTCGCAAGTTTACAATGGTTACAATGACGTTAATTGCGCCCATTATCGAACTTATTCCCATTATGTGAATGGAGAAAACAAATAGGGCGGTACTGTCAGGACTATAGGTGGTTGAGAGCGGAGCATAGAATGTCCAGCCAAAGTTAGGGCCGCCGCCTTCCATAAAGAGTGAACCTAATAAAATGGTAAAGGCGAAGGGTAAAATCCAAAAACTCCAGTTGTTCATTCGCGGTAGTGCCATATCTGGGGCACCAATCATCATTGGAATTAACCAGTTTGCTAACCCGGTAAAAGCGGGCATCACCGCCCCAAACACCATGATGAGGCCATGAACTGTGGTCATCTGATTAAAAAAGTTAGGTTCTACTAGCTGTAATCCAGGCTGAAATAATTCAGCTCGAATCACCATTGCCATCGCACCGCCAGTAAGAAACATAATGAAACTAAACCATAAATACAGCGAGCCGATATCTTTATGGTTAGTGGTGAGTAGCCAGCGCATTAGCCCCTTCGGAGCGCCGTGATGATGATCATCATGAGCGGTAGCCAGTGTATCGTGCGTTGTTGTGCTCATTGTTTTCCCCTACTGTCCATGGCTAGCGACATCGGCAGGTTGCACCGCTTCGCCAGAATTATTGCCCCACGCATTGCGCTCATAAGTAATCACAGCCGCCATCTTTTGCGGGCTAAGTTGACTACTAAATGCCTGCATTGCGGTACCTGGTTTTCCGTGCATAACGATATCGATATGTCCGCTAACCGGTCCAGTAACAACAGGGCTGCCAATAAGTGAAGGGAAAGCGCCTGGTAATCCAGCGCCAGTGGCTTGGTGACATGCAGCACATGTCGTAGCATAAACCTGCTCACCTTCAGCAATTAATTGCTCCAAGGTTAACGTGGGCAGATCCTCTGGTACAACAGCTTCTGCTGCGGCTTCGACAGCTTGATTGGCTTTGTCGGTAACCGCATCGGTAATGTCAGTTGTCGTTGCTGCAATAGTACTTGTTGCATCGGTTACTGCTTTACTTGGTTCGGTGCTTGCCTCGTTACTGCCTAAAAAGTTGCCTATATCAGCAGCTTGAACTACGTCACCGCTATTATTGCCCCACGCATTACGCTCAAAGGTAATGACTGCGGCAATTTCTTGGGCGCTAAGTTGCTTTGCAAAGGCTTGCATTGCAGTACCTGGTTTACCGTTTAAGACGATATTCAGGTGATCTTTAACAGGGCCTTTTATGATAGGGCTGCCAATTAATGATGGGAATACACCAGGAAGACCCGCACCATTGGGTTGATGACAAGCGGCGCACCTAGCAATATAGATTTGCTCACCTTGTGAGGTTAGCTCCTCAAGAGACAAGGTTTTAGACATTGATGCCGCAGCGGCTGCAGCTGCATTGCTTGCTAGTTTTTTTTGCTCCACTAACCAATTATCAAAATCGGCCTCCGATAATGCTTGCACCACAATCGGCATGAAACCATGGTCTTTACCGCATAACTCGGCACATTGGCCGCGATACGTTCCAGGCTTATCAATACGAGTCCAGGCTTCGTTGATAAAGCCTGGATTGGCATCTTTTTTAACGGCAAACGCGGGCACCCACCATGAATGGATAACATCATCTGATGTCATCAAGAAGCGCACTTTTTGGTTAATAGGCAGTACTAATGGCTTATCGACTTCAAGGAGGTAATGTTCGCCTTTGGCCTCACTGCCATCAATTTGTGCTCTGGGAGTGGATAATGTGCTATAAAATTCGATGTCTTTATCAAAATAGCTGTAATGCCACTTCCACTGCGACCCGGTAATTTTTATGGTGAGATCAGCATCACTGGGATCTTCCATAGCAATCAAGGTTTTGGTGGCTGGAATAGCCATGCCGATTAAGATGATGAAAGGGATGACGGTCCAAGCAATTTCCACTTTGGTACTTTCGTGAAAATTGGCCGCGACAGCGCCTTTTGATTTGCGGTGATAAATCATTGAGTAAATCATGATCCCAAACACCACTAACCCAATTGCACAACAGATGTAAAGAATCGTCATGTGGAGGTCATAAACCTTGCCACTGATATCTGTCACGCCTTGAGTCATGTTGAGGGGCATTTCTGATGCCCCAAGCGGAAATGCTACAAACACCACCAGTAAACAATACAACCATTGCTTCACAAGACTACTCCTCTGCTAATTGCAAATAGCAACTACAAAGAAGAGTCACACAGTAATTCTCTGCTCTATGCAAACTCTTCGGTTCCCGAAAAAAGTTTGATGACCTCAAAGTACTTTGGTGGCTGTAAACATACGGTCTACGGTTTTATTGTTAGCTGTGCACCACGCTTGTACCTACTACTGAACTTATCAATTTTGATTTGGCTCATTTGTTTGAAAGTAATCTTGATTACTGCCATTCACGTCCAATTAAAGATAAAAAATGTTTCATCCTTGTTAACCACATTACTTGTAGATTAAACATTGATCAAGATCTCTTTGTTGGCTAATAGGCTGAAAAAAGATGAAAAAAAACCCTGAATTCAATACAGGGCTTGGTAATGAAGGGTTCGTGCTTAGTGAAATGAGCAAAAATTACTTGTTCCATTTGTTAAATTAGGGCTAACAAGTTGATGTTTGTGAGGTAAGTGAGCATTCACATCTTCAATTACCACCCCTAATGCACGTGCACTTTTGGCGACAATTTCTAAACGGCGACTATCGCGAGCATCAAGTGAGCTTGTCCAAGTTACTACTGCGCTCGATGTACCGCTAGTGAGCGCTTTCTCCATGGCCCATAATGTTTCGACTTCATCTTTGGTGTGCACCAGTAAAATGCGATCCATTCTTACACCAGCACTTGCCAGCATATGTTTATAGCCAATATGGGGCGGGCTAATTAATACAATCCATCTGCCTTGCTGGCTCAATATTGCTAACTGGCTGCACAATTGGCTCAGTTCAGCTTCACCTTGGGTGACAGTTTGTAATGTTTGAATGGTTTGGGTGCCATGCAGTTCTGTTTCAGTTAAATCTACCCATAAGCCCGGGTGGCGTGGCGCGATGCCCATTAGTTTGTTCATAACCAATCTCCATTACGGATAACGCCAACGGCAAGCCCTTCGATGGTTAGGCTTTGGCAACTTAAATCTACTTTTATCGGATTGTAATCTTCATTTTCGGCATGCAGATAAATCACATTACCTTTTTGTTCAAATCGTTTTACGGTGACGTCATCATCAACACGTGCCACAACAACCTGGCCATTACGTGCTTGCTGCATTTTATGTACAGCGAGTAAGTCACCTTCTAAAATGCCGATGTTTTTCATGCTGTCACCACGCACTCGCAATAAAAAATCTGCGGCGGGCTTAAACATGTTTGGATCGACTTGATAGTATTGCTCTACATGCTCTTGGGCCAAAATTGGTTCACCAGCAGCAACCTGTCCAATGAGTGGCAGACCGGTTTCAACCTGTTCTTCATGAGGTAAACGAATGCCTCTTGAGGTACCAGGCATGATCTCGATAAAGCCTTTTTTGGCTAATGCTTTTAAATGCTCTTCGGCGGCATTAGCACTTTTAAAGCCAAGACGATTCGCAATTTCAGCACGAGTGGGTGGCATACCTGTTTCGGCGATATTGTTTTTAATTAAGTCTAAAATTTCTGCTTGGCGCGGCGTTAACGGTCTCATGATGATTCCTGTCTTTTTATACAGTGACTGTCATTATATACAGTGTTTGTGTTCGCGCAAGTATTAACCAACTATTTTTTGTATTTTGTTGATTAAGTATCACTCAACAATATGTTTTAATTAACTATTACTAATTTTCTGTCTTATGTTATTTCTGATAGTGAGAGCTTAAACGTAAAGATAGATCGGTCTGATAGTGTAAGCAGGGTGGTTTCTGGTATCCTATACGACAATATTACAGTGGCTTATGTTGCGAAAATAACCATGTCAAAACCAGATTCAATATTTTTACGAGCATTAAGATGGATTCAAAAGTGGATGGTACAGACCATTGTGGTCCCTCACGATCCTTTTGATGACCTCAATATAGATCCAACTAAACCTTTGGTTTATTTAATGAAAACGGAATCTATTAGCGATATTGCCGCGTTGAGCGAAATCACCGAGGGCTTTGGTCTGCCCAGTCCTTATGAGCCATTACAGCTTGATGGCTTAACCGTGCCTCGTGTGGTCTGTTTAGAGGGCCGCAAACCACTATTTGGTAAACGTGAAAGTGGTGACAAATTCCTTAATTATTTTACCAGTTTATTGTCACTTCATAGTGAGAGCCCTGAATTAGATATACAGTTGGTTCCTGTTTGCCTTTATTGGGGACGTACCCCAGGTAAAGAAGAAGACAGCATGAAAGCTGCTGTATTTGAACGTGAAAACCCTACGTGGTTACGTAAATGGTTAATGATTTTATTTTTAGGACGCCATAATTTCGTGCAGTTTTCTAATGCATTATCGCTTCGTCATATGGCCGATGAACATGGTACTGATAAAAGAATTGCTCACAAATTAACCCGAGTCGCCCGTGTGCATTTCCGCCGTCAACGCAAAGTCATGACGGGGCCACAATTACCGAATCGACAAGCGTTGTTTGCCTCTTTATTAAAATCAGAATCTATCAAAAAAGCCATTGAAGAAGAGTCTGCAAATAAGAAAGTAACAGTCGAGAAAGCACGTGAAACCGCCATTGAATACCTTGATGAAATTGCCGCCGACTATTCTGATAGTTTGGTGCGTATTGCCGAACGTTTCCTGACTTGGTTATGGAACAAATTATACAGTGGCATCAATATCAAAGGTGCCGAGCAAGTAAGACAGTTACATCATGATGGTCATGAAATTGTTTACGTTCCTTGTCATCGTAGCCATATGGATTACTTGCTACTGTCGTATATTTTGTATTATCAGGGCATGGTTCCGCCGCACATTGCTGCCGGTATTAACCTTAATTTTTGGCCAGCAGGGCCGATGTTCCGCCGTGGTGGGGCATTCTTTATCCGTCGTAGTTTTAATGGTAATAAACTTTATACCGCAGTATTTCGTGAATATTTAGATCAGTTATTTGCTAAGGGTTATGCGGTCGAGTATTTCACTGAAGGAGGTCGTTCGCGTACAGGACGTTTGTTAGCGCCTAAAACCGGTATGTTGGCTATGACAATTAACAGTGTGCTACGTGGGATAGAGCGCCCAGTAACCTTAGTACCCGTGTATTTAGGTTATGACCATGTGATGGAAGTGGCGACGTACCACAAAGAATTAAGCGGTAAGAAAAAGAAAAAAGAATCTGTATGGCAGGTATTTGGTGCTATTCGTAAGTTAGGCAATTTTGGCCAAGGTTATGTGAATTTTGGTGAGCCGATTAATTTACAACAGTTCTTAAATCAGCAGGCGCCAGAGTGGCGTGATGAGCTAGCTAAAGATCCTGACCAAAAACCATCTTGGTTTACGCCCTCAGTTAATTTGTTAGCTAACCGCGTAATGACTAATATCAATGGAGCTGCCGCAGCCAGTTCAGTAACATTGACTAGTTTAGTGTTATTAGCGTCAGAGCAAAATGCGTTAGAAAGAAGCCAGTTAGAACGTCAGCTTGATTTGTATTTAGCCTTACTTAAAACAGTGCCTTATACCGATTATACCTCTGTGGCCGAAGGTAATGGCAAGTCAATTATTGATCACTGTCTGTCGTTAAATAAGTTTGTGAGTACCAAAGACCTTATTGGTGAAATTATTTCAGTTGATGAAAAAATTGCCATCACCATGAGTTATTACCGTAATAATATTATTCATTTGATGGCGTTGCCGTCATTAATTGCCAGTTGTTTAGTGCATTATGACGTGTGCGATCGCCAGCGAATTCATGGCATTGTAATGGACTTTTATCCATTACTTAAAGCTGAGTTATTTATGAGCATTGATGATGTGCCTCAACATGTGGATAGCATTTTAGATTTCATGGTTGAACAAGGTTTACTGACCGGTAGCGATCAGTTTGAGATAACGCCTCGTCATATTACCCAAGTGTTACTGCTTGCTGAAACTATCAGTGAAACGTTGCAACGTTATGCGATTATCTTCAATTTACTCGCAATAAAACCTGATCTTGAGCGCTCAGAACTGGAACGCGATAGCCATTTGTTAGCCCAACGATTAGGCGCGCTGCATGGCATTACCGCACCAGAATTTTATGACAAAAAATTATATAACACCCTGAGTGTGAAACTGAAAGAATTGGGTTATTTATGCAGCGACGAACATCGTGCTGAAGTGATCAGAATTCGTGATAACGCTAATAAATTACTCAGCTCTTTAGTAAGACAAACCATTGTTGATAGTGTGGAAGCGGAGCACGGACAATAATGGCTAATCATATGAATGCTGCCAAGCATCGTACCAGCGGTAAATCTGTATTGGGTGGGGCGATGATTATTGCCGGAACCACTGTGGGAGCGGGCATGTTTTCGTTACCCGTTGTTGGTGCTGGAATGTGGTTTGGCTATTCTATCGCGATGTTGCTCGGCGTTTGGTTTTGCATGCTAATGTCGGGTTTATTGTTATTAGAAGCCAATTTGCATTTTGAACCAGGCGACAGTTTTGACACCTTAACTCGGGTGACTCTTGGGCAGTTCTGGCGGGTGATTAACGGCGTGTCGATTGCGTTTGTGTTATATATTTTAACCTATGCTTACATCAGTGGTGGTGGTTCGATTGTGAATCACAGTCTGTCAGCATTGGGCGTGAGCCTACCCCAGAGTGTGGCCGGATTGGTGTTTGCGGTAGTTTTGGCTTTGGTGGTATTTATTAGTACTAAAGCGGTCGACCGTATCACCACAATCATGCTTGGTGGTATGGTGATTACTTTCTTTTTGGCTATCGGTAACTTACTAATCGACATTGATACCATAAAGCTAGTATCGCCTGATGGTGAATCGCGTTACCTGCCTTATTTACTTGCCGCTATCCCTTTTGGATTGGCCAGTTTTGGTTATCACGGTAATGTGCCAAGTTTAGTCAAATATTATGGTAAAGATGCCAAAACCATCGTTAAGGCGATTATTACCGGAACCACTATCGCATTGGTGATTTATATATGTTGGTTAGTGGCAACGATGGGTAATATTCAACGAAGCCAGTTTGCCGATATTATTGCTCAAGGTGGCAATATAGGTGTGTTAGTGGGTGCGTTGTCTGGGGTTATTGCCAGCCAATGGCTTGATAACATGCTAACCCTATTTGCCAACCTTGCCGTTGCCTCATCATTTTTAGGTGTGACACTAGGCTTGTTCGATTACCTTGCTGATTTATTTGGGTTTGACGACTCGCGCTCAGGACGAATTAAAACGGCAACGGTAACGTTTGTACCGCCAACAATCCTTGGTTTGTTATTTCCGAATGGATTTATTTTAGCGATTGGTTTTGCTGCGCTAGCTGCCACTATTTGGGCTGTTATTGTACCAGCGTTATTAGCCTATAAAGTAAGACAACAATATCCTGACTCAAAGGGATTTAAAGTCCCTGGTGGAACCCCGTTAATTGCTATTGTGGTGTTGTTTGGGGTTATCACAGCTACATGTCATTTGCTGGCAATGGCCGATATTTTACCGGTGTTTAAATAGACCCAACACACTTCAATCAAATAGCCATTCACCCAAAAGCCTTCGTTTGAAGGCTTTTTGCTTTTCTGCTGATATCGACTTAACTTATGAGACAAGTTTCATGTTGGCTATATCAAGGCAACTATTTTATAAAGGATTAGGATAATGAAGGTACAACAGTATCAACAAGGACAGCCTTGCTGGATTGAATTAGCAACTCATGATTGGGCGGCAGGTAAAGCATTTTATCAGGCGCTATTTGGCTGGGGAGCAGATGATATGCCTATGCCAGAAGGGCATTATACTATGCTGCAAATCGACGGTGATGATATTGCGGCAATGTACCCAATGCCAGCAGAAATGGAAGCCTTACCGACTCATTGGACAATTTATTTTGCGGTCGATGATGTTGATGCTACCTCTAAGGCTGTGACTCAAGCTGGAGGTGAGATTATTGCAGGGCCTCATTCTGTCGGAGATGCTGGCCGAATGGCGCTATGCACAGATCCAGAAGGCTGTCGATTTGCATTATGGCAAGGCCAAGACCATATTGGCATTAAGCGATCGCAAGAATCAAATACCCTATGTTGGGTTGAGCTTGCTTGTCGTGATACCGCTGCGGCGAAACAGTTTTATAGCCGAGTATTAGGTTATCAAACTCAGCTTAATGATGTAGCTGATTTTGAATACACCGAATGGTATGCGGGGGAACAAGCCATTGGTGGATTGATGGAAATGACTGCAGAATGGGGCGATACTCCTGCTCATTGGATGAGCTATTTTGCCGTTGATGACTGTGATTTATCAGTGACTAAAGCACAAACCTTGGGGGCTTCAGTTTGTGTGCCTGCAACTGATATTCCTAACGTAGGCCGTTTTTCTGTACTCAATGATCCACAAGGTGGGGTGTTTTCAATTATTGCGTTATTTACTGCAGAATAAATAGATTTGAAAATTATGTTTTTACATAATGAATGTTGATTATTTCTATTCGCAGTGTTGCTGATTGAAGCTAGAGTATCGTTTAATGTAGAGTGCCGATTTAAGATAGAAGGGCGATTGAACCTTGATTATTAAGTGATGTCATATTGAGTTGTTGGAAAAATGTTACTGTTAGTAAAGTGTTACTATTAGTTGTTGGTAAGAGTTAGTGTATTTAAACAAGGATGAGTGAATGACACAGGAAAACACCCAAATCACATTAGCCAGTATTCATCGCAGTATGTTGTTAGTGGCACTGATCGATTTTCCTGGCACGATATTATTTGGTCTTGGGCTCTACGGTATCCTTGTAGGGTTTGACCAAGATTTCTTGCCTATGTTAGCCAACCCTTTGATCATTATTATTATGTTGATTATCGGTGCGATTATTATGCTATGGGGGATTATCCGCATGATGCTGCTTGCGCGTCAAAAACAAGGAATATTACAACAATGAAAAAACGGATAATCCAATTAAGCTTGTTATCTAGCTTAGTGATACTTACGGGATGCCGTGGTACCGATATCATCAATATTGGTAATAATATTGGCAATGCAGATGACAATAAAAATGACACAGATTACATGATACTGAATGTCCCTAGGGCAATTTTAGCCAGCGATCCATGCAAATATGGGCATCCTGAAGATATTGCTGCGTGTCGTAAAAAGAAACAAGATGAAGCCGACCAACTTAATGAATCACTTAAGCGTAAATAACGCTGTGATTAGCACATAAAAAATCCCAAGCGATTAATCGTTTGGGATTTTTATTTATAGAGATAAAAAGTAAATAAATTTAAGTGAATTATTGCTTGGGCAACTTGCGGCCGTATATGAGTAAGTAAATTGCTGGGATAACAAATAGCGACAGTAGCGGCGCCGTGACCATACCGCCGACCATTGGTGCAGCAATTTTTTGCATCACTTCATTACCCGTACCGCTGCCCCACATGATCGGCAGTAAACCAAAAAAGATGGTGGCGACGGTCATGGCTTTAGGGCGAATTCGCATCACTGCACCTTCAATTAATGCAGCCGTTAAATCCGCTTTGCTGTGGTAATTGTCGGCTTCTTTATAGGCCTTAATACTATTATTAAGGTACACCTGCATCACTACGCCAAACTCAGCGGCGACCCCAGCTAAGGCAATCATGCCGACAGATACAGCAACTGAAAAATTAAAGTCCAGCCCATAAAGTAGCCATGCGCTACCCACCAATGAAAAGGGTAAACTTAACATGATTACAGATGCTTGTATTACTGAGTTGAAAGTCATCATCAACAGCATAAAAATCACCGCGATCATTAATGGGATCACCATTTTCATTTTGGCATCTACGCGTTGCATGTACTCGTATTGCCCAGCAAAGCTATAGTTGTAGCGTGGAGGAAGGGTAATTTGTTGTTTAAGTGCCTTTTCTGCTGCAACGATATATTCACCGATAGAAATGTCTTTCAGATCGACAAACACCCACGAGATAAGGCGACCGTTTTCACTGGCTAACATAGGCGCACCATCGGTAATTTTCAGTTCGGCTAAATAACTTAACGGTAAGTACTTACCCGTTTTAGTCAGAACGGGTAAATTTCTGAGCTTCTCGATGTTGTCACGTAGCTCTCGCGGGTAACGGATATTGATTGGATAGCGTTCTTG
The DNA here is from genome assembly GCF_040310065.1 of Shewanella sp. TB7-MNA-CIBAN-0143. Classification (NCBI taxonomy): domain Bacteria; kingdom Pseudomonadati; phylum Pseudomonadota; class Gammaproteobacteria; order Alteromonadales; family Shewanellaceae; genus Shewanella; species Shewanella sp. TB7-MNA-CIBAN-0143. Next base: position 134,882 of record NZ_JBEOPL010000003.1, read on the forward strand.
ACCTTGTATTGATTCACCTATTGTCATGCCACCAATGGCAATCTTTACCACATCTTGGATGTCTTTTAAGGTCATGCCATAACGTGCGGCATTTTTAAGGTCTGGTGTGATATCAATATAGCGGCCGCCGCTACTACGCTGTGAAAATGCCGACTCAGTTCCCGGTAATTGGTTTACTACCGCTTCTATTTCTGCACCAATACGTTGTAGCTCTTCAACATTTGCGCCCGATATTTTTATGCCGACAGGCGTTCTCACGCCGGTAGATAACATATCGATACGGGTTTTAATCGGTTGCACCCAAGCATTGGTCATTCCTGGAATACGCACGGTTTTTTGCAGTTCTGCAATAATGCTCTCTAAGGTTACGCCTTCACGCCATTCGCCAGGCGGTTTGAGCATGATGGTGGTTTCTAGCATTGTTAGCGGCGCAGGGTCTGTTGCTGTCATGGCTCGGCCCACTTTGCCAAATACTCGTTTAACTTCGGGTACTGTTTTTATCAGCCGGTCTGTTTGCTGCAATATTTCTGCTGCTTTGCCTGCACTTACACTGGGTAGCGTGGTGGGCATATAAAGTAGGTCACCTTCTTCTAAGGTGGGCATAAACTCTGAACCCATTTGGCTTAATGGGTAGTAAGCACTGAATAGCACAATAATGGCTAATCCGATGGTGATTTTAGGGAAATGCAGTACCCACTTTAACAATGGTTGATATATGGCAATTAATACTCGGCTAATGGGGTTTTTACGCTCATCAGGGATTTTACCTCGCACAAAATAACCCATTAACACCGGAATTAAGGTAATTGCTAAAATGGCAGATGCCGCCATAGCGAAGGTTTTGGTAAATGCTAGCGGGTGAAATAAACGTCCTTCTTGCGCTTCAAGGGCAAAGACCGGCGTAAAGCTTAAAGTGATAATCAACAAGCTGAAAAATAATGCAGGGCCGACCTCGATAGAGGCTTCTCTGACGAGTTGCCAATGGTCTTCTCCCTCAGGAGCTTTACCGTGTTTTTGGCGATAATGTTCCAAATGTTTATGGGTATTTTCGACCATCACAATTGACGCATCAACCACCGCTCCTATGGCAATGGCAATGCCGCCTAAGCTCATAATATTGGCATTGACACCAATGATATTCATGGCGATAAAGCTGACTAAAATCGAAATAGGTAAGGTGATTATCGCGACTAACGTTGAGCGTGCATGCAGTAAAAATAGTAGGCAAATAAGTCCGACAACCAGCATTTCTTCTAGCACTTTATGCTTAAGATTATCGACTGAGCGTAAGATTAACTCTGAGCGATCATAAGTGGTGACTAATTCGACCCCATCAGGTAATCCATTACTGATCTCTTTGAGTTTTTGCTTAACATTATTAATGGTTTCAAGAGCATTTTCACCATAGCGCATCACCACAATACCGCCGACAACTTCGCCTTTACCATCGAGTTCGGCAATACCACGACGCGCCGCTGGGCCGGTTCGTAGTTGGGCAACGTCTTTCATTAATACCGGCGTACCAGTTTCCGATAAAATGCCCAGTGGGATTTCAGCAAAGTCGGCAATGGTTTGGCGATAACCACTTGAAGTGATCATGTATTCTGCTTCGGCCATTTCAATCACCGAGCCGCCTGTCGAGCTATTGGAATTATCTAAGGCGTTTTTAATGGTCATTAAGTCGATTTTATACAGTGCTAGCTTATGTGGGTCGACGACCACTTGATATGTTTGTTCCATCCCGCCAACAGTGGCAACTTCTGATACCCCTGCAACACTTTGTAATTCTAGTTTTAAAAACCAATCTTGTAATGAACGCAGTTGGGCTAAATCATACTGTCCATTGCGATCGACTAAGGCATATTGGAAAATCCAACCCACTCCCGATGCATCTGGGCCAATACTGGGTGTGACACCGGCTGGCAGTTGGTCTTGGGTTTGCGATAAATATTCAAGCACCCGTGAACGCGCCCAATAGATATCGGTGCCATCTTCAAAAATGACATACACAAACGAGTCACCAAACATTGAAAAGCCACGTACTGTTTTGGCTCCCGGCACGGCCAGCATGGCCGATGACAATGGATAGGTAATTTGGTCTTCAACTAATTGCGGTGCCTGGCCTGGGTAAGAGGTTTTTACAATAACTTGTACGTCTGATAAATCAGGTAGCGCGTCCAGTGGGGTCATGCGCATGGCTTGATAACCCACTAACGCGATAACGGCCGTGAGTATCAACACCATAACGCGTTGCTTTATTGAAGCACTGATAATTTTTGCTAACATTGTCGTGCTCCTTAGTGCTGGTGAGCATCGGTAGTGGTTGATTCTTTGGTCGTTGGAGCATTACTTAAACGCTGTAAACTGCCTTGAATACTGGCTTCTGAGTCCAATAAGAACTGCCCTGAAATAACCACTTTGTCATGTTCATTCAGTCCTTCTAAGATTTCGGCTCTACCGTCTGCCATCATACCAATTTTGACTGGCACGGAAGCAAAGCTGGTATCACTGCGTTGCACCACCACACGGTTTTCACGTCCGGTAAGGATCAGTGCTTCAGTTGGTACCGTGAGCACATTATTCTTAGGCAGACCAAATAAGGTCACATCAACTAAACTGCCTGGTCTGAGTTTGTCGTTATGATTGTTAAGCTTGATCCGCACCCGCATCGCTCGGGTGACAGGGTCTAATTCTGGGTAGATATAGTCAATTGTCGAGTCAATATCAAACAGCCCTTGTGCTGCAGCGCTAACACTGACTTTACGGCCTTGTTGTAGCCAGCTTTGTTCATTTTCAAATACATCAGCAATGACCCATACACTGTCTAAATTAACGATTTCAAACAAGGTATCTCCAGGCTGAATATACATGCCATCACGCACGGTTAGCTTACTGATAAAGCCATCTTGTGGGGCATAAAAAGGCACTTTAAAAATGGTTTCACCGGTTTTTTCTAAACGATCAATTATCGAGGTATCGACGCCAAGCAACTCTAAGCGTTTACGTGCTTTAAGTAATAAACTGCTACCTCGTTTTTTATCTTGCAAAAGGTAGTCTTGAGCTTGGGAATAGTCGTCTTGGGCATTGACGAGTTCGGGCGAGTAAAGCTCATATAAAAGTTGGCCCTTTTTTATCTGTTGTCCCACGTTATGTACCGTGAGCGTTTCGATCCATCCGGTTGCGCGTGTATGCACATGGCCAATCGCATTTTCATTATATTGCACTGTGCCTATGGTATTCACTTGGCGCGACAAACTGGTTTTTTCAACTACATGGCTTCGCATACCCAAAGCTTGTTGCATCCCGCCAGAAACACCGACAACAATTTCTTGGCTTGCATCGGTAACGGTGACTTTCTCTAGATTCATCCCGCAAATAGGGCAGGTACCAGGAGCATCGGACACTACATGTGGATGCATTGGACAGACATATTTTACATTGGTGCTATCGCTCTGATTTGCTGTCGGCACTAATGTAGGTTTAGGTTGGCTAAACACCTTATCTGCTTGGCTTTGTTTTACAGGAGTCGCACTTTGCATGTTTGCCATTGGATCTTGAGTGCCGTCAACGGTGGACTCTTCTTCCTCCTCTTTGACGACGAGAAACATATTACAGATGGGGCAGGTTCCCTCTTTATCACTGATCACTTCAGGGTGCATCGGGCAAGTATAGGTTTTACTGGCTTGTGACTGATGCTGGGCATGATCGTGCTCTGCGCCATAAGCGACAGGTGATGTGAAAGCCGCGGGGATCATTACCCCAACAAACGCGCCTAATAGCACACTAGAAAGTGGGAATTTTTTCATAACAACCTCGATATTCATCATGACAATACTGACGATTGCCATGATGATAAACGCTAAAAACAATAATGTTGAATGTGCTCAACACACAAGAATGATCAATTAAACTTGTCTGCTAGGCTTGGTTCTTTTTGAATAGCGCCATGCATGTTAGCCATTGGATGTTGAGTGTCGCCAGCACTGGACTCTTGTTGCTCATCTTTGACGACGAGAAACATATTACAGACGGGACAGCGCCCTTCTTTATCGCTGATCACTTCAGGGTGCATCGGGCAGGTATAGGTTTTACTGGCTTGCGACTGATGCTGGGCATGATCGTGCTCTGCGCCATAAGCAACCGTTGATGTCAGAGCTGCGGGGATGATGACCCCAACGAATGCGCTTAATAGCACATTAAAAAATGGCAATTTTTTCATAATAACCTCGATATTCATCATGACAATACTGATAACCGGCATGATGATAAACGCTAAAAAACAATAGTATTGAATGTGCTTAACGCACAAGAATGATCAATTGAATTAAGCGATAGGAGGGCGGAACGCAGGAGGGAATGCGATTGACACATGGTTAACAACCATCGCAAGCGGTGCAGAGTAAACGGGAATATTGGTCGTTGCCAATGGAATATCAATTAGGTTGGCAGTAAACGAAATAGTCAAACAGTGGTTACAATCCAAGCTGCAAAATCCGGAACCATTACAACAGCTGGTTTGCGGTAACTTTGCGGCAATAGGTTCATCCATATCATTGACGATATTTTGCATATTATCGTGGCAATTCTTCATTGCCTTATGCGACATGGCTGATGTGGTGTTGGTTGTTTTGTCGGTTTGAGCGGACATTGCTTGAGTCATTTCTGCATGGGCCATTGGCACCATCAAACTGTCATTAGTCAGCAACCCCTGTCCGACAAGTGCGAACAAAGTGATTACGATGATCCAATAGTTTGACTGCTTTGCTCTCATTTAGCCTTAACCAAGTCGTTTATTAGGGGTTAGCTTAACAGACCTTTACTTAAGTAAAAATCTTTCAAGTAATAACAGATTAAATTTATTAATCTGAAAATGATGATAACGCTTTTATGATCAGTATCGTGTGATACACATTCCATTTCATTAATTTAGGGTCAACTTACGTTTAAATCGCCATTATTTGCGCTTTAGTTTGGGCCGATACCTGTTGCGCTTAAGCATATCAATCACCCAAATCAATCCACTAAAGGTTAACCATAACGTTATAAACGCAAAAATCTTGATAGGGATGTTATTAAAGCTGCCTTCACTGGTGTAATCCATAAAGTGCAGCATAAAAAATATATCGGCTAAACGTGTATGTTCATCACTGTGGCCGACGAGTCGACCCGACTGTGCTTCAATATAAACACTGGTGCCAATATTATCGGCGAAATTTATCTGCCAAGTGTCATTGCGCTGTTTTGGAAAGTCGTCCAATGGCGGAGTGAGTAAGAGAGTTGAACTTATTACAGCCTCTCCAGAGTAAGATGCTTTGGCCAACTGTTGCGCCATAGTGGTATTAATTATTACTTGGTTACCGTCATAAGCATCAACCAAGGTGTAGTCATTGTTAAGATGATTGTATAAGCCTTTTTCATGGGTTAATAGGTAGTAAGGTTTATCTAATAAATTAATGATGTTAAGCGATACGCTAGGTTTAAAGGCGGCCAGAATAGTACTAGGTTCACGCAAACGATGAGTCTCTATTACCACTTCAGTGTGAGTGTCGTTAAGGTGGGTAAGTCCTTGGGCTTTATTGTGATCCATAAGATTAAAATACAGCCCGCTGATTAACCAAAGGAGTAACTGAACCCCTACAATGACTGATGCCCATTTATGCAGTTTTCTGACCCAAAACATTAGGCAACCCCACTGTGTTTACGCTTGCTCAACATAGGCTTACGTTTGTTTTTAGTACGACGTAATACCCTGAAATACACTAATATTAACCCGCTAACGGTAGCTAAAGTTGAGAACAACGCTATCCAGAATAATAATTGGTTATCGATTTCTTCAGCATCGCCATAATCCATCACATGAAAACGAAACACCCAGTCGAATAAACGCCAAAATGCATGGCGCTTGCCTACTAATAATCCACTGTCAGCTGAGATATAAAGTGATGGTGCGGAAAAGTGGTCGAAATTAATTCGCCACGCCGGTAAGTGACGAGCACTGAGTTCAAAAGGTGGGTTATCGGTCAGTAAACTCACTTCGCTAATGGGCTCATTACCAAGGTAATAATATTGCGCTAATGCTATGGCTGCCGTTTGATTAAGTGGCGATAAACGTTCACCTGTTTGAGCATTTAGCAGTACCTGCTGAGTCGATTTTATGGTCGCATTTATAGTCGTATTTATGGTCGTGATAGAGAAGCGGTATACGTCTTGTTGCATCAGTTTACCGACACTTATTTGCTCTGCTTCAGGATAAGTTTGTAACAGTTTTGTCAATGAATACTGCAGTTTATCGGGATTGATTTTTGTTTGGGGGTTACTGATGAGCGAATCCCCATGAATATAGTCAATATGCATAAACACCATATATGTTCCTGTTACTGACCAAATCACAAACTGTAGCCCGAGAAACAGCATCAACCATTTATGGAGTGTTCTTGCGGTTTTATGCATTCAAATTAACCTTATTATTTTTATTATTGGTTTAGTTAGAAAGTGTTTTAGGCTAGTAAATCAAGCTATAAATGACCATCGAGATACCATTATCTGTTAAGTAACTCATAGTTTGCAGCAATTTATGTTAATCGTGAAGTTAAAGCAGAGCTGTCAACGGACGCCAATAGCATTACTAGCACTAATAGCATCAATAGCATCACTAGCATGCAATTAGTGGCTAACAATGCGATGCCTGCAATGGAGTCGCATCACACTCAACATTAGTCGTCAGCGCTAACGCCGAATCAATTAGCGGGCAGTGAGTAATTGTTTCACTAATATTTGGCAGGAGATAAATGTTATCTCCTGCCTTTATCAAAGAAGATGCATTTATCTACCACCGCTGTTGTTAATTTTTTCTCTTCAGTGTTGTTAGCCACTAGTGAAGGGTGAAGGCAAATAATCAAATTTAAAATCAAATTTAAAATCAAAAACAAATTTGGACACTGACAAGTTCACTCTTTTACTCAACGTTATCTTTATTGGCCACTTCGTTGACCTGATCCAGTAATTGATCATTATTTCGGTACAGCATGTGCAAAAGTCGAGATCTAGCTCGCATTTTAGACATATTTTAGATAAACAATTCTCAAAATGGCGACTAAAATCAATTTTATAATTTCGAATAATCCTAAACTAGACTTATAAATATTAGAAATTCCTTTTTTGCTATTACGGAGATTGAACAATGAACTGGCGTGCACTATTTAAACCAAGCGCGAAGTACTCGATTATTGCCCTTATTGTGGTTGGTGTAATTGTGGGTGTCGTAGGTTATTTCGCAACACAACAAACTTTACATGCAACAAGTAGCGATGCTTTTTGTATGACATGTCACCGTGACCACTCGTTAAGAGAAGAGGTTATGGCGTCAGCCCATGGTGGTGGTAGAGCAGGTGTCACAGTACAATGTCAAGATTGTCACTTACCACATGGCCCATTTGATTATTTAGTTAAAAAAATCATTGTTTCTAAAGACATTATTGGCTTGATGACCATTGATGGCTTTATGACGCAAGAATGGTTAGATGAAAACCGTAAAGAACAAGCTGATTTAGCATTAGAATACTTTCGCGGTAATGATTCGGCTAACTGTCAGCATTGCCACACTCGTATTTATGAAGATCAGCCTGATACGATGAAGAAAATGGCCGTAAGAATGCACAGTATGAACTTTAAAAAAGCACCAGAAGACAGAAAGACCTGTGTCGATTGTCATAAAGGTGTCGCGCATCCTTACCCTAAAAAGTAATGTGCCGATGTTGTTAACTAAAAAACCTCGTTAAATAACGAGGTTTTTTTATGCCAATGTCTCAGATAATCGTCATTTTTATTATTTGTTGCTGCGGTTAACAAGCGGGCTAGCGTACTGTGAATGATGTTGCTCAAATAGTGCAAATACTCCCCACAGCAAAATCGCCCGATAATGTGCCGCAGGTATACTGTTTCGGAAATTTTTTAAGCGTGTGAGTAGCACAAATAACATGTGCATTGCCGCGGTTATAAAGGCAAACGTATTAATAAACAGCGATACATCAGGGCTGAAAATAAACAAGCCGTAAGCCACCAAACACCACATCGACAAAGTGGCCGTTTTACCAATTAGTATAATATCGTGTATTGATATAGGCATTAACTTAATCTGCCGATAATTCGGTATTGTTCGACTGATATTGGTACAGTCGATAACATACTTGACCTGCCTTTTTTTCTTTTAAGGCAACCCAGGTTGCTGGCACATTGACTGAGGTTAATTCTGATTCGGTTTCGAGATAAATTTGTGCATTGGGGTTTAACCATTGATGTTGCATCAATAACTCAATGGTTTTGTTTACTAAATCTTTACGAAATGGTGGATCGATAAACACAATATCAAAACCACTGGGTGTGCCTTTAGCAAGCACTTGTAAACTGTCGGCATTAATAACCTGTGCATTTTGACATTGCAGGGTGGCAAGGTTTTGTTTCAACTGATTAGCAGCATTTTTTTGCAGTTCAATTATGGTTGCAAAGCTAGCATAACGGGATAAAGCTTCAAGGCATAAAGCACCGCTGCCGGCAAAGCAATCGAGTACTCTGGCACCACGGATATCGTTGGCAAGCCAATTAAATAAGGTCTCGCGGACGCGATCAGTTGTTGGGCGTAAACCTTCAAGATCATGGATCGGTAGCTTACGAGATCGCCATTGACCTGAAATAATCCGCACCTGACCGCTGCTGGTATTTTTTTTAGCCATCTCACCCTCGTGATTTTGCCTGAACAAAGAAAATAGAAAGTGGTAGACTATGCCACAATCTGAACCGCCGTTATTTTATATCAAACTTGTGATTAAATGTGAGTATTCATCATTTTACTGGTTAGAGATGCAACAAACGGCTTCAACTGAATTTTTAAGCATATAAATACTGGTAGCAAACATGGCAAAGAAAGGTTTTTTTTCCTGGTTTCGTAAAGATAAGCCCGTCCCTGAAGTTGAAGAACAGCAACAACTCGATATTGATGCGGAAAATGAAGTTGCAACAGAGTCTGCTGACCAAACCCAACAAGCTGAGCTGCAAAAGCAAACTGAAGCAACAGCGCGTCTAGATGTTGAGCGTTTTGAGCAAGAACGTCTCGAAAGCGAACGCGCAGAACAAGCGCATATCGACACTGGGCGTATTGCCGCGGATAAGTTAGCTGCTGATGTTTTAACTTCAGAAAAGCTAGCCGTTGAGCAGGCAGAGAAACAAAAGCAAGCACAAGAGACTCAGCGTTTAGAAACTGAACGCTTAGAAGCCGAACGTATTGAACAACTTCGTCTTGAACAGCTTGATCTAGAAAATAAGCGTCTTGAGCAAGAGCGTGTCGACAGTGAACGAGTAGAACAAGCCCGTATCGATGCTGAGCGTATTGCTGCAGAAAAGCTAGTCGCTGAGCAGGCTGAGCAACAAAAGCAAGCACAAGAGATTCAGCGTTTAGAAACTGAACGTTTAGAAGCCGAACGTGCTGAACAGATTCGTCTTGAACAGCTTCATCTAGAAAATAAGCGTCTTGAGCAAGAGCGTGTCGACAGTGAACGAGCAGAACAAGCCAGTGTCGATGCTGAACGTATTGCTGCAGAAACGTTAGCAGCTGAAGCCTTAGCAACCGAAGCTTTAGCTACAGAACTAGCCGCACAGCAATTAGCAGAACAACAGGCTGCCGAGCAACAAGTAGCCGAGCAACAAGCACCGATAGAGTCTATTGAGTTAGCACAACAAGATGAACCGCAAGCTAAACCACAAAAAGAGGGTATGTTTGCCCGCTTAAAGCGTGGCTTAATGCGCACCAGTGAGAATATTGGTTCTGGCTTCATTGGCTTATTTCGCGGTAAAAAAATTAATGATGAGTTATTTGAAGAACTCGAAGAACAATTGTTAATCGCTGATGTGGGTGTCGAAACCACCAATAAATTAATTAAAAGCCTGACCGAGCATGCATCACGTAAGCAACTTAAAGATGCAGAAGCACTTTATGATTTAATGCGTGAAGAAATGCAAAAAATGCTCGATCCGGTAGCCATTCCTTTAGTTCCCGATAACGCCAATGGCCCGTTTGTCATTCTTATGATTGGTGTCAATGGTGTGGGTAAAACCACCACAATTGGTAAACTGGCTAAACAGTACCAAAGCCAAGGTAAATCTGTCATGTTAGCAGCCGGTGATACCTTCCGCGCAGCAGCCGTTGAGCAGTTACAAGTGTGGGGACAACGCAATAATATTCCGGTCGTGGCCCAACATACTGGCGCAGACAGTGCTTCAGTCATATTTGATGCCTTGCAAGCCGCTAAAGCGCGTAAAGTAGACGTATTAATTGCTGATACAGCAGGACGTTTGCAAAACAAAAGTCACTTAATGGAAGAGTTGAAAAAAGTCGTGCGAGTGATGAAAAAACTCGACCCAGATTCGCCCCATGAAGTCATGCTAACGTTAGATGCCAGCACTGGCCAGAATGCTATTAGCCAAGCACAGTTGTTTAAAGAGGCGGTTGGCGTGACGGGGATTACCATCAGTAAATTAGATGGTACCGCCAAAGGTGGGGTGATTTTTGCGATTGCCGATAAGTTTTCTATTCCTATTCGTCATATTGGTGTCGGTGAGCAAATTGATGATTTGCGTACTTTTAACTCCAATGACTTTATTGAAGCATTATTTAGCCAGGATAAAACGGACCAATAATTTATGATCCAATTTGAGCAGGTCAGTAAAATCTATGCTGGAGGCCAAAAGGCCCTTATGGATGTCAACTTTCACCTTCGACAAGGTGAAATGGCTTTTTTAACCGGCCATTCTGGTGCGGGTAAAAGTACCTTGCTCAAACTCATTACGGTTATTGAACGTGCTACGGCAGGTAAGGTGTCTATTAATGGGCATAACATTGCCAATGTAGGGCCAAAACATGTGCCTTATTTACGTCGCAATATTGGGGTGATCTTCCAAAATCATCACTTGTTGATGGATAAAACCGTATTTGACAATATTGCCTTGCCGTTAGTGATCGAAGGTTTCACCCATGGCGAAATTCGTAAGCGTGTTGCTGGCGCACTCGACATGGTGGGTTTATATGGCAAAGAACGGCATTTGCCGATAATGCTGTCGGGTGGTGAACAACAACGAGTCGGCATTGCCCGTGCTATTGTTAACAAGCCACCACTGTTGTTGGCCGATGAACCTACGGGTAACTTAGACCCTAAATTATCGATGGATATTTTACGTTTATTCGAAGCCTTTAATGACTCGGGTACTAGCGTGCTAATTGCCACCCATGATTTAGGCCTTATTGCGCGCATGAAATATCGCACTTATACTCTGCGTGAAGGACGTATGCTCGGTGGAGAACGTTCTACTGCTGGTGGGGAGACAATACGATGAGTAAAAAAGTGAATATTACTCAGAGTAAATTACCTTTAAGCGGTCGTATTGTGATGTTTTTTATTCGCCATGTGCAACAAGGCATGTCGAGTATGGGAGAACTTTGGCGCAGCCCTGTTTCATCCATTATGACCATGGCAGTATTGGGCGTGAGTTTAAGTTTACCGGCGGCATTGCAGGTACTGGTAAAAAATGCTGAAAACATCACTCAATCTTGGAACAGTGCCGCTGAAATTTCGTTATTTATTAATAAAGGCCGCAGTGAGCAATCCATTCAAAGTTTGTTGTCGCGTATCAAAGCATTCCGCGAGGTTGAATCGGTCACTTATATTAGTCGCGATCAAGCATTAGAAGAGTTTCAACGCTTATCTGGTTTTGGTGAGGCGTTGTCATATTTAGATGAAAACCCACTACCTGCAGTCGTTACGGTAACGCCTTCGCTTAAGTATTCTAGTCCCACAGGGGCGCGTGAGTTACTGGTAAAATTAGAACGTGAATCCGAAGTTAACTTTGGTCGTTTAGATATTGAATGGTTAGAGCGTCTGCAGGCATTACTTAAATTACTTGAAAAAACAGTGTTGGCCATTGCTGCCTTGCTGGTTCTTGCGGTGGTATTAGTTATTGGCAATACCATTCGGCTTGCGATTATGAACCGTCGAACCGAAATTGAAGTGATGAAGCTAGTGGGTGCAACCGAAGCCTTTATTCAACGTCCGTTTTTATATACTGGAATTTGGTATGGGGTCATCGGTGGCATTTTGGCTTGGCTCATTATTAATGTGCTAGTGTGGTATCTCGATGGTGCCTTAGCAGAGTTACTGGGATTATATGGCAGTGAATTAACCATCCAGTCATTAACATTTTCAGAGTTGATTAAACTGGTGTTATTGGCATCATTCTTAGGCTGGTTTGGCTCATATTTATCTGTACGACAACACTTACGTAGCATTGAACCGTCATAATTGCAGGCGTATAATGAAGCTTAAGCTTTAATAATGAACGTTTGTTCACTTGCATTGCGATAGCCTTGCGGTAAAAATGTTCATCTAGTAGAACCTTATTTGACATATGATGTCATATAGTTGATAGTTTATCGGCTAAATCGAGTTAGCTCTCTTGTGTTGTGAACCAAGAGACCTTATTCATCGTACAGAATAATCGTACCGAGTTAGCTGGAATATATTTTTGAATGTAGTAGGAGAGCGAATGACTTATCAAACGCAATCAATGGCGCTGGCGGTTCCGCATAATGCTAGTAGCCTAGAAGCGTACATCCAGTCTGTGACCAGCATCAATATGCTGGACGCCGATACAGAGTACGACATCGCCAAGCGTTTACAAGAAAATGGCGACCTACAAGCGGCAAAGCAATTAATTATGTCGCATCTTCGTTTTGTTGTGCATGTTGCGAAAGGTTATTCAGGATACGGTTTACCACAGGCAGATCTTATTCAAGAAGGTAACATTGGCTTGATGAAAGCGGTTAAACGCTTCGACCCAGATGTTGGTGTTCGCCTTGTTTCTTTTGCGGTGCATTGGATTAAAGCTGAAATTCATGAATACGTGTTGAAAAACTGGCGTATCGTGAAAGTAGCGACCACGAAAGCACAGCGTAAATTATTCTTTAATATTCGTAAGTCTAAAAAGCGTTTAGGTTGGTTTAGTGACGCTGAAGTGACCATGGTTGCAGAGAATTTAGGTGTATCGAAAGCTGATGTGACCGAAATGGAATCACGGATGGCAGCCCAAGATCCGGCCTTCGACTTAACCAATGACAGCGATGACGATCATCATGATTTTGCCCCAGCATTATATTTAGAAGATCATTCTTCAGATGTGGCGGATCAGGTTGAGCATGCCAATTGGGAAGCAGACTCTCAAACACGTTTATTATCGGCCATTAAAACCTTAGACGAACGTAGTCAGCATATATTACGTGCGCGTTGGTTAGATGATACTAAAGTGACTTTGCAGGAACTTGCATCGACTTATGAAGTCTCTGCTGAGCGAATCAGACAGTTAGAAAAGAATGCCATGAACAAGCTTAAATCTTGTATGGAGTAACACTCCAGCGTATTCGATTTTGATAGATTAAAACCTGCTACGGCAGGTTTTTTTATGGCTGGAATTTGATAATTTGATAATTTGGCTGCGAAGCTTTATCAGCACTCATTGATATTGAACTGAGATCAATCCAATGCAGACCCATTCACTCTAGAGCCAGTCAATGTCGTATATAGGCAAATTTCGAATAAGCGAATTTAGTGCCATCAAATAAGCCCGAAGCCACCGATGGTTAAGCGTTGTTGAGCAATCAATATTATTATGGTGCTATTTTTGCTGCGTCTATCTGGGTTTGAATGGCGTTGATGATGCTTTTTCTTGGCACTTTTAAACCACTGGTGACGACGTCTTTTGGCCAACCAAAAAATTGTCTAGGCCGCTTGAAACGCGCCAGTGTTGATTCAACTAACTGACTCAGCTGCAGGTTAATGTTGTCGACATCAATTGCTCTTAAATCAACAGTCTTTAAGTCAACAGCCTCCATGTTAACGGTCTCGAAATCAACTGGATTGGCATTAACGGTTTCGAGTTCAATTGCATTAGTACTATTGTCTGCGACACAATAATCAATAATGGCAGCAGGTAAGTGGCCAAAAATTGTATCGTCTAAGGCAAATACAATCGCTTGCGCGACATTGGGATGAGTTAATAATACTGCTTCAAGTTGTTCTGGATGAATGTTCTCACCGCCACAAATAAACATGTTATCCATGCGGCCTAAAATACTCAGTTGTCCTTCTGGATCTAACAGTCCTTTGTCGTGGGTACAAAACCAACCTTGATCATCTAATGGCAAGCTTAACCCCTGGTCGGTTAAATAGCCTAAAAATAAACACTCACCTTTTACCCAAATCACCCCGTCTTTTAACCTCAGTTGTCTTGAAGGCAAAGGACAACCATGATGGCTTAATAAATTGGCTTTAGCGGTGGTAATTTGCGAGCTCATCTCTGTCATACCATAGCTGGTGTAAGCGTTAATGTGCAGGTGTTGTAGTGCATCAATAAGAGCCGGTTCTATGGCTCCGCCGCCCAACAGCAATGCGCTTACATTGGTAAACGCCGCGGGATGTTGCTGGAGTATCTGTATCGCCTGGGTTGGCACTAATGACACATGGGTGATATGGCTACTTGCAAGTTGTTCGGCCAGTGTCAATGCGGGATCTCGCAATACAATGCAGGCTCCAGCCAAAGTGCAACGATGAATAATGGCCAACCCACCAATATGAAACAGTGGTAACGATAATAGCCAAGCGTCAGACGGCGCTAAAGCAATAAACGTTGCAGCCCCTTTGGCGCTGCTCAAATGGTTAGTTAAGCAATGTACCGCAGCTTTGGGTGTTCCACTTGAACCAGATGTGAGAATAATATTGGAAGCTTGATGTGGTGATACCTCAACAGCTTGGTTGCTTAGTTGATCTACTTTTTGAGGCAGTTCAATATCGAGCCAGTAGGCAATCTCAATTGCGGTTTTTCTGCTGACGTTATCGGTCCATAACCATTGGAGATCAAAGCGTTTGATAAGCTGATTAATCTGCACATCAGCCAATCGAGGTGACAAAGGTAAAAATATCCATCCCGCATCAATGCATGCCCAATATAGGCAAATCATGTCAATATTATTGTGTGACACACAAGCTACAATATCGCCATGCTTAACACCTTGTGATTGCAATTGTTGCACTACGCAGTGAACTAAACCACTTAACTGAGCATAACTGACGCGAGTCGTGGGGCAAGTATTGTTGCAAGTCTTATTACCAGTAGTGATGCTCGGATTGACGGCTTTATGGCTACTTTCAATAGCAATAGCATCTGGATGATTTAATGCTGCTTGATGCAAAGGTGACATCATTATATATCAGCCTCGCCTGAGTCTTGTGGTTGGCCGATGTGAGTCAGTAATTGCAACACTTGATGATTTAGCCGTGGAGATAACCCAGAGGTGGCTAACAGCAAGGTTTTGCCAAAGGCGCTTAATGTATCAAGGCCTGGTGGTTCATCTGGTGTTAGTGCCTGGCTCACTATGCGTAAGTCGCTGATACCGAGGTCAGCTTCTAAGCTTGAACTTACTATACCGCGCACACCAGCAAGATGAGCTTGGCTAATCATGTTTTGCAATTTATCCAGCGAACCCAATAACATGGGTTTGATAATTAATGCGCCTAAACCGGGTTGTTGTAATGCTAAATCGAGATCAAATTGAGATGAATTTAATGACTCATCTAAAGCATATTTTATTCCTAATTGCCGGTGTATTTGGGCATTATCACTGGGGTTAATACATGGCTCTTCAATATATTCAATTTTGTGTTTTGGTAAACACGCTAAAAAGTCGATAGCCTGTTCAAGACTAAAACCACGATTAGCATCTAAGCGTAATGTTACGTGAGGTGCGATTGCCAGCACTTGATAAATAAATTGGATTTCGCTTTCCATACTGGTTTGAGCGACTTTAATTTTTACGCTGTTGATGCTGGTCAGTGTCTGTAACTTTTGAGTAATAACGTGTGCTGACATTCCATCGTAAAGTAATGGCACCACAGCTAACTGAGTCTGTGGATATTCGATGCGAACAGGCAATCGATGGGTTAGTTTTGCATCCAATAAGCTCAATGAGAATGCCAATGATGGCAGCGACATCTGCTCGGCAATATTGGCTAAAATCGCTAAGGGTTGATCGATCAAACTCGGTAATATTGACAACAGTTGTGATGTCACCTCATCAAGCGACTCTTGGCTAAACCCTGTTATTGGTTGGCTATCAATATCGATACCTGATAATGGGGCAATTTCAACCCAAGCCACTTGTTGATTATTGAGCTGGATAGCAAGCACTAACCCTTTACGAAAATCAATTCGTTGTATGCCTACAGGTAAACTAGGGTTGAGCTCAATTTGATATTGATACAGAGTACAGCTGGTTATCGTTGAGTTATCTGATGACATTGTTACTCCTTTGGATCCGTTAACGGATCTAAGCACAATAACCCCAGTAAGGTGTCGGTAAACAATTGAGGATGCAGGCTGTGAATATTATGTCCTGCGGCGTGCAAAGGATGTAACTGCAAAGTGCCTAAACCAGACTCTGCCAGTGTCGCCTGCCAATCTATAGCCACCTGAGCAAATTTTTTGTCATCAACCCCATACATAAAATGACATGGACACGTTAGCGACTCAAGTACAGTGCGGCAGTCTTGCTGCAAACTAAGAGACGTTGTCATGTAACAATTGGTTAAGCGTTGTGGATCATTGCTGCGGCGTATTGCAATAAGTTGCTGCTTTTGAGATTGACTCAAGTCATTAAAAACCGCTTGTTGATACCAAAGACTGAGAAAGTCCGCTATGGGCATATGCTGGAGTTTTTTCGCCCAGATACTATCGCTTTTAGCTCGCGCGGCTTGTTGCTGAGCATCTTGCAAGCCAGGATGAGCGGATTCGAGCGTTAAGCTCAAGAGCGAATCAGCATAATCATCTGCAATATGCAGCGCTATTCGTCCGCCGAGTGAGTAACCCAATACATGAAACTGCATATAACCCATGCTATGCATTTTACTCACAATAAGCTCTGCCGTTTGGTGTAATCCCGGTGAGTTTAAAGTGTCTACGTTAGTGCCATGGCCTGGTAAATCAATGCAAATACAATGAAAATATTGGCTTAAACGTGGCATTAAAATAGACCAGTCGTCTTTACTACCCAAAAAACCATGCAGCATTAATAATGCTGGTAATTGTGGTTGGCCAAAGCGACTGATCATTACCATTAGTGTTGTTTCACCCATTGACTGATTTGTGCTATTTGGTCGCTGGCTTGAGTTGGGCTGACATTGACTTCAATCACTGAGGCACAATTAAACTCAAAGGCTTCTTGATACGCTTGATTAAACGACTCAATATCATCTGCTTGTCGATAGGCTAAACCAAACATAGCAGCGCCATAACCAAACTCTAAACCGTGGCTTAATCGGTAAAAATCATTGCGCAGGCTTTCATTGGGTACAGGTAATAGATTAAAAATATTACCGCCATCATTATTAATAATAACCAGCACAAATGGTTGAGTCATTTGTTTTAACAGTGCCAGAGAATTGAAATCATGCAAACAGGATAGGTCGCCCATCACTAGGGTTGTAGATGCATTTTTGTCTGCGGCTACGCCACAAGCGGTTGCAATTAATCCATCAATGCCCGATGCCCCTCGGTTGGTATAAATTGCCGGTGTATTGGTGGCAATTGGTGCGTACATATCGTAGAGCCTGATAGGTAAACTATTACCGATAAACAGTATATGTTGATCTGTTTGAGCCAATGCTATGGCACGCACAACTTGGGCTTCACCAAAGGTTGTATTGTCGATTTGTTGTTTAAACAGCGACTCCAATGACTCATTTAGCGGTAATAATTGTAATGCCCAGTTGGCTTGTGATGAGCGTGGCCAAGGTAATTGGCATACCGCTTGAACATTTGCCTGATAAAATTCTTTAGATTGATGGCTCGGGTCTAAACGATCGCCGTATTTACCTACATGCCAGTAGCTATGCCAAGGTTGTTGGGCAATATATTGAAGTAAACGTTTAGAAATAAAACGCCCACCAAAGACTAATATCCGCTCAGCTTGCTCGAGTTGTTTGTTGGCTTTCGGGTTTAATAATAACTGGTCAACGTGGCCTATTACGCCTGGATGCTGACGCAATTGTGATTGTGCATCAACTAATACTGGCCAGCCAAGCTTTTGTGCTAACGCGACGATTTGCTGTGGATTATCTTCAGGAGCTAAGGTACCAACCACGATCACGCCTTTACCGTGAACAAAGCGCATTAAGGTGTCTGTAGTGGGTAACTCAGCAGTCGTTAGGCTAGCATAGCGCGTCAGTGGTTTAGTGTTTTCAAACCACTGGTTTAATGGTGCAAGATAGGTTGCAGTTGTAAAGCTCGCGGTTTTTTTTACGTGAGCCAATGTCACCAATTCTGTTGGGTATAGCGGCTCACGGTACATACAGTTTATGTGAACCGGCTGGTGTTGGTTAGCTACAGCATGATCGATAGTACTCAATAATGCATTAGCCGGATAACCAAGATCAGGCGTTGGTAAGTTAACTTGTTTAGCATATTGAGCAAAAATAGCAGGCTGAATAATCGCTTGATTCGCACCACAATCAATCAGCTCTGGTGGTCTGTCACCAGATAAAATAATCAGCGGCACATGGGTTAACCACGCCTCAACAATGGCTGGATAAAGATTGGCCACGGCGGTGCCTGAGGTGGTAATGATGGCGACTGGCGCATTACTGGCTTTTGCCAATCCAAGGGCCATAAACCCTAAACCACGCTCGTCAAAATGAATATGACGAGTGAGCTGGGTTTGACTAGCAGCGGCCAATGTTAGCGGAGTTGAGCGAGAACCTGGTGCCATACACACATGCTTAACCCCTAAGCGTGCAAGCTCTTCCAAGATCAATTGACCCCATAACAAATTCATATCGGCGCTGGTCTGTTGTTGCATATTGGCTCATATTACAAATAAATAAACGAATATTAGTGTAACGCCAAGTTAGCGTTATATCTAAGATTTAGCGCAGATTTTTATCCAAAATCTGCGAAATAAGTTGTTAAGGCTACAATCAAATATCAGCCTCATCCTCTCTTGCTTTATTTATGTTGTGCTAATGTTATTAATATGATTTATTTATTGTATTAAAAATAATAACAAGGACTCTCGGAATATGGAATCTGCTGCATTATTAAAAAGAGTTGATGAGTTACCTCGCTTACCCAAAGCGGTTAGTGAATTGTTAGATGCGGTTAATAATGAAAATACCACCGTAAAGAGTATTGCAGCCAAAGTGGCTCAAGATCCTCTTATTAGCGCTAGAGTATTGAGGTTAGCTAATTCAGCTCATTTTGGTCGCAGTCGTGAAGTGGGTTCTATTGACGAAGCGGTGATTCGATTAGGCATGCAAACGTTGCGGACGTTAGTGATTGCTTCTGCGGTTATTGGTGCAATTCCTAATGCAGAAGGGATTGATCTCGCCCAATTCTGGGGGGAGACTTTTGAAGTCGCCCTGTATTCACAAGAAGTAGCCAAACGTTGTGGCGTTGCACCAGATGAAGCTTTTACGTGCGCAATTTTACACAATATTGGTGATTTACTGATTGCCGTTGTTGAGCCTTCGGTCGCAGCACAAATCAGAGCCGCTGTCGCTGAAGGGGCAGATAAGCAACAGCTTGAAACGAGCTTATTAGGTTTCGACTCACCCTCTGTTGGTGCTCTATTAGCTAAAGCATGGAAATTTACTCCCTCTTTAGTGCAAGGGATCGAGCATCAACGCGCACCGCTTAACGCTAAGCCTGCATCTAAGCTGGCTGCCGTTATCTATTTGTCGCACGAGGTGTTTGCCCATTGGGATGATCAGCGCGATGATGAATCTTTTACCGCTTGGTTGGCAGATATAACGAATCACAAAGCCGGTATCATCAAAATGGATATGGCCGGATTAGCCGAGAAGCTCATCGAGTTAAGAGGTAAAGGGTTAGAAATAGGTAAGCAATTAGCTTAGTTACAGTTAACACACTTAACCATTAAGCTCTGTCTATACAGAGCTTTTTTAGGCTTGATTGTTAATCCATTCGCTCATAACCACATGGGTTTTAATTTTGACGATGTCAGCTTGAGCATCAATAAATTCGCGAATTTCATGTAATCGTTGCATAGAATTGGCATGCACATAAACCAATAAATCCATGTCGCCGGTAATGCCTTGGCAAGTTATCACTTCCGGTATGGTGGTGAAAATATGGATGACTTCGGCGCAACGGGCGCAACGATGCTGAATTTCAAAGTATGCCGACACGCCTTGTTTTTGCGACTCACTCAGTAACACCTGATAACCACGGATAACACCCGTTTGTTCTAATTTCTTAATTCGCTCGGTGACAGCACTGCGCGATAAATTCACTTGCTCAGCAATAAACGAAATACTCTGTCGAGCATTGTGGCGTAATTCGTTTATAATCGCTTTATCAAATTTATCCAATGATTTATATCCCGATAATTGTGTGTCACACCTACATACTGTCATTATGACGGAAAGTTGCCTTTTATCCGTCATATTGTCGGTTTAGCAAAGCAACTTGAGCTCATTAACCCGCAGAATGTTTTACTGTTTGGCCTTATAATATCGCAATATATCACAGTAAGAATAAGATAATGAATCAAATGACCGCAACAATAGGACGCTGGCAAGGCGCTGGCTTAATGGCCACCACATTGCTAGGCACTGGGGTATTTATTTTACCGCAAATGACCATAGAGGTAGCAGGCTCAGGTTCGCTATTAGCATGGTTGTTATTAACGGTAGCCATTATTCCAGTCGCATTAGTATTTGGTTTGTTAGCGAGTCGATTCCCGCATGCAGCGGGTCCAGCTTACTTTATTGAAAAAGCATTTGGTGCTACAGCAGGCCGAACAATTGGGCTGATTTTTTTATTAGTGATCCCCATTGGTGCACCTGCTGCAATTTTAATGACCTTTCAATTTTTAGAAGCATTAATATCGATTTCTGGGCTAGGTCAATTAGTCGCAGAGTTATTGATTGTGGCTGTGTTATTGCTGCTGAATATTAAAGGTATTCAGGTGTCGGCAAAATTACAGTTTGCGTTAACCTTGTTGATTGTATCGGTAGTCGCAATATTATTTGGTGCCAGCGGGTTAAATGTCGATCAGCTACAAACCTTTGCGCATGGCAGTCATCCGCAGTTTAGTGGGGTGATGCTAGCAATGGGTATTGGTTTTTGGAGTTTTCTAGGCATTGAGGCCATGACACATCTTGCCAGCGACTTTCGCCAACCCGAAAAAGATTTGCTGCCTGCAATGATGATGGGCACCGTATTAGTGGGTGTTATTTATTTAGCCTGTACTTTTTTATTGCTAATGGTACCAACCGAGGGTGACGGCTTAGCGATGATATCGGCATTTGATTATTTGTTATCAAACACCTTTTTGGGTGGATATGGCGCGTGTATCATCGGAGTATTAGGTATTGCCAGCGGGTTAGCAACCGTGAATGTGTATGCTGCTAGCGCCGCGCGTTTATTGTGGAGCTTCAGTAAAGAAGGCATTTTACCGCGCTATTTTGATAAATTAAACCCACACGGTGTGCCCTTTAGAGCCTTGTTTGCCATTTTGGGGGCTATGGCGGTGGTGATCATCGTGACCTTTTATAGCACTCAAGAATTAGAAGACTTAATCGCTTGGAGTAATGGCGTGTTTGTGATTATTTACTTATTGGCGATGTTGTCTGCAGCTAAGTTACTCAGCAAGCGGTATCTACCATTAGTGATTGCAGGTTGTTTGTTTTGTGTTGGTTTGGGCATCGCGCTTGGCAGTAATATGATTTACGCCATTGTATTGGTGTTGGTTATCGCCCCTTTTATGTGGTGGCAAAAAGCTCATCTTACGCGTAAGTATTTACTCAATAATAGCCAAGGCTAATTGGCTATTATTTAGCGAGTTTCCATGGCGATATTGCGCATTTGAATCAGTTCACTGTGCTTTAAATGCAGTAAATCAGCTGTACGGCGAATAATTTGGTCTTCATATTGCGACAATTCACCATCGGCATAAGCTAATTGCCACATTGACAGCAGTAATTTTTGTTTGTCATCAATACTAAATTGAGCATTGATTTCGGCGGTAAACTCAAATAGAGACGTAGCATTTTTACGGCTTTGATTTGCTTCTTCTATAAGGGTTATCGCTTCTTCTGGGTTAATGCCTAAAGTGCTGATGAGCACTTCGGGCAGTAAAGCAGCTTCAGCAGCAGCCAAATTTTCGTCGGCGTACACAACCTCTTGCAATAGGGTTGCCGCGGCCAGGTTGAGGTTTTTCTGTTTCTCTTCTGGGCTACTTTCTTGAGTATGCGATTGGAGAAATTGCTTTAGTTTGGCGATCATAATTATTCTGTCCAATGTTACTATTCATTTTTATGCTAGCAAAAATGCTAATCCCAAGCGAATGGCTTGGGATTAAATAATGTTAACGCGGGTGTTAGGGTAGCTTTAAGCCGTCTTAATAATGATTATAAGACTGAACCTAAGCCTTTCATTAATAAATCAACCGTACCGTCACCACCACTCTGTTGGAGATAGTTTTTAGCGATATCAACCATAGGGGTAATATATTCTTTTGAGATACCAAGCTTTTCAAAAGCATCATATACCATTGCGCTACCTTGTAACGCAGAGCCTAAATCACCTGCTTGTGACAATAATCCTGACATGCCATTGCCTGATGATAAAGCAGGAACTGCAGCCAGTAGACCGTCCGCATTTGGGATGCTGTTGCTTAATTGGCTAAAATCATTTTCACCTAAATTGGTTTGAGCCAAGCTAAGTAGTGAGCCTAACCCGCCTTCAGCTTGGGTTTGAGATAAGCCAAGTTGAGACATAACGTTACCCACTAAAGCACTTGATTGCTCAGTTGTTTCAGACAGTGCAATGGTTTTGGCTTGTTCAGTTGCTGGTTTTTTAGTTATTTCAGCAACGTTGTCTAACCAGCCCGCAGTTGCTGGCGCTGAGAATACGAAGACGGTAAACAGTACCGGTAATGCAGAAGCTAATTTCATAATGAGTGTCCTTTGATGTGGCTCAATGTCTAAACTTATGCATCATTTTACCCTGATTTACATAAATGCGACAGATGATCGCGATTTTTACACATTAGACTTGTGCAAAATGCATTTTTTTTGGGTATCCTAAGCGCAATATTCGTTGTTAATAGATTACTGGAACCCACATGTCATTGTTTGCAATTTTGACTGAAGCATTTAACTTTTTTCGAAACCACATCCGTCAGCTTGCCGTACTGACGCTGCCATTACTGTTAATCCAAGTCGCTATTCAACTTTGGCTAGGTAATGAAATGCTACAGGCTGATGCTGAAAACCCACAATTCGGTGCAGTACACGCTGCAGCAATGATGGTGTTATTGTTGGTGTTTTCGTTTTTAATTGCCGCATTAACTTTGTATTTAGAGCTACGCTCTCAAGGCCATGATCTTGCCCCGGCACAAATATTAAAGGCTAGTTTGCCTTTTGTACCGCCATTATTACTGGCTGGAGTATTTTCTGGTTTAGCCATTTTAGCGCCGGTGATGATCTTTGCTGCGTTTGGCCCACTATGGTTGATTGGCTTAATCGTGAGCTTGTACTTGTTTTCTCGCCTCGCCTATGTGAACTTTATGGTGGTGGTTGAACGTTTAACACCTTTAGAAGCGATTAAGAGTAGCTTTAAATTTAGCGGCCCTATAACGATTAAAACCATTGCGGTATTAATGCTGTACGTGCCATTGTCTCTATTAGCTGGCATGTTTTCACAAGTCGCGATGCAAGTTGGTTTTCCATTGCAACTGGTGGTTGAAGCAACGTTTTCGTTCTTAGGTTTGTTTGTTAATATTGCGTTATTTAGATTGTATATGGTTAATCGTAAAACACCGGATGCCGATAAAGCAGAGGGATAAATATTCAATCAACTCGCTAAAAGGAGAAACCATTGTTAAATGATATTGAGTTTATTAATGGTTTCTCTGCTGAGTTAAGCGACGATTATCGTTTAGCTAAAAGTTATGTACGCGATATTCCTACCCAAGCGTTAGTCTACATTCGAAGCTTTACCCATAAACTCGCCGCTCAATTAGCGGTGCAGCATGGAGTAACGTTTACCTCAGCAAACTTATATGATCGTATTGAGCAGCTGAATCAGCGACGTGTTATTGATGTTGCCGCAGTGCGGGCGTTACACCGATTACGCAGTGATGGTAATCGCGGCGCACATCCTGAAAAATATCATTTAACTCAAACTCAGCTTGTTAACATCGCGGAAAAGTCGATCCATCAAATTCTGCAGATAATTGAAAAGCTATATCCCTCTCTGCATCCAGGTGTTGCTCCGCATTATCAATTTGAAGCATTTGATTCATTTGCTGGCCGCGATTTATGTTATCGCGCAGTGATGAAAAATGATCCTGAAGCACAGTATTTAGTGGGGATGTCACTTAAAGTCAAAGGATTAATGCTACAAGAGCAAGAGCGCGCGTTGGCACACACCACTGACGATTCACTCTTAGCAAGTTCAAGTTCGGCATCATCAAGCTCAACATCCTCAAGTTCAAATTCAAATTCAGCAGAATCAAACACTCCAAGCCCAATATCAACCACGGTTGAACAAACGTCAGCGGATGTATTTGCCCAAGCAGCACATTGGTTTCATATTGCATCAGCTCATCATCAAGCGGCATTGTTTGAACATGGTGTGAGCTTATTGCACGGCTATAGTGGTGTGGAAAATCCTGCGACGGGCGAGGCGTTTATTGCGCAAGCGGCAGCACAAGGTATTGTTAATGCGCAGGCCTTGTTAGGTTTCTTTTATCTGGTGGGCAGTGATCAATTTGAAGTGGATATTAATCAAGCCGAAACATTGCTGACATTAGCCGCTAATGCAGAAGATGCTGAAGCAATGTCAAACCTTGGGGTGCTGTTTTATCAAAACCAACAATTTGAACAAGCTTACTTATGGGTAAATAAAGCAGCGCAAACCGGTTACCCGCATGCACAATATCATTTGGCACTGATGCTTGAACAAGGTGAAGGATGCCAAGTTGATATCGCTACGAGCCAACAATGGATGCAAGAAGCCGCAGAACAAGGCCAGTTGGATGCGATGTTACGTTGCAGCAGTGATATCTTGCACGATGATGACGCTAGCCAAGAGCAACTTAATATTGCTGAACACTATTTGCATGAAGTGATTAAATACGGCCGTAATGTCACCGCGATGATTGAACTGAGTGTCGCCTTAGCCGACGGAATTTTAGGCCGTATCGATGTGGTACAAGCAGCATATTTACTACAACAAGCTAATTTGCACGCCAACGAGATTCAGCGCCAGGTCATCGAGCCGCTTTGGCAGTCGTTACTGATGCAAATTGACAGTGTGATTGCGCTTAATCCAACGGAAGATGAGTTAACTACCTTGCAACAGGCAAAGTGCTTACTCGCGTAAATGACATTTGCTTTGTTATGGTTGTTTTTAAGTTGGGGTTGTTACTCAGTGATGACTCACGCTAGATAAGTGTGTAGCGTGTCTCTTCAATTCGCTTTAGTTAGAAACAATGCCTAATATTTAACTGATATATATTCAACATATCTCAACCTGCTTTGAAGCGCTTTGTGGAAAAACTTCACAGCAAGCCTAGCCTTACCATGCTCATACCAATAGAAAAGGTTAACGACAGGTGACAGCAATTAATATAACGACTTTGCCACCGCTTCCTGATGCGCATGCACTGGCTGTGTTATTGCTTGTGTTGCTTGCCCTGTTTCTATTTACCAGAGAATCTATTGCCATTGAGACGTCGAGTCTGTTTATTCTGGCAATGCTGAGCATCGGTTTTACTGTTTTTCCTTACGTCAATTCGCAGGGGCAACATCTTGAGGCGTTGCAGTTTTTCAGTGGTTTTGGCCATGAAGCGCTGGTGGCAGTGTGTGCCTTAATGATTGCCGGAAATGGTTTAGTGCGCACCGGAGCGCTAGTACCTCTTGGTCGAATTCTGGCGCGCTTATGGCTTGTAAGCCCCGCATTGAGTATGTTGCTGACCTTGCTGGTTGGCGCTTTTCTGAGTGCATTTGTTAATAATGTACCTATAGTCGTATTGCTGCTGCCTATTCTAATCAGTGTATCGCTGCGAACCGGAGAGCCAGCTTCGGGGATGTTAATGCCAATGGGATTTGCCACTCTGGTGGGAGGAATGAGTACCAGTATTGGCACCTCGACGAATTTGTTAGTTGTTTCAGTTGCTGCAGATATGGGCTTAAGAAGACTGCAGATGTTTGATTTTTTTGTACCGGCAGCAATCGTTGCCGCTATTGCTATTGTTTATTTATGGTTGATTGCGCCACGCTTACTGCCTGCTCGTAAGGCCATACTCAGCGATACCTCCCCAAGAATATTTACTGCCCAACTGGTTATATTGGAAGACGGTTTTGCAGTCGGTAAGACATTGACCGAACTGATTGAAAAGAGCTCAGGTTTGCTGGAAGTATCACGCATTATGCGGGGCACTGGAACCTATGTTGTACCGTTACCCGATGCGCAAATTCAGGCTGGAGATAGGTTAATGGTGAATGACACTCCGGACAATTTGAAGGAACTGGAAAGTGCTCTGGATGCCATGCTCTATGTTGGAGATACGCCTGTTGATGAAGAACATCCCTTATCCGGTGAGGGACAGCAGATTGCCGAAATAGTTGTCATGCAAGGTTCACCTTTGCTTGGTATGACCTTGAGGCAACTTAACTTTTATGATCGTTATCAATTAATGGTGCTGGCAATACATCGAGAGGGAAACTCAGTAGAGACACTGCGTGAAAAAATAGCACAGGCCCGTTTGCGCATTGGTGATGTTCTTTTAGTTCAGGGAGATCAAGACACCATTGGCGAAATTAAGCGTGCTGGTGAGCTATTAGTGCTCGATGCCACCGCAGATCTTCCGTACACGGATAAAGCGGTAACGGCTTTACTGATTATGGCGGCAATTATTCTTGTGTCGGCATTTGGGGATGTTCCCATTGCGATAAGTGCTGTAGGGGGTGTGCTGCTTATGCTGGTCACACGCTGCCTAACCTGGCGTCATGCTTCTATGGCGCTAAGCACTCAGGTCATTTTGATTGTGGCGGCGAGTTTGGCGATGGGGGCGGCATTATTAAAAACCGGTGGTGCAGAGTATTTAGCACAAGTCTTTGTCGCGTTAACCGCAGGGGCTTCTCCGGCGGTTATTGTATCTGGACTGATGTTGCTAATGGCCATTATGACCAATATTGTGTTTAATAATGCTGCTGCAGTCATAGGCACTCCTATTGCTATCAGCATTGCGCAGCAACTGCAGGTTGATCCCGAACCCTTTGTTATTGCTGTGCTGTTTGGTGCCAATATGAGTTATGCCACCCCTATGGCTTATAAGACTAACCTACTGGTAATGCATGCTGGCGGCTATAAATTTACCGATTTTGTCCGAGTGGGCGTCCCACTAACGATCATTGTCTGGCTGAGTTTATCGCTATTACTGCCGGTCATATATTCGCTCAGTTGGTAATCTTTGAAGTGGCGTAGTTATTTTTAATGTATGTGATGTGTTTTTTATTGTTCATAAATTATTTATATCAATAAGATATTAGGCAATGAAAGATATTGAGCAATAACTTAAATGGCCGACTTTATCGAGTGAACCGTCCAATTAGTTGTTGAATTAATAGTTGTTGAATTAATAGTTGTTGAATTAAGCTGTAGCACAGAGCAATATGAGAATTCTGTTGAGTGTATTATGCTCATTGAATCAGCTAGAGTGAGAAAGATGTGATGGAGCACAATAATGACGATGGATTTTAATGAAAAACTTACTAGCAACTCGATATATCTTACTACCAATTTACTCAGTAACTCAGAGTCCACATCAATAACTAAATTCCTATTAGCAAATCAAACCAATTAACCTAAGCTAGAAATCGTTTAGGTTTAACAAGAGATTTGTGCTTTATAAACAATCCAATGCACAAATACTACAACGTAAGCAGCCAGAAAAGGTATAAAGTAAATATGGACGTTTGGAAAAGATTATTGGTTATTTTTTTAGTGACGCTGTCATGCGTAGGTTGTGATCAAGGCACGAAGTTATTAGCGGCAGAACATCTTCCTAAATTTCAAATGACGAGCTACCTTAATGACCTTCTTAGAGTGGGTTACACAGAAAATATTGGTGCATTTCTAGGCTTAGGTAATAATCTATCTGAACAAGCTCGGTTCTGGTTTTTTGTTGTTTTGGTCGGTACGTTTTTATTGGCTTTACTGGTTTATTTAATTTCTAATGCCAAACAGCACCTTGTCCCTTTAATTGCATTATCGTTAGTGTTTTCTGGTGGTATGAGCAATTTCTACGACCGTGTCGTTAATAATGGGGCCGTTATCGATTTTCTAAATATCGGTATAGGCTCGATTCGAACAGGCATTTTTAATGTCGCAGACATAGCAATAATGTTTGGTGTCTTTCTGCTTATATTTGCTCAAAGTAAGCATAAACCTACGGTGTAAAAGTCGACTAACCGGTCATTCATTTGGTTTTGGTTAAGCCTACATGGATATGTTCGAGGAAGACCTATCAGGCTCACGCATTCTGTTGTAAAGAGTCTTCAACGGCCTCAATTTCAGAGTTGAATTTGTACATTTTCAATTAAGGAAAACACGATGAAAAGGGATTTCAATGAAAAACTTACCTACTACTCAACATCAATTGATAAAAACGGCTCTGTAGCCCAGAGCCAGCATCAAAAAAAGCAAATACCAAAAGCATAAAGTGTACCTATTAATCTGGACTCGGTATCGGCCAAGTCCAACAAGCTGTTTATGCCATGCAAACAGCGCAGCGCATAAATACTAAAACGTTAGGCATACAAGGAGATCGTGTGGATAATCTTAAAAATGGATTCTTATGGGGTTTAGGTTTTGGTCTATCAATAACCATCATCATTTTAATTACTCAATATGTTAATCCAAGTGAATATGAGAAAATGCAAAGTTACAATCCTACAAAAATAGAAAGTTTCGAGGTAACTAGTAAAGTCAGCCGCCTAGAAGGTTCTAATTATGTCGTCGCGGGTGAATACAAGATTACTCAGATGACTAATTTTGAAATGTATAAGATTGAAGTGGTAATTCGTGATGAAAAGGGAGTATTCCTACAGAGATGTAGCTCTGATGTAGATAAATATAATATTGAAACAGAAAAAACGTTCACAAAAGTAGTCGTCTGCCGTGATTTTTCTGATTCTAGTTCTGTATCATCAATAGAAATAAGCTTGATGGGTTACAAGTAGCACCTATCAAATAAGGATAGGCCGCGCGAAGCCGCGTCCTATCCCAAGTGTTGAACAAGCCCGCACACATGAGATGTTACTCTTTATTATGTCAATAACAGTTCGAGAAAACGCGCTGTTTGATGTAATTGGTATTTACCACTTTTCTGTAGTCAGCAATTTCCCTTAGCCTCTTTGCAAATTATTTAACTAGCTATATTTCAGTATCTTAAATTAATCGGTAATCCCCCTAAAAAACGGCCAGCGTTGTGCTGACCTTAATGTTGTTTAAGTGTTTATGGCGTTGTTAGGCGAATGCCTACTGAATGGATTAATTTAGGACATCAGTGAGGGATTTACTGCCATTAAATAATTCAAAGACTTTGCCGCCTAGCTGTGGTTTTCCTACAGCGTAAGTCAGTGCGCGAGCAACATCTTCTCTGTGAATGGTCATTTTTTCTTTGCTGCTCGGCCGTTGGGTTTGGACTTTACCTGTGGCACGATCATCGGTTAATGAACCCGGTCTAAATATAGTGTAGTTAAGCCCACTGCTGATCAAGTATTCATCGGCCATGTGTTTGGCAACTAAGTAAGGCTTCATTTGTTCTGAGCCTTGGTCGGGATCGTCAGCGCCGATAGAGCTGACCATAATGAAATGTGACACATTAGCCGCTTTTGCGTAATCAATGGCTTTACAGGCCGCCCATAAATCAATGAGCATAGTTTTGTCTGCACCTGTTTTACCACCTGAGCCAGCGCTGAAAATGACCTGATCGCAATCGTTAAATGCTTGGCTAAAGTCCTGTTCTAAATCCGCTTCAACTATGTCTAGCTTCTTATCGCTGGCGATATCAGCCAATTTATTTTTATCTCGCACTAACGCTATGACTGATTGGCCATCTGCTAATAGCTGCTTTGTCGCCATGTTACCGATCTGTCCGCTTGCGCCTAAAATGAGTGTCTTGTTCATTTTATCTTCTCCTCAGTATCGAATTTTTGGCTTATATTACTGGCAAATGTTGCAGCATCGTTTGCTACTCTATTTGCCCGCCTTCTAATAACATTGGGGTTTGATCTGCGCGATTCAATGCCTAAGAGGTGACTAGTGTTTAGCCGCTCTTTATGTTTTACATAAATAATAAACATAGCCAGCCGATATTTTTGGCGAATATTTAAGGTTTTACCGGCTTAGATATCGTTAATAGCTTGCAGGAATGACGACTAATGACGGTAATCTTAAGATAAACATAGCCAATACCAATTTGGAAAAATGGCTAGAATCGGTAAGGTTGTCACTAAACGCATCTAACGGTTAGTTAATCTGCCTGATGCTCAAATGTGCGACCAGTGTGTTCAGTTTGATTCGATTTAGGTCGGCTAAACATATCTGCGTAAGGTGCTGCTTGTTCGCGCTGAACATCAGCGCGGTCTTGGTAGATATCACCTTGTTGGGCTTGTGACTGGTTTCTCTGCAATATTTTTTTACCTAATAGCTGTAAAGTAATAAAGCTTAATAAGCCCAGTAACAATAAAAAGGGTAATAGCACAATTGTGGTTAATGCGATGCTAAAAAACATCAGTAATGCCAAAATGGGGTTCATAGCAGAGAATCGACTTTTTAAATTGGCAGTGTGGAATGATTGATTAAATTTCATAATGGCTCCTGAATGCGCTTAGTCTGAAAATAGGTGTCTAAAAAACGTTATCTATAAATTAGTAACGATGACTTAATATACAGCTTGCAACGTTTTGACATAATATGTCACGTTAAACCTAGTTAATGTTTTAAGTTTGAGAGCGAAAGTCTATTGAGTTAAATCAGTTTGGATTTGAGTTGTATGTAATACATTGCATTTGTGAGCCCGAATGAAGTTTATTCATCACACGGATAATACAAAAGAGTAAATCGACACTAGGTGTAGGAATACTGTTTATA
The DNA here is from genome assembly GCF_040310065.1 of Shewanella sp. TB7-MNA-CIBAN-0143. Classification (NCBI taxonomy): domain Bacteria; kingdom Pseudomonadati; phylum Pseudomonadota; class Gammaproteobacteria; order Alteromonadales; family Shewanellaceae; genus Shewanella; species Shewanella sp. TB7-MNA-CIBAN-0143. The sequence continues at coordinate 166,160 of NZ_JBEOPL010000003.1, forward strand.
AAATACTTTTAGTGATGGTTACTTTCGCGGTCATGTTTTAACGGCTGCATGATGGTCAATAGGTGAGTCAATACTAACCTGTTATTTTTCAACTTTAGTCACGATAGTCCTGCAGATTTGGCATGACTCAAACGAGATTTCTGATTCGAGTTTTCTCGTTCAATATTTGGATGATCATGATAAATATCATCTTTGGGATTAGCTGTTGAAAGGGGTGATGATGCAGTACGATGCTGGCGCATGTATTGGCGGCTTAACAGTGTCATACCGATAAAACCTACAGACACAAACAGTAATATTAACGGTACTATTAACAGTAATATTAACGGTAATATTAACGGTAATAATAGCAAGCCGCCGATCAAGACTGTGGCAACCGTTGTTAATGTTGCCAATGGTCGCATTTTTTGCAGACGTTGCATTATTTTGTGAGTGTAAATTGAACTGAACATCCTCTGATCTCCGAGGGTTTACCCTATTACATAATCCATCAGGTTGGCTTGATGGATTATTTGTCATCTAGTCGTTTTATTTGAGTGTTGCGCGAGCTAAAAGTTCAATTTAGGCTCAATGTCAGCCGTTGTGTTTACTAATATGTTGGTTCGCAATGGCTTTATCGACGCTGCTGAAAATAATATTGCGAAACCATTGATGTCCCGGCTCTTGATTATTTCGTTCATGCCATAAAAACACATAAGCCATAGGCATAAACTCAAAGGGTAAGGGAATGGGCACCAGCGAATATAGTTTTTGTGCATGGTTAGCAAAGCTAGAGGGCAAGGTAAAAATTAAATCGGTATTGGCACAAACGCTGGCAGCACCATAAAAATCTGGCACTGTGGTCGATAGGTTACGATGTAAGCCCAAGTTGGCTAAGTGGTAATCTAGTGCCCACCAATCGTTACCTTCACATCTTACCTGTACATGAGACATGTTAAGGTAGTGAGCTTGATCCCAGCGACCATCTTTTACAGCCTGTAAAATAGGATGATTTTTACGCACTAAGCAAACTTGATGATCGTTAAATAAGACTTGTGATTCAATGCCTTCAGGTACGTTGTCAATATTGACGTCGGTTTGAGGCAGAATATCTCGACCTGCAATGCCAAAATCTATTTGTCCTTGCTGTAGGTCTTGCATGGATTTTTCGGTCCAAACATAGGAATCTAATTTTATTAACGGTGCCTGTTGTAATAATGGTCCGATAAAATAGGGAATTAAGGTTTCATAAGCACTTTCGACCATCGAGAATGAAAATTGGCGGTTACTGGTCGCCGGATGAAAGGTTGGCGGTTGCGTAAGTTGATACAAGTTTTGTAATACTAACGGCAGTTGTTGTCTTAATGCATCAGCATGTGCGGTTGGCTTTAAGCCGTGTGCTGTGCGTTGAAACAGTGGATCGTCTAGTGTTTCTCGCAACCGATTTAAGCTTTTACTGACAGCAGATTGACTCACATGCAAGCGATGGGCAGCCCGAGTGACGCTTTGCTCCTCAAGTAATACTTGTAGAATGACTAATAGATTAAGATCGATTCGAGCAAGGTTGTCTAAATTCATGTGATATTCTCAAATGGAAATTCACTTCGGATTTTATATCATTTTCATTCATACCTCCATTTGACTTATTATAGCGCCCTATTAAGGGTGACCTTTGTGCATTAAAAATTTGAGAGAAAGAAGTTTATGCGTCGTAACTTATTGCCACTGTTAATGTTTATGGTGCTTTTGAGCCCGTTGGCTATTGATATTTATCTACCGTCTATGCCTGCAATGGCATTGGAGTACGGTGTATCAAACAGTGAAGTACAGTCCACCTTAGTGTTATTTTTATTTGCGATGGGCGTAGGGCAAATTTTAATTGGTCCGTTAGCTGACCGTTTTGGCCGTAAACCTGTCGCATTATTTGGGATTGTACTTTATGGCATTAGCAGTTTATTAGGGGCTTATGCGGTTGAGTTTGAATGGTTGCAGGTTGCCCGTGTGTTTCAAGGCTTAGCGGCTTGTTCCACCTCTATTGTGGTATTTAGTGCGGTACGTGACTGCTATTCGCGCAAAGAAAGTGTGTCGATGTACAGTTATCTAAATGGTGCAATTTGTGTGGTCCCGGCACTGGCACCTACATTTGGTGGCTTATTAGCATTACAGTTTGGCTGGCGTTCTACCTTCATTTTTATGGCTTTGTATGCCATTTTTGTGTTGTTTTTGGTGGGGTTCCGTTTTCCGGAAACACGTCCGTTAAATACCGACAGTACAGGGCCTTTATACCGTTGGAGCCGCTATAAGCCGGTTATTGGCGACCCTCATTTTATGTTTTATGCCAGTTGTTGCATGATCGCGATGGCATCAATTTTATGTTACGTGTCTTATTCACCAGTATGGTTAATTGGTCATTTAGGCATTTCAGAATTAACTTTCAGCGGTTTATTTGGCCTTAATGCTGCGGTAAATATTGCCGCATGTTTTGCTGCCCCAGTGTTGGTTAAGCGTATCGGTAACCGTCCGGGAGTAGTAGTGGCATTATCGTTGATGTTGATTGCTGCTGTTATCGAAGCCGCGATGTACTTTGCTGGCCCTCAAGAAGGATTAGCCGCCGCAATAGCCTTTATGGCTCCGATGATGATTTTATGTATTGGCTTTGCTATTTTGCTTGGCCCAGCAACCAGTATGGCGTTGTCGGCTTTCGGTGAGCGCGCTGGTACCGCGACGGCGATGTTAGGTTGCATTCAAATGAGTGGGGCATCAATACTGACGGCGTTGATCCAGCTAACAGATATACCTGCACCTTATGCGATAGCGGTTGTGATGGGGGGCTTTAGTGCAGTATTGCTGATCATTATGGCAATGAACCGTTTAAGCCATCTGCATCAAGAACAGTTACAACATGACTAATTAGCTTTAGTAATATCACCTTTAACCCGCAGAATGCTAACCACATTCCGCGGGTATTTTTTTGCCTCAATATGATGAAACTTAGAAACGGGCGTTAATTGCTATGCCAACATTAGTTTCTGAATCACTATTATACTCACCATTATCGAAATAATGTTCTAGTGAAAACTTAGCCGAGAATACATCTGAAAAATGCCAGAAGTAACGTGTATTTAAACCCGTTTCAGTGATGTTGTTGCTGTGGCTACTTTTATTTGAGTAATCAATATTACTGCTGCTTAAATCAGTATTTACATCTGTCCGGTAGTAAGTCGCACCCACTGACCATGCGTTATTGATATACCAATCTGCAAACACTGCAACAGTATAAATGTCATTTTCAAAGTTTATTTTAGAATCTTGCACTATAGTCGGAGTTGAGCCATCAACTTGAGTGAGCATTTCGTTGTTGATATATTGTGGGTTTTGATAACCTACAGCCCCAGTTATAAACACTCCAGCGGTTGATTGTAATGGAATAAAATGTTCGTAAGTTAACGTGATAGCATCAATGTTTTGGCTAAAATATGATTCAAATTCATATTCTAGATATGCGCCATTGTTAGATTCTGATTCTGAGTTGGTCGTGTAGTTCAAGGATAACTTTGAGTGTTCGCTAAAAAAATATCCAGCACTAATCTCGTATGTTGTGATGTCAAATACAGCATCATCTGCATTTAACTGGTTGACTCCAGCCCCCAAAAACCATTTTGAGTCAAAAACGTATTCTCCAGAGATGTGATATAAATCTTGGAAGTCAGTGGTGGCATAACGGGCAGAAACAGTTGATCCTTGATTAAAGAATCCCGCCAATGCATATGGCTTATCTGCTTGTTCAACCGCTTTAAAGTAATAGCGATAATTGGCGTTAACTAGGCCATCCGCTTCACCTGATGAGTCTAAAAAACCGATTTCTGCTTCGTGGTGATAGGTATTATCTTGTGCTGCATATGCAGGGATTGTGGCCAATGCGAGCATTAATGCCACAGACATCTTTGTTCTAGTCATAGTAATGGTTCTTCCTTGAGGTATTATGGTGTAGAGCGAAGTATATTGAACTCAACTTTACATATTTGCAACAACAGATTTGCAACAAAATAAGACAAAAAATGAGCAGAAGTTATTGTATCCATTGCCAATACCCACAGTCGGCTTGCGTGTGTCATGCGCTCAAACCGGTGACGTCAAATACCGAGGTGGTGGTGATGCAGCATCCATCTGAAGTGGATCATGCTAAGAACACCGTGAGGTTATTGAAACTGGTGATGCCGCAGATGAAAATTTACGTGGGTGAATCTGCCGCGGACTTTATTGAGCTGCAACATTATTTAGCTGCGCAAACGAAGCCGATTTATGTGGTTTATCCAAATGAGCACAGCCAAACTGTAGCCGAGACTGGAGCAAGTGAGGCTGCGATAATTATTTTAGTCGACGGTACTTGGCGTAAAGCATATCGAATGTTGCAGCTCAATCCGTGGTTACTTAATTACCCGTCATTGCATCTAGAATGTGAAGATGAGTCGCAATATATCATTCGTAAAGCGAAACGTAGCGACAGCTTGTCAACTCTGGAAGCGGTTGCCCACACGTTGATTGCGTTAAATCCCGCTGCTGAAATCGCGCCAATATTTGCAGTGTTTAACGCAATGGTGCAACATAAGTTAACGGCCATGCCTGCTGTGGTTCGTGAGCGTTATAACGGCGATAAAATCAAAGGATAGACAAGATGAGACATCGGCTAATAGGCTCATTTATTTTGCTCGTTACGGCCAGTTCATTGGCGTTTTTTACAGTAGCTGCTGATAAGCCACATAAAACAATGACCTTGGCTGAAAAAGGCGAGCAAGCGCGCCAAGAGTCGGCTGAACTTGAGCAAACGCAATTGCAAAAAGCGCGTGAGGCAGCCAAGGCTACCTCGGAACGTGAACAAGAAGTATTAGCTAAGTCGCAGCCAAACGATTGGGAAGCGCAGCAGCTCGAAAAAGCCCGTGCTCAATCGGATGAGCGTTTAACCCGTCAGCAAAAGTATTTACAACAGGCGCAAGAGGCCGCTACTCAAACCCGTAAAATCCCTAAAGACACCAGTATAGAGCCAGTTCAATCTGATTAGTCTTGCTGTTGATTGACCCATTCGGTTTATTTTGGAGTTCGCTTTGTCGTCTTGTCCTTTGTGTCACCATGAAACAGTTGCTTTTTCTCAAGATAAAAGTCGTCCCTATGTCCGTTGTTCGCAATGTTTTTTGGTATCGGTTCCTGCAGCATTTCATTTGGATCAAATAGCTGAAAAAGCCCATTATGATTGCCACAATAATGACGTTGCCGATGTGGGTTATCAACAATTTTTATCTCGTACTTTAACGCCATTAATCGCCCGTATTAAACCCGACGCAACAGGGTTAGATTTTGGCTGCGGTGAAGGCGCAGTGTTAAGTAAAATGGCTGCAGCGCAAGGTATTAAGGTGGTTAATTATGATTTATTTTACCACCCAGATACTCAAGTACTCTCTCAGCAATATGATTTTGTTTGCTTAACTGAAGTGATAGAGCACATTGCCAATGCGCAGGCGTTGATGACGCAGTTAAGTACATTATTGTTGCCTGGCGGCATATTGGCAGTAATGACCAAACAAGTACCCAGCTTAGATAAGTTTAACAATTGGTACTATAAAATTGACCCAACTCATATCAATTTCTACTCTATAGAAACCTTTCAATGGTTAGCATTACAGCAAGGTTGGCAGCTTGAAATTATCGACAGCGATGTGGTGTTTTTTCACCTTCCAAAGTCGCCAGTTTAGTCGTGAGTGTTGGGTATTAATAAATAGATACAATTGACTTGTTAGCAAAGCGGTAAAAGATTTAACAAAAGCGTCATTTCAAGGTAGTTTTGTTGCACTAATTACTATAATAAATGGAATAAACATGCGCCTGACGTCTGTTGCTTTACTGCTTTCAAGTGTATTTGCCACCAGTGTTTACAGCACGACTACCGTGGCTAGCGTGCCCAATGCTGCAGAGCTAACCGCTCAAGTTGAAAGCAAAGTCATTGCATGGCGCCGCGATTTACATCAACACCCTGAATTATCTAATCGCGAATTTCGCACCAGTAAAGTGATTGAGAAACATCTTAAATCTCTCGGACTTGAAGTGCAGACGGGTATTGCTCATACCGGTGTTGTCGCCATACTAAAAGGCGGCAAGCCTGGGCCATTAATTGGTTTACGCGCTGATATGGATGCGCTGCCCGTTACCGAAGTGGTTGATTTACCTTTTGCCTCTAAAGTAACTGACACTTATCGAAATCAAACAGTAGGTGTGATGCACGCCTGCGGTCATGATACCCATGTGGCCATGCTGATGGGCGTGGCTGAAAACCTCGTAAAAGTAAAAGACAGCCTAGCCGGTGATGTAATGTTTATCTTTCAGCCAGCCGAAGAAGGCGCGCCAGAAGGTGAGCAAGGCGGTGCGGAGTTAATGCTCAAACAAGGCTTATTTGCTAAGCGCAAGCCTGAGCAAGTGTTTGGTATGCATGTTACTTCAAGCATGCCTACAGGTATGATTGGTCTACGTTCCGGCCCTGCAATGGCGAGTGAAGACTCATTTACGATTAAAGTGATGGGTAAGCAAACCCATGGCTCACGTCCTTGGAGTGGTGTTGATCCTATCGTGGCCTCGGCACAAATTATTAATAGTGTACAAACCATTATTAGTCGTCAGGTGGATATCACCAAAGCACCCGCCGTGGTGAGTTTTGGGGCCATTAATGGTGGTATTCGATCGAATATTATTCCTGATGAAGTAGAACTTATTGGTACTATTCGTACTTTCGATCAAGATATGCGCGCCGACATTAAAGTTAAATTGGCCGAAGTGGCAGCTAATGCCGCTAAAACAGTTGGCGCCATTGCAGTAACCGTGATCCAACCTGGTTATCCGGTTACGGTTAACAACCCAGAATTAGTCAGCAAAATGCGCCCGGTTATCGCCTCTGTAGTGGGTGACAATATGTTGATTGAGCCAGGACTGATTACCGGTGCGGAAGACTTTTCTTATTACGCATTAGAAACACCTGGGATGTTCTTTTTCTTAGGAGTGACTCCTGCTGACCAAGATATCAATAACGTCGCCAGTAATCACTCTCCAGCATTTTATGTTGATGAAAGTGCCCTTAAGGTTGGCGTACAAACCATGACCCAAATTGCTTTAACCGCATTAAGCGCGGCACAATAGCCCTATTTAAAAACCAATTTTAATAATCCATTTTTAAAAAACCAATTTTAATAAACCATTGGACGATAGCTCAAAAGGAGCGAGATATGACCCGCAAGATAATGGCGTTGCTGATGACGTTAGGTGTACTGAGTGCACCTAATGTGTCAGCGACACAAGCTGAAGATATTAATAGTTTTACCTTAGATAATGGCATGAAGATTATGGTGTTGGAGGATAGTTCTATCCCTAATGCCAATATGTACATTTTTTGGAAAGTGGGTTCGCGCAACGAAGTACCTGGTATTACCGGTATTTCGCACTTTTTTGAACACATGATGTTTAACGGTTCTAAAAAGTTTGGCCCTAAAATGTTTGACCGCACGATGGAAGCTGCTGGTGGCGCCAACAACGCTTATACCAGTGAAGATTTAACGGTATATACCGACTGGTTTCCAGCCAATGGTCTAGAAACTATTTTTGATTTAGAAGCAGACCGCATCGCCAATTTAGACATAAACCCTGAAATGGTTGAGAGTGAGCGCGGTGTGGTGCAGTCAGAGCGTACCACAGGGCTTGAAAACTCTAACTGGCGTACGATTCAAGAAGCGCTTAAAAGTGTCGCCTTTGCGGCGCATCCTTATAGCTGGTCGGTTATTGGTTATGAGTCAGACATTGCAGCTTGGACATTAGCAGACTTACAGCAATACCATAAAACCTACTATGCCCCTAACAATGCGCTAGTGGTGATTACCGGTGATGTGAAGCTAGCCGAAGTGAAAGCCTTGGCTAATCAGTATTTTGCGCCAATTCCGGCCCAAGCCCCACCGAAAGCCGTACGCACGGTTGAACCGCAACAAAATGGCGAACGTCGGGTATTTGTTAAAAAAGAATCGGTAAGCACGCCAAACATTATGTTGGCTTATCATGTACCTGCAACTAGCCATGCAGACTACTATGCATTGGATTTATTAACGTCGATGTTAAGCGAAGGTAATAGCTCACGCTTTTATAAAGCGCTAGTCGACAAGCAATTAGCTGTCGCTGCCGACACTTACATGCCGATGTCGTTTGACCCTAACTTGTTTTATATCTTGGGTGTAGCGAATGCGGGAGTCAGTGCCGAGACTTTAGAAAAAGCTCTCATCGAGCAGATTGATCTAATTTCCGAGCAAGGTGTGACTCAGCAAGAACTTGAAAAAGTTAAAAATATTAAGTTAATGGACTTTTACCGCACGATGGAAACCATTAATGGTAAAGCCAATACTTTAGGCACATACGAGCTGTATTTTGGCGACTATGCAAAACTGTTTAACGCCCCAGAAGCCTATAACAAGGTCACTCCTGCTGATATTCAGCGTGTGGCGCAAACCTATTTAATTAAAGCGAATCGAACTGTCGGTGTGCTCGCTGCTACTGAGGAGTCAGACAAATGAAAACCGTAACTCACACACGTATTAAGATATCGTTATCAGCAATTGCATTAGCGTGTAGCTTAGGAATAAGTGGTTGTGCGACCACTCAGAAAACCACTGCCGACACGGCCAATCCTGCAGTCGCTAGCTTTGTTATGCCAAGCTACCAATCTGTTACCTTAGACAATGGCTTAAAGGTTAAGCTGATGGTGCAAAAAGAAGTGCCATTAGTGACCATTGATGCCGTAGTGAGAGCGGGAGCAGTCAATGATATTACCTCTGGTATGGCTTACATTACCTCACAAAGTATAATGTTGGGTGCAGCGGGTCAATCAAAGGCCGACATCGAGCAGCAGTTAGATTTTATGGGTGCCAGCATAGACACCAACGCTGATTTAGAAGGCAGTTATATTCGTGCCAATATGATGAGCAAAGATGTTGATACCGTGCTCGATATTTTTAGCCACGTATTGCGCCAACCAGACTTTGATAGCGCTGAATTTGATAAACTAAAACAGCGCGAAATTGTGGGTTTATCACAGCAAAAAGAAAGTCCTCGAGCAGTGATTGGTCGCTACTTCAATAAGTTAGTCTTTGGTGATCATCCTTATGCCAATCCGGTATCAGGCAATAGTGACACCATTGATAAACTTTCTGTTGAGGAGTTACGTGCTTTTCATAAAGGCTATTATCAACCAAACAACATGACCATTAACGTGGTGGGCGATTTTGATGTTGCCGACATGACCGCTAAACTGAATAAAGCCTTTGGTGATTGGCAGACCACTGAAACCGTGGTTCAGCCAGATTTAAGCCAACATTTACCAACATTAACCCAACCTCACGTACTGTTGGTCGACAAGCCTGACGCAATTGAAACCACCTTTTTAATTGGTGGCGTGGGGATCCGTTATGACAATCCTGATTATGTTGGGTTAACCGTAGTGAACACCATTTTAGGTGGTCGTTTTACTTCATGGCTAAATGATGAATTACGCGTCAATGCCGGATTAACTTACGGTGCCCGTTCTGGTTTTAGCCCTTATGCTCAATCTGGGGTATTCCAAATCAGTACTTTTACTAAGTCATCGACCACTAAAGAAGCCATTGATTTAGCCTTAAAAACCTATGCTCGGTTATGGGAAAAGGGCATTGATCAAGCAACTTTAGATTCTGCTAAAGCCTATGTTAAAGGCCAGTTCCCACCTAAATATGAGACTAGTGGACAGTTAGCTGGTTTATTGTCTGACATGTATCTGTATGGCTTTAATGATGATTTTATTAATCAATTTCAAGCTAAAGTAGATGGACTTACCCTTGCAGACACTCAACGTTTGATTAAGCAATATTTCCCACAACAAAACTTACAGTTTGTGTTGATTGGCAACGCTGAAAACATTGCTGATATTGCGGCGCAATACGGTGAAGTGACTAAAGTTGATATCACTGCGACGGGTTTTGGTCAGTAGTTGTCAGTGGTTAATTACTTAATTAGTTGAATGGTTAGTCAGTTAATGACTTATTCAGTTAATGACTTAGTCTGTTAATTGCACTGTAGTATCGTATGATGGCTCACATAAGTGGGCCATTTTTTATGGCTAGATATCATGGTGTCACTCAGTGATTCAATGAGCTCGCTAAGCCAAGATAGGTGCAGGCAAAATTGCTATGTTGAGCTTGGGATCCGTTAAGTGTTAAACGCGATTGCGATAAGAGGATGGTTAATGATACATACATGCCGATTTATATTACTGCTAACGGCGATGTTGTTACTGACACATTCAACGTCATCTTATGCTGCGAAAGTAACTTTAGATACGTTTTGTAGCCAACTAGCGGGTGAGTGGCAGGGCAGGGCAGCCAATCCGAATGTTGCGCCGAAGCAGGTAAGCACTTCGGTGATGTGCTCGGCAGATAAACGTAATTTATACATTAGTGTTAGCCGTGGTAGTCGCTTTTCGAACAGTGAAACTTGGTGGTTTAGGCAACAACAAGATCATATTTTATTGGTGTATGCCAATGGGATTACCGATGATATTTCGCAACAGTTAACGCTTTATGAGCAAGCGGGCAGCTACTCATTTTTAGGCAAGGGGGAAATCAATCAACGTCCGGCCTTAGTACAATTGCAGTTCGACCCCATGATGAGTGATACCAAACCGTCAACAGCTGGTTGGCAATGGCAGCAAAGCGCGCACTATTTGGATGACGACAGTGAGCAGTATCAAGTCATTAGAGCTATTAGTCTGCTTAAACCATCGGCAAAGAATACTCTGCCGACAGAATAAAATGAGTGCTTTTTAACACCCACAGTGACTTAGCGATAAAACAAATAAGCGGCAAACAATGCCCAACTCAATAGCAGTAACCCCAGCAACGACCACGTTAAAGGGTTGAATCGACTCTCTGGTTCAATGTAAGACATATCGGAATCGTCATCATTTGAGCTTGTCGCGCTTTTAGATTTTTGCTGCTGTTTACGGGCTTTATCTCGTTCGCGAGCCTTAGCCTTCTCACGTTTTTTGTATTCAGCAATCCCCTTTTCAACGCCCGCAGCAATCAGCTTGGTTTGTTCTTTAACTTGCCCAGGTTTTTGGGTTGCTTTAGCAATGGCTAAAGCATCTTGTTGGGTTTCAGGTGATAGCGTCTTTTTCATTACTCAGCGCCTGCAAAACCCAGCTGACGCCATGCTTCATAACTAATAATGGCAACTGAATTGGATAAGTTTAAGCTACGGCTATTGGCGGTCATTGGGATACGTAAGCGCTGCGCAAGTGGCGTGGCATCAATAATATCCATTGGTAACCCACGGGTTTCGGGGCCAAATAATAATACATCATTTTCTTGGAAAGCAATTTGCGTATGAGGACGGCTACCTTTAGTGGTGCAAGCAATAATACGCTTTCCTGCCATGGCCTCTAAAAAAGCGGCATAGTTTTTATGGCGAGTCACACTGGTTAGATCCGAATAATCGAGTCCCGCGCGACGTAATTTCTTTTCTTCGAGATCAAAACCTAACGGCTCAATCAAATGTAACTGCGAGCCATTGTTGGCGCATAGACGAATGATGTTTCCGGTATTTGGAGCGATTTCGGGTTCATAAAGGGCAATATGAAACATAGCAACCTTAGGTACGAAGCATAAAAAGAGTGGCAAATTATACCCTAACCAAGGTTTGACTGCGAGGCGTTATAAACGCTGACGTTATCAAAATGGGCAATACAGCCCTGATGATAATTGCTGGTTGGGCGCTGACACATAGGCAATAACAACCTGATAAAATACTGGCTATTTTATTGATGCCTTCGCGCTATAGTTCGCATATCGAGAAATAAAAATTCCATGCTTATTCCTCAACCAACATAAGAGCTTAGATAATATTGGCGCCACTTTCAGGATCTCGTGATTGTGCCGCTTGTTGACGTATATCATCGGTATCGCTGCTGATGTCATCGCTAGTTTCATTATGGGCATCTTCTAATGACTCTTGGGCTTTGTTGCTGTTGTGCTCAGTGCTCTGTATCGTATTCAGAGGTGTTTCACCTTGCTGATGTCCATTGGTGACTAATTGTATCCCTTGAGGGAAAATACGTTCGCGGGCGTCGTCAGGCAAGCTTATCTGATTCGCTTCATAAGCGCGCACCAGCAAGCGCATTAAAATTGAAGCCACTTTTGGAACACTGTGAGTTTCAGCATTGACCCAAAAATACACTTGTAGATTAATCGTCGATGAACCAAGGTTTTTTATCAGCACCTGCGGCTCGGGATCTGCGAGTACGCCGTGATGATCGGCCATGATCTCCATAGCGATGTCCTGAGCCTTACGGATACTTGCATCATAGCCAATGCCAATGACAAAATTGCCACGCATTCTCGGGTTGGCGGTAAGGTTTTTAATCACGTTTTTATAGATAGTGGCATTGGGTATTTGGATATGATTTCCGTCGTAATCGACTAACGTGGTGGCTCTTGCTGTGACTTGCTTTACCACTCCCAAATTCCCTTCGACGGAGATTACATCACCTAATTTGAACGGACGCTGCACACTGAGTAATAAGCTGGAAATAAAGTTTTCGGCGATGTCTTTAAAGGCAAAACCTAAAATCAGCCCAATGACACCAGTGCTGCTAATAATCGCGACCGCAAACTGCGTTAAGCCCGCGAGACGCAAGAATATATACAGCCCTAACAATATGATTAATATGCTGATGCTGCGCTGCATCACTAAACGGATCAACTCACTTTTTGTCACCCAAGCTAAGGGACTAATCAATAAGCGAGCTAAAGGATGTGAAAGCCAAAATAGGAGTAAGAAAATCGATAACCCTAAAGCCAAACGCGGTAAATAGAGTAAGGCTTTGGCCCAAAATTGCTCAGCATCTTGCTTCAGGGGAGCCAAAGATAAGGGCGCAATAGGTTGCAAGTGAATATTATCGACAACCTGAGTTACACCAGGTAAAGCGGCTATAGTTTGCAGTATGCGCTCTTTACTCGCTTGCTCCGTGGCAGAGCCGTTTAGATTGACGACAGAACCTTGTATTTCAATGTCTATTGCGCTGCTTGGGTCGTTAATCTGTATCAGTTGCTTCACAGTGTTGGGCGAAGGCGCAGCCTGGGCATCAGTAGACACAAAGTTGGTAAGGCAACCAACAGTGACTAAACTCCATAGTAGAATCCATCGACTTAATCTTGGGGATGATCGCTGATTGCAGCGAGAAAAACGGTTTAAAAAAAATCGACAAATCATAAGATTATCCGCAAGGTATTAGCCTGTCATTATTCAATATTAGCAAATAAACTTCAAAGGCACCAAAGGTTGTGAGTGTTATCTGCTAATGTTTTTAGAGTATGCAAAAAGGGCTGTTTTCACTTCTAAAGGCATACTAATAGGTCAATATATGGGGTCGTGTAGTTGCTTAAAAACCGATGCTGATTAAGATCTAGAACAGCAACATTAGAAATAGTGGTCTGGTAATTGCTTTGTATATTATGAAAGTGAATACAAATCAGTTCATACACGCTGGGGTAATTACTAACCTCGGCTCATTCAAAATGGAGAATATCATGGATTTATTACGTATTTTAATCGCAATCTTACTGCCACCTCTTGGGGTTTTCCTGCAAGTGGGGCTAAGTAAGACCTTATTATTAAATATAATTTTAACCTTGCTAGGCTACATTCCTGGGATAGTGCACGCGGTATGGGTGATTGCTAAGCGCTAGTGGCTGCCAAGATGATTATCCCTAATGGTGAAGCGGCTCAGGCTGCTCACATTTATCGGAAAATGTTGCCAGTTAGGGGTAATTTTTACCTAGTAATGACATGTTTATCAATAATGTGCTTTACGCTGTGTCGTCTATTAAGCTGAGCTAGCTGTTTATTGATACTCGTTTTTTCCCTGCGTATGCAGCGGTTATGGACAATGCCATTACTCAGTTCGATTAGAATATAAGAGGTTGAAGTTTGTCTTTTTATATCGACTAGCTAACCGGTAAACTGATACTGAGCTTAAGGCCTTCGCGCTTTCCTGTTGGGCCGATAAGGTTTTCTGCCACTATACTGCCTTGGTGTAACGTAATGGCGGCTTGAGTGATTGCCAAGCCCAAACCCCAACCGCCGCTTTGCCTGTCTCTGGCAGTGTCGGGGCGATAGAAAGGTTTAAATATAGCTTCGAGTTCTTGTGGCTCTATACCTGGACCGTCGTCTTCCACCGTTATCAATATGTGCTTGCCAACTTGGGCTGCACTAATGGTTATCTGACTATTGGCATAGTAAATAGCATTACGCAGCAGATTTTCTATGGCGCGCGAGAGTGTCTTTGGGTGAAAAGGTAATAGCAGCGCCTCTGGTATATCAATTTGTAATAGTTTGCCTTGCTGCTCGGCTTCAAATTCGGCGTCATCTAACACTTGGCTTAAAGATTCTGCTAATTCGAGTACGACTTTATTTTCATGACTGGCCAAGCTTACCCGAGATAGAGTGAGCAACTCGCTTATTAGCGCTTCGAGTTGTAAGGCTTCATAGCCGATACGTTCTAGCTCTTCACTTTGCTGCCCTTTTTTACGGCCTAACGCTAAGGCTAATTGCAGCCTAGTGAGTGGTGTGCGCAGTTCATGAGATATGTCGCCCATTAATCGTTGCTGATTGTTAATCATGGTTTGTACGGCATCGGCCATGCCGTTGAAAGCCTGTGCCAATTGGCCCATTTCATCGCGACGATTTGCGGTAGCTGCATCAACTCTGCTAGATAAATCACCTCTAGCGAGGGCATTGGCACTGTGTTTTAGCGAACGTAATGGCTTACCCAAATACCATGCGAGTAAACCGCATAATAAGCCTGACAATAATATGGCTAAGCCTGCGGTCAGTAATTTATTGTCGGCAAAGAAGAAGAACCACGGCCGTGGATGATTATCGGGGAAACGACCAAATAATTGATACGGTTTGCTGTTGACCTCAAAAGAATACGGGCCAAAAATAAGCTCATCTCTAAATTGATGGCTGATCGGTTGGTCTGCTTCTTCTGCCATGAGTTGAAAACGTCTAAATCCACGCGATACTCGTTTGGTATTTAATACTTGGCCTTCGCCATCAGTTAAATATAAACGCAATGGGCCGCCATTATGGTTTCTATCACCTTCTTTATTGCGGCTACGGTGCAGACGTTGAAGGTTTTTACCTTCGAGCAATTGAGGTTGCTCTTGTATCCGTTCTGCAACGTTTTTAAGCACTCGCTCAAGGCTGGCAGGTAATGGCGAACGATCATGGTTTTGTTGCAGTAATGGCAATAAAGACACCAGTGCAATAATCAATGAACTGCATAGCCAAAAGCCTAACAATAATTTAAAAAATAGCCCGTTAAATGGATTGTTCTTTAGCATTACGGTATCCAAATATAACCTTTACCGCGCAGGGTTTTGACGCGTGGACGGCCATCTTGGCGCTCTGGTAGTTTCTTGCGTAAGTTAGACAAATGCATATCTAAGCTACGATCAAATGGCATTAACTTTTTGCCTAATACGTTTTCGCTTAATGATTCTTTGGTGACCAGTTCGCCTGACTTTTCGATTAAATGAAACAGCAGTGAAAATTCGGTGCCAGTGAGAATGATTAGTTGCTCATTGCAATAGGTTTCTTGGCGGGTAGGGTCGAGACGTAAATCACCAAACTGCATCATTTCATTGGCTTGGCTATCTTGCTGAGTGGTTTGTGCTCGACGTAATATGGCTCTAATTCGAGCCACTAACTCGCGGTCATTAAAGGGTTTTGGCAAATAGTCATCGGCACCAATTTCAAGGCCGACAACTCGGTCAATTTCATCACCGCGAGCGGTTAGCATTAATACCGGTGTTTGCTTGCGTTGGCGTAAAGCACGCAAGACTTCAAAACCATTCAGTTTAGGCAGCATCACGTCAAGAAGGATTAAATCGAAGTCTTGCTGTTGCGCCATCATCAGCCCTTGCTCACCATCATAAGCTTGGGTTAATACAAAGCCTTCCAACTCAAGTAATTGGCTGAGTAGATCGGATAAACCAATATCATCGTCGATCAGTAAAATACGATTCATAACTTTCCTCTGGCACAAAGAAAATCTGTATGTTGAAGCTAACATACAGATTTTTCGATCAATTAAGCTTATCTTATGCCAAGATTAAATCATATCAACATTGCACAGTTTTACATTTATCCTGCTTTATTTTGCACTATGTAGCGTTTAATTCTGGCAATAATAAAGGTCAGTACAATAGACCCCAAAATCAGACCTACAGAAAAGACCGCATTTTGCAGTGAGTTAGGGTTAAACACTAACATGCTGCCTAAACCTAACATCATAATACCTGACATCAGTTTAAGTACTTCGCCTTCTTTTTCGGTCAGTTTGCGTTTACCTAAGGTCATTGAGAATACAATCACAATAGCGGCAAGTGGAATAACGTAAACCACATTATAAGCGATGAGGTATAAGTAACGCTGCATGGTATCGAGATCTGATAACGACAACACTGAGGTGTAAATCATTGGAAAACCTGCGGTGCAAAGCAGTTCATAGGTGTTAGCTAAAATAGCCAGAATCGTTGAGCCTAAAATCATTGTCGGTAACGAGCTGGCTTTAGATAATTTACCCATACGCTTAATCAGCGAGCCACGATTTTCAACTGACATTGAAAGGCTAACGTCGCCACGGCCGTAAAAGTAATCTTTTATATTCACTATGGCCGCAATCAATGCCAATACCCCCGCACAAGTGATAATGATACCGCCATCACCGCCGCCAAGTAATTGGAATAAGTTAAGCCAGGCGCTCATAAATATAAAGTAGATAAAGCCTGAGAAGAATACAAAAATACCGCCTACCAATAACATACGTTTGCGGCTGCCTGCATTAACCATGATGCTCAGTAAAAACAGCAACACGAAAAATGCGCAAGGATTAAAAGCATCGACACCAGCGAGTACTAAGGTGAGCACTGGCAATGACATTTCTTCAGGGTGCACCGCACCAATGAGTGGAATGTCGACAGGCTGAACAGTTGGTATAGGGGTAATGTCACTGGCTTGGTCAAATGACATGCCACACGAACCTTCGGCTTCTGGGTCGTCACTCGTGTCACTACAGGTTTCAAATAATGGTGCGCTTACCACTGGCGTAGCGCCTAAAAAATCATCGAGCTTATTACCAATATCTGCTTTACCACCTTGGTGTTGATAGCAGTTAACTAAGCGCTCTAGGATGTAACGCCCTGTGACATCATGGCTGTTATAGCCAACAACGGCCTCGCCACAAATGGCAAAGTAGGGCACCGATTTAGGTTCAACACCAGTGTGTTGGCCCATTTCCATGAGTTTATCGACATTGCCGGGTTCGCTAATGGCGTAGTCGTGTAATTCTATCCAGTCAAAACGTTCGCCTAAAGCATCAATAAAAGGATGCGCTTCACGACAATGAGGACAGGTTTTAGACCAAAAGAAATGCAGTTTAACCACAGGCTGCTGGTTTTGCTGAGTATACCAAAGTGAGTCGTCTGTTGAGGCCGCGGTACTGGCTATTGAGCTGGGTGCCAATATCAGTACACAAAGAAGTAACAGTAATTGGCCAATCAATCGGTTCATAATGTATTCCATTAAAGCGCTAATAGTTAGATTTTATGCCCTAATATGAATACTGTAAGGATCAAGTCTGAATTACGTTAACTGGCTCGCATTACTGCGATTTTTATCATTCAATATGCCAACTTGATCATGAATTACTGGCGCTAAAGTGCTATGAAAACGTTCTTTACATAGGTTTACTCAGTCTTAACCCTCATTGACATTGCATTCGGTAAACTGAGTATCAAATCTGCTAAGGCAGAAAATAAATCCCATTCATACCGAGGTACTTAACAATGAAAACATCATCAATCATCAAAACGAGTTTAGTTGCCTTAGTGGCAAGTTCGGCTTTATTAGCTGGCCAGTTATATGCAGTTGATGCAGCTGATAACACTGTAAAAACTGAAAATGTTGCCGCTAAAGGTGACCGACATCATGGTCACAAAGGTGGCATGCATAAAATGCTTCGTAAGCTGGACTTAACTGATGCCCAAAAAGTTCAAGTAAAAGCCATCTTCGATAAGTACAAAGCTAACCGTCCTGAGCGCCCAACAAAAGAGCAGCGCGCTGAGCACCGTACAGAAATGTTAGCGTTAATCACTACCGCTGGTTTTGACGAAGCAAAAGCAACTGAAATGGCTGAAGCACAGCAACAAAAGCATTTACAAAAGATGCTGACGCATTTGAAAATGCAAAACGAAATTTATCAATTATTAACGCCTGAACAGCAACAAACGTTTCAAGATAAATTTAAGCTAGGCAAAGGCCACAAACCGCGCCGTTAATGATTAACTGATACAACATCAGGTTAAATAGATAAAAGCCATTACCTTGGGGTAATGGCTTTTTTATTCATGCAAGTTTGCTAATGGTCACACTTTGCATAAGACCAGCAGCGACTTTAGTAAACTTTATCCTAATCGAGCAATGAACTTGCTATAGTAATAGCAGATAAATCATCAGTTAAATGAGCCGACAATTCTTATATGAGTACCTCTTCTGAATATGACTTTTGGGTCAAATTAGCTAGCCGCGCGTCGGTGGCTACTGCGCTGTGTCTTATTGTGATTAAGTTAATCGCTTGGTTGTACTCTGGCTCGGCCAGTATGTTGGGCTCATTAACGGATTCATTTGCAGATGCACTTGCTTCGATTGTTAACTTTATTGCTATTCGGTATGCCATTGTTCCCGCGGATAAAGATCATCGTTATGGCCATGGCAAAGCTGAACCATTAGCAACGTTAGCCCAAGCGGCCTTTATTTTAGGTTCGGCATCGTTATTATTATTGTATGGCGGCGAAAAGCTGATTCATCCAGTGGCAGTCACCAATGCTATGAGTGGCATAGTGGTGTCGATTATTGCCATTGTGCTGACATTTGCACTCGTTTTACTGCAACGACATGCGTTGAAAAAAACCAATAGCTCTTTGGTTGAAGCCGATTCATTGCATTATAAGTCTGACTTGTTATTGAATGCAGCGGTGTTGTTTGCGCTAATATTAGCGCAATATGGCTGGTGGTGGGCCGATGGTTTGTTTGCGGTGTTTATTGCATTGTTTATTGGTAATCAAGCACTCGGTTTAGGTTATCGTTCAATTCAGAGTTTACTTGACCGCGAGTTAGACAACGAGACTCGTGACAAGATTAAAGCCTTGGCCAAGCAAGACCCTCGGGTTCAAGGTATTCACGATTTACGTACTCGCCAAGCAGGTAAAACCACATTTATTCAATTGCACATGGAATTAGCCGGTAACTTGTCTTTGCATGATGCTCATGAAATAGCAGATAAAGCGGGTATGACGATTAAAGCGGCGTTTGATGATGCTGAAGTGATTATTCACCAAGACCCGGTGTGATAGAGATGAATGGGGATGACAAATGCCAGCTCAGCAATACGTGCGATTAAGCTGACACAGGTTAGATATGGAGATTAAAATCCCAGAGCGTTAAATTGCGCCAAAGCCTGCTTTACTATGTCTGTAATACTGGTGTTAATATCGACAGTCACCACTAATGGCTCATTAGTGGGTTCTTCTAATGTGGCAAACTGGCTGTCGACCATGTTTTGTTTCATAAAGTGACCTTTTCTGGCCATTATTCGTGCCAAAATCAATTCATAGCTACCCTGCAAATATAAAAAACCGACCTGTTGATTACCTTGCCGAATTAGATCCCGATAGGATTTTTTTAGTGCAGAACAACCAATAATCACGGTTTTATTTTGGTTGTTAAATTCTAAAGCTAGATCACCAATACGCGATAACCAAGGTGCTCTATCAGCATCATTTAGAGGTTCTCCTCGGGCCATTTTTTCTATGTTGGCCTGGGGGTGAAGATCGTCACCGTCTACAAAAGTGGCATTCATCATTTTTGCTAACAGTTCACCTACGCTGCTTTTACCACATGCGCACACACCCATTACAATAATGCATTTTCCTGTCATTCTATTACCATTCCTTAATATAAGCTTATATAATTAAAGGCTTATTTTTTCGTAACTCAGTTTATAACTTGAGTTTACTGATCTCATTAAGGTTTGTGAATTCGAATGAGCACTCTCATTAATCACTTTGGAATATAGTATGGACACAATGGTACAAATCGCAGACCCGACCTACTTGTTGATGATAGCTGCACTCGCCATTATCGCGTTATTGATCCTAATTATTAAAATGAAATTGCATGCTTTTGTATCGTTAACATTAGTCTGCGTGGCCACTGCACTGGCAAGTGGCATTAGCAGTGATCAAGTAGTGCCGACTATGATGGCGGGTTTTGGTGGCACCTTGGCTTCAGTTGCCTTATTAGTCGGCCTTGGCGCTATGATAGGTAAGATTTTAGAGGTCACTGGCGGTGCTAAAGTGCTTGCCGATACCTTGATTAGCCGCTTTGGTGAAGATAAAGCGCCGCTAGCGTTAGGTATCGCTTCGCTGTTGTTTGGTTTTCCAATATTTTTTGATGCTGGCTTAATGGTAATGATGCCTATTATTTTTAGCGTGGCTAAACGCTTTGGCGACTCACCACTTAAGTATGCTTTACCGTCTGCGGGTGCATTTGCGGTGATGCATGCTTTTGTACCGCCACACCCTGGACCGGTAGCGGCTGCAGACTTACTTGGCGCCAACATTGGTTTATTGCTATTTGTTGGCATGATGGTGGCAATCCCTACATGGTATATCGGCGCTTACTTATTTGGTTTATATGCAGGCAAAAAATTTGATATTCCCGTATCGAAAGTTTTCTTCAGCACCGCACCTATTATCGATGTCGACAAGATCCCCAAGTTTGCTACAGTGATGTCGATTCTGGTGTTACCTGTGATACTCATTTTTATGGATACGGGGTTAAATACCTTAGCGGTAGCAGGAGTTATTGATGGTAAGTTGCCATTAGTTCAATTACTGCGAATGCTGGGTAAGACGCCCATCGCATTGCTGATTACCTTATTAGTGTGTTTGGTGGTCTTTGCTAAAGACTACGGCATGCAACCGCTTGAAAAACTGTGTGGCGATTCATTAGGGCCAATTTGTGCGGTGATATTAGTCACGGGTGCTGGTGGCATGTTTGGTGGTGTGTTACGTGCCAGTGGTATAGGCCAAGCGTTAGCGGATGCATTATCCGATACCGGTATGCCGTTAATTGTGGCCGCATTTGTTATTGCCACCTGTTTGCGGGTGGCGCAAGGTTCTGCAACTGTGGCATTAACCACTACAGCTGCATTAATTGCGCCCATGGTTGCGGCAACGGCTGGATTAAGCGCTGCTGATTTATGTTTTATTGTGATTGCCATTGCTGGTGGTTCAACGGTGTTATCGCACTTTAATGATTCCGGTTTTTGGCTGGTAGGGCGTTTGATGGAAATGGACGAGAAAACCACGTTAAAAACATGGACAGTGATGGAAACCTTACTCGGCACCATAGCTTTTATCATTGTTGGTATCTTGAGCATACTGTTTTAAATATCAATCGGTTATCATTAACAGTGATGAATTGACGTTTTAATACTAACAAAGCCGCAATAGCGGATTTTTTAGCCAGAAGATTGGCTTAATTTAGTGTATTTATGACTCTAGGTTATGCAAACACTAGCTGGCTAGTGATTTGTGATCGGGCTTGTTCTAACGCTGAATCTGCACGCAAAATAAGGCGGTCGATAGTGTCGTCAGCTTGCCAGTTAGATAACCCGACACAGGCACTAAAGCGAATGTGCTTACCGCTTTCTGGTTCGATTAGCTCCGTATGTTCGATACTATGACGAATACTCTCGGCTATTTTTAGTGCAATATTTTTGCTGCTAGCTTGAATGATGGCAATAAATTCATCACCGCTCCAACGGGCGATTAAGTCAGTTTCAGCAAGCTTACTTTGGCAATGCTGAGCAAAGTGAATCAACGCTTTATCACCCATATCATGGCCAAACAAATGGTTAATTTGCTTTAAGTCATCTATACCCATTAAGACACAATAAAGGTGTTCATGCACAAGGGTGCTATGGGTCATTAATTGCTGACCAAAATGGATTAAGCCTCGTCGATTAAGGGCTTTTGTGAGGTAATCAACATAGATTTGTTTATCGAGTTTGTCTTTTAATAAATAAGATTCGGTGACATCGATCATGGTAACTTGAATAGCGGGTTGTTGCTCCCAACTGATCACCGTCTCAATTAATTTCACCCATATGATACGACCGCTAAGGTGTAGGCATTTGATTTCAACAGGATGAGGTTTAACTTTATTCGCGAGTAACGCAGCGTTAGCGTCTAGGCGCTGTTCTTGATAGCTTGGTTCAATCACATCCAAAATTGAGGCGAGTGACATAATACTTTGGGTATTAGGGTAACCGAATAGTTGTGCTAATGTCTGATTGCAATACAGCGGGCTAAAGTTGCGATGTACTAATATGCCTTGTACAGATCCATTGACTAATTGCTGATAGCGACTTTCACTTTGTACTAAAGCTTGTTTAAGTGTTGTAGATTCAGTTAAATCCACAATCGTGATTTGTAGGGCTGATCGTCCTTGCCATTCAACTATGTGTTCAATAGCTAATATATTGAGTTTCAAACCTAAACGGTTACGGTTAATGTAGCTGCGTACCTGAGGTTTTTCTATACCACTCATTAATGCGTAGTAAGTGTGTGTGGCTACATCCTGTAGTTCGGGATCGATTAACTCTAGAACACTCTTTAGCGCTAAAATATCTTGAGCTGTATTATAACCGAAGATTTTTGCATAATTATCATCGGCATAAAGTGGTATAAAATCTTGATGAATAACTACACCATAATGAGCATCAAAATCCAAAATCGTTCCTTGTTTGAATGTTATATTTTAATGTAGCATTTTTGCTCGATAAATATTCTAGCGCTTTTGGTTATTTGTACCCTGATGTGATGTGTAAACTGGGCAAACTCGGTAATATGAGATCATCTTCGCACTTACCGTTGTTAAGATCATAGCATTTTCATAAAAGTGTCATTGCCATAATGTTATTACATCATTATGGCTCCCCTGCGTCGTTTCGTTTTTAGTCCATCGACAGTTCTTTTAATTTACGCGTTAGGGTATTACGACCCCAACCTAGACGTTTAGCGGCTTCTTGTTTATGGCCTTGAGTATGTCTTAGTGCTGTTTCAAGTAAAATACGTTCAAATTCAGGTTGCACTTCAGTGAGTAAATCACTTTCACCTGCAGCCAGCTTTTCATCAATCCAATCAGTTAATGCGGTTTGCCAGTCACTTGCTCCAGCTTGTTTCTGCTGGATTGCTACTGGGTCTTTAAGCAATTCTGGTGGTAAATCTTGCGGTAAAATTTCTTGTCCGGACGCCATTACGGTTAACCAACGACAAGTATTCTCAAGTTGGCGAACATTACCCGGCCAAGGAAGGTTAGCCAATTTTACCGCGGTTTCTTTAGTGAGTATTTTGGGTTCAACGCCAATCTCTTTCGCTGCGGTGCTTAAAAAGTGATTGGCGAGTTGGGCAATGTCTTCACGGCGCTGCGATAATGGCGGTAAGTGTACTCTGATCACATTGAGGCGATGAAACAAATCTTCGCGGAAGGTGCCTTTTTGCACCTGCACCTCAAGATTTTGATGCGTCGCAGCAATAATACGTACATCAACTTGCACTGCTTGATGACCGCCGACACGATAGAACTGGCCGTCGGCAAGGACTCGTAATAATCGCGTTTGCACATCGATTGGCATGTCACCGATTTCATCTAAAAATAGCGTGCCACCATTGGCTTGTTCAAAACGACCTTGGCGCACGTTGGCGGCACCAGTAAAGGCGCCTTTTTCATGGCCAAAGAGTTCAGATTCAATCAAATCTTTTGGGATGGCAGCCATATTTAATGCAATAAAGGGTTTGTCCTTACGCGGGCTGTGTTTGTGCAATGCACCAGCGACTAATTCTTTACCAGTACCAGATTGGCCATTGATGAGCACACTGATAGATGAGCGAGATAATCGGCCTATGGCACGAAACACTTCTTGCATTGCCGGGGCTTCACCAATAATTTCAGGGGTTTTTATGGTGGTATCAATAACGGGTTGTGGTGCTTGCTCTGTTGCATGTGTGAGTGCGCGTTCAACTAAATTAATGGCTTCATCAATATCAAATGGTTTTGGTAGGTATTCAAATGCACCTGCTTGATATGCGCTCACGGCACTGTCTAAGTCTGAGTGGGCGGTCATGATGATCACTGGAATATGTGGATAATGCAGTTGTAAGCGATCAAGCAAGGTTAAGCCATCAGTACCTGGCATGCGGATGTCAGACACGATGACTTGAGGTTGTGATGCTTCTAAAGCTTGCCACAAGGATTCTGCAGCAGCAAAGCTAGCCGTTGACAGTGATGCGCCTTTAAGGGCTTTTTCGAGTACCCAACGGATCGAACTATCATCATCGAGGATCCAAACTTGTTCACTAATGTTCATGTTACTACCTCATTCTGCCTACAAAGGGCATGCTAGTTATTGTAATGGCAGGTTAATAATAAATTCGGTATGCCCTGGTGCCGAAACACAATCAATGCGACCGCCGTGTAATCGGGCAATGTTATGCGCAATGGATAATCCTAACCCTGAACCTTCGTCACGTCCGGTGACCATAGGGTAGAAAAGGGTATCCATTAACTCAGCAGGAATACCGGGGCCGTTATCAATAATGGATAAGGCGAGTACCACTTTATAGCGCTGTGTTCCAATGGTGACTTGATGTTGAGTGCGAGTGCGAATGACAATATCGCCACCACAATGTTCTAACGCTTGTATCGCATTTTGGACAATATTCAATACGGCTTGCTGCATTTGATCTGGATCCATCTGAATATCTGGAATCGATGGATCATAATCTCGTTTTAAGCAGATATTGTCTGGCAGTGCCATTTCGACTAACTTAAGCACTTTTTGAATCACTTGATGGATATTGTGTTCAGCATGCTGCGTTGGTCGTTGCGGGCCAAGTAAACGGTCGACTAAATTACGTAATCTATCTGCTTGTTCGATAATCAGACTGGTAAATTCTTTTAATTCGGGCGAGTCGAGCTCTCGCGATAACAACTGCGCAGCGCCTCTAAGGCCGCCCAGCGGGTTTTTAATTTCATGGGCTAAGTTACGTACCAAAAACTGTGCAGCTTGCTGTTGGGCGTCCATGTTAAGCTGCTGATGAATGCGACGTTGTTGGTCTACTTGACGTAACTCTAAAATGCTGAGGTTATTGTCATTTTCAATTGGCATCAAGGTGA
This sequence comes from Shewanella sp. TB7-MNA-CIBAN-0143, assembly GCF_040310065.1. Taxonomy (NCBI): domain Bacteria; kingdom Pseudomonadati; phylum Pseudomonadota; class Gammaproteobacteria; order Alteromonadales; family Shewanellaceae; genus Shewanella; species Shewanella sp. TB7-MNA-CIBAN-0143. The sequence continues at coordinate 191,555 of NZ_JBEOPL010000003.1, forward strand.
TATCAATGGTGTGATGTTGGCCGTCTAGGGTGATTAATGCGGCGGTATTGACCGTGAGTCCCTGGCCGGCATTAATGGCATCGCGTAGTAATTGTGGCTCAACCCCCATCAGTTGATAAAGCTCAGGAAGCGTTTGCTCGAGTAGCTTATGGTTACCTACTCCCAATAATTGTGCGGCCGCGGCATTAGCATAGCTCGGCTTGAGCTCGTTATTAATAACAAGCACTGCGGTGACTAAGTGATTGAGAAGGTTATTTGTGTCCATTAGCCGTCCTAGTATAGGGTTGCACCATTATAATGCACCACTTTGGTGCATATCACAACCCGGAACACACAAGCACTTTGTAAGATAAATAGTCACGCAAAATTTCATAAGCTAATGAATAAAATGATTTTTATCTTAATCATTTAGACTTTTTTGCAGGTCCAAATACAGATGCTTGGTGAAGGAATATCTTTCTAGGAGAGCTTGATGCAAGGACTTTGCCGCTTTGTGTTACAGCGTTAACAACCAACGAGTGTTCACCTCTATTAATGCCCGTTAATTGGAATATATTCGATGCTTGAGCTGGGGCAGCGATAATACCATCGACTAATAATGTCATTAGCACGCCACGAGGTAATTGAGGGGTGACGCTCACTGACACGGTAAATGCGCCATTATTGTCACGCACAGTAGCTTCTTCTTGGGGAGAGGTAATCGAAATCGTGTAGTTAATTGATGCTTCTGTTGTTGGGATGACATTGATTTTTGTTGGGGTGTCAATCGTCATGTTGTTTTGGGTGTTTTCATTTAATTCAACAGCTTCGGCATTATTTTTTTGTTCATCTGAGTAATGAACTTTGCCATTTTCATCTACCCAACGGTATACGGTAGCAACACTTTGGGCGCTCAATAATAGCAAACTAATAAGTATGATAAGGCGCATGATGTACTCCATAAAACGACAGTTTTAATAGAGTAGACGTTTTTATAAAAAAAATCAGCTTAAACTGTTTAGTTAAGCTGAATCGAAGCGGCGATATTAAACCGCTATTGTTTATTTAGGTGCAACAACACTAGATGTATTGGCAGCAGTATTCTGAAATTTGATCTGTTCGGATACTGAAGCTCACATTTGGTGCAAGCTCAAACTGGCTTGCTTCAGCATATGCAACCCACTCAGTTTTACCCGGTAATAACACGTCAAACTTGCCAGAAATAACCTGCATTATTTCACCTTGAGCCGTTGAAAACTCATATTCACCAGGCAATACCACACCAAAAGTTTGTTTACTACCATCAGCTAATACTACGCTTCTGCTTATCACTTTACCGTTAAAATACACATTGGCTTTTTTAGCGACGCTTACCTGTTGCAACATACTCATATATTTTTCCTAAAAATGATCTTGGTTTGAATCTATCTGCGTTTACGTAAAATATCTAGTTAAATGTTTTCATGTTGTATCACGAGAGTCGCTTCGCTGCTAGAGACAGCTTCAGAAACGATAACAAGCGAACGCTGCGTGCAGTCTAGCACCTAGGCTCTTGGCTTGTCATCGCTCGTCAGCGCTTGTCATCTCAGGGATAGAGAAAGCTTCGCTGCTAAGCAGTTGACTTTATAGCCTCTAGCCGCGGAGCGTACTAGCAGCGCAGCGTCCTAGGCCTTTCGCTTTTAGCCTGTATAGACTAGACAACAAAAAGCCCAGATGCATGCATCTGGGCTTTTTAGGTCTCAATGAGTGGCAGACGTTGCCACTCATTGATGGTAATTAACTGCGGTTATTACGCTTACGCTCATTCTCAGTTAAGAATCTCTTACGAACACGGATGTTCTTAGGAGTTACTTCAACTAATTCATCATCATCGATGAATTCAAGAGCTTGCTCAAGAGTCAATGTGATAGGCGTAGTCAATACTTGTGCTTCATCAGTACCTGATGCGCGCATGTTAGTTAGCTGCTTACCTTTCAAACAGTTTACTGTCAAATCGTTAGAGCGAGCATGAATACCCACTACTTGACCTTCATACACTTCAGCAGCGTGACCAATAAACATACGACCACGGTCTTGCAAAGCAAATAGAGCGAATGTTAGTGCTTTACCTGTTGCGTTTGAAATCAATACGCCGTTAGCGCGTTGACCAATATCGCCACCTTTGTGTGGACCGTAGTGATCAAATGAATGATAAATTAGACCAGTACCAGATGTTGCTGTTAAGAATTCGGTTTGGAAACCAATTAAGCCACGGCTTGGGATAACGAAGTCGATACGTACACGACCTTTACCATCAAGCTGCATGTCTTTCATTTCGCCTTTACGAACACCTAATTTTTCAATTACGGTACCTTGATGATCTTCTTCAACGTCAACTGTTACAGTTTCGTATGGTTCATGTAGCTCACCATCGATTGTTTTTAGAATAACTTCTGGACGAGATACGGCTAATTCATAACCTTCACGACGCATGTTTTCAATTAAAATCGATAAGTGTAATTCACCACGACCTGAAACGCGGAAACGGTCTGGACTTTCTGTTTCTTCAACGCGAAGTGCTACGTTGTGAACTAATTCAGTCTGTAAACGTTCAAGAATGTTACGTGAAGTAACATACTTACCTTCTTTACCCGCGAACGGAGAAGTGTTTACTTGGAATGTCATCGTTAGTGTTGGTTCATCAACAGTTAACGGTGGCATTGCTTCTACTGCATTCACTGCACAGATAGTATCAGAGATTTTAAGCTCGCCTAAACCTGTAATAGCAACGATGTCACCAGCATTTGCAATTGGCACTTCAGTACGGTCAAGACCCATGTAACCTAATACTTGGCCCATTTTACCGTTACGTGTCTTACCGTCAGCGCCAATAATGGTCACTTGTTGGTTAGTCTTAACGCTACCACGAGTAATACGGCCAATACCGATAACACCCACGTATGAGTTATAATCGATTTGAGAAATTTGCATTTGGAATGGAGCTTCTGCATCAGCATCTGGGAAAGCTACTTTCTCAACGATAGTTTGGAATAGCGGCGTCATATCATCGCTTGCTACATCTGGATCTAACGTTGCAAAACCATTTAATGCCGAAGCATAAACGATTGGGAAATCTAGTTGTTCGTCAGTGGCACCTAAGTTAACGAATAAATCGAATACTTGGTCAATAACCCAATCTGGACGAGCACTTGGACGGTCAATTTTGTTGATAACAACAATTGGCTTAAGGCCTTGAGCGAATGCTTTCTTGGTTACAAAGCGAGTTTGTGGCATTGGGCCATCAACTGCATCAACCAACAATAATACTGAGTCAACCATAGATAGAACGCGTTCAACTTCACCACCGAAATCGGCGTGGCCAGGAGTATCTACGATATTAATACGGTAGTCGTTCCACTGGATGGCAGTGTTCTTTGCCAGAATGGTGATCCCACGTTCTTTTTCAAGATCGTTAGAATCCATAACCCGCTCAGTAGCTTCTCCACGAGATGCAAGGGTTCCTGACTGCGCCAACATTTTGTCAACCAAGGTTGTTTTGCCATGGTCAACGTGGGCAATAATGGCGATGTTACGTAAATTCTCTAGCACGGATAAACCTCTAAACCAGCAAATAAAAAAAAAGGATCTAACAGTAGTTATAGATTATAGCTACTGTAAAAAAGCGTGCCATTCTACTTCACAGCAGCTTTTGTAGATAGGATTATTTTTGAACACTTGTAAATCTATCGCTTGCTATGGATTAATAAACAGCATAAAACGTATATATATGAAGCATAACCATGGTGTAAGACAAAACTGTGACATTGGCTAAAACAGCAACATTAACATGACGCACCATTATGGACTTTTGCACCATGATGAAACATAGTGATGCACGAGGTTGGTGCAAGGTTATGGTTTAGAAGATTTGGAAACTTTCTCATCTTCATAAAATCAATTAGTTAGCGATCTGGCATGAATATCGCTTTATTGCTGATAATTATGAAAAGATTCGTTTTCCAGGTGCATCATCTGGCGAATAGCAAGATTATTTAAGGGACAACCCTTTACCCTACCGGAGGCTTGAGAATGTCAGTTGAATCAGTTTTAAAACAACTTGTAGAGTTAGAAGTTAAGTTTGTAGACTTACGCTTTACCGACACTAAAGGTAAAGAGCAGCACGTTTCTATTCCTTCTCATCAAGTAAATGAAGATTTCTTTGAAGACGGTAAAATGTTTGATGGCTCTTCAATTACAGGTTGGAAAGGCATTAATGAATCTGACATGGTGCTAATGCCAGATCCAACCACTTTCGTATTAGACCCTTTCACAGAAGAAACAACAGCGCTTATTCGTTGTGATATTTTAGAACCTGGTACTATGACAGGTTATGATCGTGACCCACGTTCAATTGCTAAAAAAGCTGAAGCTTACCTAATTTCTACTGGTATTGCTGACACAGTATTGATTGGTCCAGAGCCAGAGTTCTTCTTATTTGACGATGTCCGTTTTGGTACCGACATGTCAGGTTGTTTTGTTAAGATTGACGCAAAAGAAGCATCATGGAACTCGGCTAAGAGCTATGAAGAAGGTAACACGGGTCACCGTCCAATGGTGAAAGGTGGTTATTTCCCAGTTGCACCAGTTGATTCTTCACAAGATTTACGTTCGGCAATGTGTTTAGTACTTGAAGAAATGGGTCAAGTAGTTGAAGCGCATCACCACGAAGTAGCAACAGCGGGTCAAAACGAAATCGCAACACGTTTCAACACGTTGACTAAGAAAGCTGATGAAATTCAAATTCTAAAATACGTTGTTCATAACATGGCGCATGCTTATGGTAAGACAGCGACATTTATGCCAAAACCAATCGTTGGTGACAACGGTAGCGGCATGCACGTGCATCAGTCTTTAGCTAAAGACGGCGTAAACTTATTCGCAGGTGATAAGTATGCTGGTTTGAGTGATTTAGCGCTTTATTACATTGGCGGCATTATTAAGCATGCTCGTGCATTGAATGCGTTCACTAACCCAAGCACTAACTCTTACAAGCGTTTAGTGCCACATTTTGAAGCGCCTGTAATGCTTGCATATTCTGCACGTAACCGCAGTGCTTCAATTCGTATTCCAGTGGTACCAAGCCCTAAAGGCCGTCGTATCGAAGCGCGTTTCCCTGATCCACATGCAAACCCATACTTAGGTTTCTCAGCATTACTTATGGCTGGTCTTGATGGTATTCAAAACAAGATCCACCCAGGTGAAGCAATGGATAAAGATTTATATGACTTACCTCCTGAAGAAGCTGCTGAAATTCCACAGGTTGCAACGTCATTAGAAAACGCACTTGAACATTTACAAGCTGACCATGAGTTCTTGACTAAAGGCGGCGTATTCAGCGAAGACTTTATCCAGTCTTATATCCAACTTAAAACGGCTGAAGCAGAACGTGTTGCACGTACTACTCACCCACTTGAGTTTGAGATGTACTACAGCTTGTAATTCTTGAATACAATTGCTTAAACAAGCAAACCAATAAAAAACCCGATAATTGATTATCGGGTTTTTTTTTGCTCAAAAGAGGTGAGAATGATAGTTTTCAGCAAATGTCAGAAGAGGTGATAAACAGCCGTGAAGAGTTATCTCAACGAGTCAGAGATCGCACTGCAGATTTAGTTATTGCCAAAACTAAAGCGTTACATTTAGCCAATCATGATGTGGTGACTGGACTCGCTAATCGGTTGTCGAACAGGCAGGCAACTGAGCGTTTACGGGATAAAAAACAGCCGTTCTCAATCCTTTTTATCGATCTCGATGGATTCAAAGTCATTAATGATACTTACGGGCACGGCATTGGCGATGCTTTGTTAGTCAAAATTGGTCAACAGGTAAGTAAGTATTTGTTTCCGAGTGAAATTCTTGCGCGTTATGGTGGTGACGAGTTTGTATTACTTTTACCGAATGATATCGACAGTGACGCTGTTATGGCCACTGCCAACAGTGTTCTTAAACTGATCAAACAACCTTTTCAAATAGGCTCACATTCTTTAATCATTAGTGCATGTATTGGCGCTGCCATTTATAATGGTGTTGATAGCGATACAGATAGCTTAATCCATCGTGCTGATGTTGCGATGTATCAGGCTAAACATGCCGGCAAAAGTCAGGTGATACTGGCTGATTAATATTTTAGAATAGAGATTAATGTTATTTTTTATTTGGCTGCAGGATGTCTAAATTGATACATACATGCTCATTTAATCATGGTTGTTTTTCGTGGCGTAAGCCGCAAGGGTTTAGCTTAATAGAACTTGTGGTAGTGATTATTATTTTAGGCATTCTTGCTGTCGTGGTTGCTCCGAAATTTATCGATTTAAAAAGTAATGCTTACGCGAGCAGTATGCAGGGTGTTGCAGCAGCAATTAACAGCGGTAAAACTTTGGTCTATTCAGCTTGCGTGATAAGCGCCAGTTGCGATGAAACGGCCCCTGGAGCCAGTAATGGTTTGGGCAATAGTATTACAGTACAAGGCCAATCAGTGACTCTAGCTTACGGATATCCGCGTCATACCTCAGCAGGTATCATCAGGATGATTAACATTGCCGACAACGGTAGCGGTGGTGAATTTAACATCACAACATACGATGTTAATAATCGAAGCGGGTTACGTATTCGTCCTAATGCGGATTATGCTGCGAATAAATGTGAAATTAGATACTCTCAGCCACAAGTTGCAGGAGAGTCACCTTTAGTTGTCGTCGATATTGACGAGTGTTAAGTGCTCTTGTTATTCGCGAGTATCACCTCAAATTACCCTCTTTAGACAAATGCCATGTTAACTTTATGGCATTTATTGTTTTGTGGCTCCCATTTGCTTGAAATATTTGTGATTAACGTAAATTTGTAGAGGATTTCACTCAGGAATATGATATTTATACCGTTAATCACTCACTAAAAAGCGATTTGTTCAATGGATAAGAAAGACCTCAAGCTATTAGAAATTTTACAACGTCAGGGCCGGATGGCTGTTTCTGAATTAGCCGATAAGGTTAATATGTCGGATACTCCTTGTTTACGACGAGTCAAAAAGCTTGAACAAGATAAAGTGATTTTAGGCTATGGTGCCCAAGTTGACCCTTTTAAAGTGGGTCTTAATGTTGTGGTTTATACATCGATACGCTTAACGGAACATACTGATCAATCGACAGCGTTATTTGAGTCAACCATGGCACAATTACCTCAAGTGATGGAATGCGCCGTGGTAACTGGATCTTATGATTATATGCTCAAAATAGTCGCCAAAGATTTGGTTTCTTATGAGCAATTTATCAAAAAATCGCTCGGCAACCTCAAGTTTGTCGCCAGCATTGAAACTACAGTAGTTTTGAAGCAAATATTTAGCCGTACGGCATTGCCAGTGGACCAGTCACCGATCGAATAAGCACAAATACGCAAATAGGCACATATAAATACCCAAAAGCAGCACCTAGGCCGTCATAGACTATGACAGCATAGGTTACCGCTAAGGGCGTTAAGTTGATAGGTTAGGTAAGGTTTAACCTTGTTCCATTGAGGCAATAAACTTGTTCGATTCGGCAATCGATTTGTTCATTTCTTTAATCAGGCTAGAGATATCAGTCTGTAAATTGGCAAACTCACCTTTAATTGCACCAATAGCCTGCGCATTTAGGTTATGTTTTAAATACAGCATATTATCTTTCATCGCAGTTAGAATGGGTGGCATTTTTGCTTCTGCACGACGCATGCTTCTCACTAGCGTTTTATATGAACGCTTGGTTTCATTGAGCTTGCTGGTGCTGTTACGACGTAAACTGGCTTTGCTGATTTCTTCGATTTCAGTTTGCCATTCGTCAAATAATGCATCCGCGACATCTTCGACTTTCTCGATGCGATGACTCACTTCATCTGCTGCAGATTGAGCAGACTCATATTCATCTTTCGCTTTATTATAAGCATCTTCTAAATCGCCACCATCAAATGCCAAAAGCGCCTGCATTTCTTCCAATGCAGAGCTAAATTGCTCTTGTGCTTCTTCCTGCGACTCTTTAGCCTCTTGAACTCTATCGACCATAATGTCGCGTTTGTGGTAGCCGACTTTTTCCATTGCACCGTAATAGGCGCTTTGACAACCGCTCAACAGTAAACTGCTACTTAATAGTGCCAGTGATATCCATTTTTTCATCAATGTGTCTCTTTTATTGTGTGAGGCGAAAAGTGTCCTCGTTGAGGTTAACTACCTTATGAGTTAACTGCCTGATTTAAATTTTGCTGCGTCGATGATGCTCCATAAATGGAATAAACCACCGATAATGGCTGGGATGACCAACACAAAAAAGAAATAGCAAACAGCAGTAATGCAGAAGAATAACAAAGCCGCTAATATACGCCCTTGTAAAAGCTGACCTAGGCCTGGGAAAAATAAGCTCGCGACAGCTGCGAGTATATTACCCGCCGAACCTTGTTGTGACATCAATTTGCTCCATTATTCGATGACTAATATGTTATAACATTGTACGAAGTTAGTGACTTAATACAAATGTTATCTCCACTAACATGGTATGAAATAAGGATTATTATGCCCAAAAAGTTTGATTACAGCCCTATTGCGGCTTTTTTTAGTGGGATTTGGCAGTTTCTACTCCATCTCAAACAACGGCTTGCTGAAGACCAAATTAATATACGAGCAGGTCATTTGGCCTATGTGACCTTGTTGTCATTGGTGCCTATGTTGGCTGTCACCATGTCGATGTTATCGGCCTTTCCGGTGTTTAAAGGTATTCGCGGCAATATTGAAGGCTTTATATATAATAATTTTATACCTGCAGCGGGTGATACGGTGCAAGTGCATATCAACGAGTTTGTCGCTAATGCATCTAAAGGCACCTTTGTCGGTATTGTTGCGTTAGTGTTTGTTGCCATTATGCTGATTTCAGCTATCGATAAAGCATTGAATAACATTTGGCGAATTACCGAAAAGCGCTCTTACGTGGTGTCATTTTCGATGTACTGGATGGTGTTAACTCTAGGTCCTGTACTCATTGGTGCAAGTTTAGTGGCCACCTCTTATGTTGTTTCATTAGAGGTGGTAACAGGCAGTGAGTTGTCTGGATTAGTCCCGTGGATTGTTGAGCGTCTACCATTGCTGTTTTCTGTGGCATCTATATTACTGCTGTATATGGTCGTGCCTAACAAGAAAATCCATTTTTTACATGCTCTATTGGGAGCGATTGTAGCAGCGGTATTATTTGAAGCAGGCAAAAAGGGTTTTGCGTTTTATGTGACCCAATTTCCGAGTTATGAAGCCATTTATGGTGCACTGGCAGTAGTGCCGATTTTATTTGTATGGGTATATTTATCGTGGATGATTGTATTACTCGGTGCAGAAATTACTGCCGCACTGCCAGAGTATTTGGAAAGTTTAGCGGTCATAGCGGATGATCTTAAAGCTGAAATTTTTACAGAGACTGAGACTAAAAGCCAGAATCTGAATAATGTGCACGATCCTCTAGTGGTCGATAAATCCATTTCGTCGTCTGATAAATCTTAAGTGGCATTGGTGTTCTACGCCAATGTATTCAGTAACAACTAGTCTGTATGGGCCACAAGTAGCAAGTTATGTTGCTACCTGTGGTCTCTCAGTTGGGCTTGTTTTATTTTCTTCAATAAGCATCATCAAATAGCATAGTTTAAGGCAGTTATGATTGCATTAATTCAACGAGTTAAACGCGCGTCAGTGGCGGTCGACAATACAATAGTCGGTAAAATTGACCAAGGCTTGTTAGTATTACTAGGCATAGAGCGCGAAGATAATATTGATAAAATGGTTAAGTTAGCTACAAAAGTCATTAATTATCGGGTGTTTAGTGATGAAAACGGAAAAATGAATCTTAATCTGGCTCAAGTCGGTGGACAATTATTGGTGGTGTCGCAATTTACCTTAGCAGCAGATACCGGCAAAGGCTTAAGACCCAGTTTTTCGAGCGCTGCAACTCCTGAACAAGCCGATCGCCTTTATTTGGCTTTTGTCGAATATTGTCGCCAACAAGGGGTTATGACACAGACAGGACAATTTGGTGCAGATATGCAGGTCGAGTTGGTCAATGATGGCCCAGTGACCTTTAATCTGCAGGTATAAGGCCTTAATTTATTACCATTCTATTATTGTCAGTAGAGGTTAACCAGTCATCATCGGAGGGATGCCGTTATGTTTGATATTTCATTCACAGAAGCGCAATCAGATGCCAAGGTCAATGCTTTACTGCAGACCTTGTGTGAAACTTGGCATAGTACGATTCCTGTTAGTCAATTTATGGCCATTAAACCAGTGTTGTTTAATGGAGATAGCCTACAAGTCACTGCACCTTTAGAGCCCAACGTTAACTTACATCACACCATGTTTGCTGGCAGTATTTATACCTTAATGACATTAACAGGCTGGGGAATGGTGTGGTTACAGCAGCAATTGTCACAAGCCCATGGTGATATTGTATTAGCTGATGCAAAAGTCAGGTATTTAAAACCGGTGACTAAACAGCCCTATGCCAAAGTTATTTGGCCCTATACTGATTTGAACCCATTAAACCGAGGCCGGCGAGTCAAAATCACCTTAGAAGTGGCGTTATATTGTGATGACATTATGTGTGCTACGTTTACCGGCCAATTTGTGTCTTTACCGCCAAAAAATGGTCGCGTTGATTAACATATTCGCGTTGAACAAGTGAATATATTTCGATTTTATCGAATATAATTGCATAATTATTGCGCTATTATTCTTTTTTATAGGTCAATATACTAGCTGCATTGGTCAGGCACATAGCATATGACCCAACAAACATATGGGTGAGACTTAACAATGGCAAAAGTATTAATTTTAAAATCAAGCATTCTAGGCAGTTATTCACAGTCTTCAGCATTAGTTGATTATTTAAATCAGCAATGGAGCAGTAAAGGTGCACAAATGACAGTGCGTGATTTAGGTAAAAATACCTTGCCAATGTTAGATGGTGAGCTAGCTTCTGGTTTACGTGGCGGCGATAATCTTTCCGAACGTCAATTATCTGCAGTGGCACTATCGAATGAATTAGTCGCTGAAATTAACGATCATGACACCATTGTTATCGCAGCGCCGATGTACAACTTTGGCATACCGACAACGTTAAAAAATTGGATCGATTTTATTGCTCGTGCCGGTGTAACGTTTACTTACACCGATACCGGACCCGTTGGATTAATCAAAGGTAAGCGTGCCATTATTGTGACGACTCGTGGTGGAGCGCATAAAGGCGGGTCTACAGATCATGTTGTACCTTACTTAACAACTGTGTTGGGCTTCATTGGAATTAACAACGTCGAAACCATTTATGCTGAATCATTAAATATGGGCCCAGATGCAGCCGAAGCAGGTATTAGCCAAGCTAAGCTTGATATTGATGCAATAGCACTCTAATCATTTTATAGATGTTTAGATAACGCCACGAATTCGTATAGTTAACGCTTAATGAACCTTTGACATTTAAAGGTTCATTAAGCGTTTTTTTATTTTGTGTTTTGTTGTTATTTTATTAATCCAAAAAAGTATTTACTGCGTATAATTAATAAAACAAGTATCTAGATTGATGCCAATTTTACTTTTCAAAAATGTAGTTTCATTAACAAAAGCCTACGGGTTTACCGTTGAAAAGCCGTCATACTGTCATTTATTTTTTATGAAACTCAGAAAAATTGTCATCGCGTCAGTATTAATCTTGCTCGCTTTGAGTCTTATGCCTATATTGATGCTGATCAATCAGTGGGCTTCAGATACAGAGGCTTATGGCATTACCGGAAATGACGGCCAACAGATTCATTTTCGGTGGCAAGACGTTAATCAACAAGTTCACCAGTACCCTGCGTCCGCGGGAACATATACCTACTTATTTTTAGGCTTTTTGTTGTGCTCAGAAATTTGTCCAATACGCATTGAGCAATTAGATCAACTTGAGCAACGAATAGAGCAGGATGCTTCGATAAATAAAGCTGAGGTTCAATTTATGTTTGTGACTATCGATCCTGATAACGACACATTAGCCGTGCGCCAAGCGGTGATCGATGCACGATCTAAACGTTTTGTCAGTGCGTCATTGTCCGAGTCAGATTTACATCAACTTGAGTTACGCTTATCTGACAATATCAATCGACAACTCGCAACTATAAATCATGTAGGTAATCTATTTTTGTTGGACCTTTACGGAAAAATCGCGCGTATTTACACTGCTAAGCAGCTTTCAACATCCAAAATGCTCATCGACCTAAACCATATTATTTCAACTCAACACTAGGGATATGTATGAATGATAATCAAACAGTAACACTGCTTAAAAAAAATGATTCATATATATATCGATTATTGTTGCTGCAGGCTCCACTGCTAGCAGCGAGTGGTTTTATCGGCGCTAAAATGCTGACATTTAGTATCACCGCCGCGATAGCAGTATTGGTAATATCACAGCTCAGTTATGTTTTGCTAAAAGGTACTGAGTTGTTTGGCATTGTGGCAGCTGTGATTATGATGACAGTATCGGGGCTATTAGTTCAAAGCCAAATGGGCATGATTGAAATGCACTTTCATATCTTTGCTACCATGGGGATATTTCTTATTTACCTGCGTTGGCAGCCGTTAGTGGCCGCTTTGTTGACCGTGGCGATACATCACGTCTTAATGACTTATATCCAATTACAAGGTGTTGAACTATTTGATACGCCAGTGATGATTTTTGCTGGCGAGTGTAGCTGGAGCATCATGATTGTTCATGCGCTGTTTGCCGTAACTGAAACCGGTATTTTAATTCGTATTGCCTTATTTATGCGTGCAGACTCAGTTGCCAATCAACGTATTGCTGGTGCAATTCAACATATTTCACAGCATAAAGATTTATCGATTCGGTTACCTTCAGCCGATACTCAGGCAGAAATGTCCTTTAATTTGATGCTGGAAGAGTTGTCGCAATTGTTTAACGACTATCGCGATATTGCTGTGAAAATGGCAAGTACTTCCGACAACTTAATGAGCCTGAGCGATCAAGCTCAACATGCGGTACAACAGCAAAATAACCAAGCGCGATTGATTGCCGAATCGACTCAACATGTTATTGACAGTTTTCAGCAAATGGCTCATGACAGCCAAATTTCAGCGGATCAAGCAAGAGAGGGGGCAACCTCAAGTCTTGGCGATCGCCAGAATGCATTAAGCATTATGAAAGACATGCAGGCGCTAGAAACTAATATGACTGAAGTAACTGAATCAATGACTGATTTAACCACTGATGTTAGTGCTATTACCACACAGTTGCAGGCCATTCGCAGTATTTCAGATCAAACTAACTTACTTGCGTTGAATGCGGCGATTGAAGCGGCTAGAGCGGGTGAGAGTGGCCGTGGTTTTGCCGTTGTGGCAGATGAAGTTCGCACTTTAGCAAAGCGTACCAGTCAGTCTACCGATGGTATTGAAAAAGTACTGAGTCGTTTAAATGTCAGCATGCTAAAAACCGTTGAGTCGATGGATCAAGGCAAGCAACGTACGACGCAAAATGTAGTCCACACCAGTAGCATTGCTCAAGGACTTGAGCAACGTTCTGCCCAAATAGGTCAAGTGGCTACCTTGAGCCACAATGTGGCAAATGGTACACAACAACAAGCAGATAGATTGACTCAAATAGGTGCGGAGATTTTGGATAACGCCCAAGCCGTTGTACTTTTATCGGCGCAAGTTCAAAAGCTGGCTGGTGGCGCGGTAGAAATGAAACGGATTACTCAAGACTATCAAGCCAAAGCTGCGGCTTACAAGGTGTAAAAACACAGGCGAAAGCATCGCTTTCGCCTGCATTATATGGCTGCAAAGGAGCTATACCCTTATATGATTAACGCCAACGTTTAAAAATCAATGAAGTATTAATGCCACCAAAAGCAAAGTTATTACTCATAATATAGTCGGTGTCGATATGACGAATATCGTTTTTAATGTAATCGAGCGGGGCGCATTCTGGGTCGACATGATTAAGATTGAGTGTTGGTGCAAACCAGCCTTCATTCATCATGTTAATACTAGTCCATGCTTCCAATGAACCACAGGCTCCTAGGGTATGACCGGTATAACTCTTTAATGACGATATTGGCGTTTCTGTGCCAAATACTGCATGAGTCGCGGCAGTTTCAGCTATATCACCGCGATCAGTAGCGGTGCCATGAGCACTGATATAACCGATGTCTTGTGCCGATAGTTGGGCATCTTTTAAGGCTAAACGAATCGCTACTTCCATGGTATTAGCATTGGGTTGAGTGACGTGTTGGCCATCTGAGTTGGTGCCAAAACCAACCAACTCAGCATAAATATTTGCACCACGGGCTTGAGCATGTTCAAGCTCTTCTAATATCAAAGTACAAGCACCTTCACCGATAACCAAACCATCGCGGCTCTGGTCAAATGGGCGTGGCGTTAGCTCTGGAGTTTCATTTTGGGTGCTGGTGGCATACAAAGTATCAAATACCACCGCCTCAGTAGGACAAAGCTCTTCACCGCCGCCCGCGAGCATAATGGTTTGCATGCCATATTTAATCGCTTCATAAGCATAGCCAATGCCTTGACTGGCAGAGGTACAGGCACTGCTGGTGGTGTGAATACGGCCTTGCAGGCCAAAGAACACCCCAATATTAACCGCGGTAGTGTGGGCCATCATGCGGATATAACTGGTGGCGGTTAACCCCGACATTTCGCCCGTTTTTAACATGTCACCAAAGCCCATAATTGGATCGGTACTGCCTGTAGATGAACCGTAAGCAACGCCAACTTGACCGGAATTAAGGATGGGGTCGTTCAACAAACCTGCATCTTCAAGCGCTAATTCACTGGCTCGTGTCGCCATCATGGATACTCGCCCCATAGAGCGGATCTTTTTACGTGAATAATGGGCAGGTAAAGAAAAATCAGTCACTGGCGCTGCCAGTCGAGTATTTAGACCTGGGTAACGATCCCATTCATCCATACGAATAACGCAGTTGTGTTTGGCTAATAGGCTGGCTTTAATTTGTTGCCAGTCTTGGCCTAATGCGGAAATCCCGCCCATACCGGTAACGACTACACGCTTCATATCATGCCTCCGTTAACGGAGATCACTTGACGAGTTATGTAGGCGGCATCGTCTGATAATAAAAAGTTAGCTAGCCCGGCTATTTCACTGGGTTTGCCCATGCGTTTCATCGGCACTATTTGGTTGACAATATCAGTTGAAATATCTGTGACCATGTCGGTTTCAATCAACCCTGGTGCGATACAATTGACGGTAATTTTTCGTTTAGCTAACTCAAGCGACAAGGCTTTAGTTGCGCCAATAATTCCCGCTTTTGATGCGCTGTAGTTCACTTGGCCACGATTACCTGCAATGCCTGACACTGAGGCTAGGGTGATAATACGTCCGCCTTTACGTGCTTGCACCATTGGCATCACTGTAGGATGGATAACATTATAAAAACCATCAAGGTTAGTGTGGATCACACTGTCCCATTCATCTTCGGTCATCGCAGGGAAGGCGGTGTCGCGATTAATACCCGCATTAAGAATAACGCCATAATAGGCACCATTTTCGGCAATGTCCGTTTCGATAGCAAGCTTGACCGCTTGGCGGTCGGCAATATCAAATTGCAGTAAACTAACCTGCACACCAAGATCTAATAAGGTTTTTTGTACTTGCGCTGCGGCAGCATGATTGCTGTGAAAGTGCAGCGCAATATCGAAACCATTCTCGGCTAATTTAATTGCGATGGCTTTGCCTATTCCTCGGCTTGAACCGGTAACTAATACTCTATTATTCAAAATGTCTCTCCGTGATTGATTCGAGGAACTCCAATGGGGTGTCAAAAGGTTTGTTGATCATGCTTAGCCGTCAGCTTGGCTTTCATCAATATAGGCTTGGGTGTCTTGTGGTTGGAATACATTGACATTAGCTGCCGCCACTAACGTTTGGTGATGATAAATTTGGCAGTCAAATACCGCTAATCCAGACTCTTCCTGGTACAGCCGAGTCACCTGGGTGCGATAAGACTCACCTAAGGTAAAGGTGTCGATATGCATTTGCAGTTTGCGGGTGCCGAGTAAAAAACCGACTCGGATAGTATCGTCGCACAGTAAGGCTTCAACACCCGCTAATGCAGCAATACTTTGGGCCATATACTCGATGCCAACGTAATTAGGCACGCCATTGAGTTGAGCGTCGAAATAGGCACTATTAGGGCTAATATGGGTTGCGGTGATTAAGCAGTCTGGGCGATGTTCTAAGACATTATCAATCAAGATCATCGGTGCTCGATGCGGAATAAAAGTACTTATATCTTGCGCTAACATCGCCGGCGTTGCAGTGACTATTGACATGGAACTAGGCATCCTTTCGACAAAAAATCAGGCTGGCATTACTGCCGCCAAAGGCAAATGAATTGCTCATAATAAAGTTGAGTTGGCTAAGGCCAGTATTGTTGTTGGCACTAACGAGAGCGATATTCGGGTCATTAGTATCTTGCTGCCCATCCCAGATGTGCGGCGGCAAACGCTTTTCATGGTTAAGTGGGCTTAATAACAAATAACAAAAGGCAGCTTCAATCGCGCCAGCTGCGCCTAAAGTATGGCCCGTGAGCGGCTTGGTTGAGCTGCAGGCTGGTGATGAATGGCTGAATACTGCAGTGACCGCACGCGATTCCATGGCATCATTTTTGGGAGTAGCGGTACCGTGGAGGTTGAGATAATCGATTTTTTCGGCAGCAATGTTGGCTTCTGCCAGGGCTTGTTGCATAGCGGCAATAGCACCTAATCCTTGCGGGTGTGGTGCTGAAATATGATGAGCATCGGCAGACTCGCCGATCCCCGCCAACATGACGTCACTTTGGCCACGCTCTAAAGTAAATAAAGCAGCCCCTTCACCAATATTAATTCCATCACGATGGCGACTAAACGGATTGCAATGGCCTTTGGATACCGATTCTAATGCGGCAAAGCCATTAACGGTTAACTGACACAAACTGTCTACACCCCCCACAATTACCATATCGCACATATTCGCATTGAGTAACCGCTGAGCACTGGCAAACACTTTTGCACTCGATGAACACGCTGTAGATACGGTATAACAAGGGCCTGACAGTTCAAACAACTGTTTTAAATAATCACTGGGGCTACCCAGTTCCTGCTGCGAGTAATGGTAACTCGGGGGGAAATGGCCATGTTCAAGCTGATACTTTAATGCCGCTTCGCCTTTGGAAATGCCAGAGGTGCTGGTGCCTAAAACCACTCCGATGCGATGGGAACCAAAACGCTGCTTAGCTTGCTCTATTGCGGGCACAAGTTGCTGGGCGGCAGTGTTTAATAAACGATTATTACGGCAAGCAAATAAACTCAGATGATCGGCAATTTCTATTAACCGTTTGTCATCGACGCAACCGACTAATGTAGGCGCATCGAACAATAAATTATCGCGCCATTGCATAGCACTGATATCACCGCTAATGAGACGCGGCAGCACCTCTTCTGGCGAGTTGCCAAGAGGTGTACACAATCCGATGTGAGTTATTGCTATGCGACTGTTCATGTTTAGTTTGATGGCCTATTTATCTCGGTTTATTGGATTATGCTGGAGCACTTGTTTATCAATCTGTTATTCAATCAGTTAGTCAATTAGTTAGTCAATTGGGTTTATTTGCATATGAATATCGGCGGCATCGATGTCTACATTCACTTGCGCTAACCACGGGTCGATATCGCTATACGTTATCGTGATTAAGGCTCCACTGGCATCAATAAGTTGCTTACATAACGGCATATCACATGCCATAGTGACTAATTCACCGCCGGTTAAATGTTGATTAACTTGCTCCGTTGGCCAGTAAATCAACTGCATTATTGCCATTAAATACTCTGCTTTAAATTGCTCACCTAATAACAGGCTTTGCTGACTTTGCAGGGTTTGGCCATCGTACACCAACGTGAATAATGCTTGCCCAAGTGGCGCTAATCCCACTAACGTCATCTGTAGTGAATTAAGCTCCAGCTGGGTTAATAACTCATGATTTTCTTGCCCATGGGTAAAGCTGACCATTTGGCTTAAGCTGATGTCTTGCTGCGATGACGTTGTTAACAGCGCAGAGGCTGAGCTTAGGCAATATTGTGCTTCACTGGCGAGTGGGACACAAGTTTGCCGCTCGATTTGTTGGCTACAAGCACTTAATAGGCTTAGCAGTAATAGCGCCACCACGCGACGCAATATAATCCCCGCAGAACGCCCCAGCAGATTAAGCAACATTGGGCTTTGGCTCCTGACATAATTCAACAATGGTATTGAGGCGTCGTTCGGACTCTTTTACAAACGGGTTGCTCATGTCCCAAGCGTAACCTGCTAAAATTGAGCAGATCATTTGTTTAATCTTGTTGTCAGCTTGTTGATAGAAAATGACATCTTGAAAGCGTCCGTCATACCAAGCTTGGACATAGGTTCTAAAGGTGTTAACTCCTTGCATTAATGGCGCAGAGTATTCGCTATCCCAATCAACTGTTTGGCCATTAAGTTGTTTATTCAAACTGGCAACCGCCATTGATGCTGACTGCATGGCAATTGTCACCCCTGATGAAAATACTGGGTCAAGGAACTCGCCAGCATTACCCAGTAAAGCAAACTGATTGGTTGCTAAGGTGGTGACATTAGCCGAATAACCTTTGAGCGTGGCACAAGGCTGAACAATATTGGCATTACTCAGCAACTGCTGTAGCTCAGGCTCTTCATTAATCACCGCTAACAATTGTTGTTCAAGGCTACCGGATAAATGCTCGAGTAAATGTGGCTCAGCCACCACGCCAATTGAGCAACGGTTATTGCTAAAAGGGATTAACCAGTACCAGATATCCTTATGTTGAGGATGAACACTGATTAAGATCTTATTACGATCAAAATGGGGATCGCTAATGTTGTCTTCAATATGGGTGAAAATGGCGCTGCGTGGCGGTAAATTTGATGGTTGTTCTAAATTCAGTAATCGCGGTAATACTCGGCCAAAACCACTAGCATCGAGCACAAATTTAGCATTCATTTGATATTGTGCACCTCGGTCATTCGTTACCGTTAAGCGAGGATTATGAGTCAAATCAATCGCATCAACTTGATGACCAAAACGGATCTCAACCCCTTGGCTGATAGCTGTGTCGGCTAGAAGTTTATCAAAATCCGCCCGTTGAACTTGAAACGTAGTCCCAGGGCCTGGGGTAAATTTATCGGTAAAGTCGAAGGTGGTGTATCGCCCTAGGTGTTGAAATGCTGCGCCATTTTTAAATTGAAATCCAGCCTGATTAACGGCGTCCAGCATGCCTGCTTGTTCGAGAAATTGCATACAACAAGGCAGTAAACTTTCGCCAATCGAAAAACGTGGAAAATGCTGTTTTTCAATAACAACAACCTGATGACCTTGTTGGCGTAAAAGGCTTGCGGCAATGGCGCCAGAAGGGCCTGCACCAATGATGGCAACGTCAACGTCCATGTTGCTGACTGTATGTGAATGACTAGATGGCATTTACAGTTTTCCTAGTAATAAATGAAATAAACGGTGCCAGTAAAAATGAAAAACTGATCCCAAAAAGAAGCGTTAAACCGAAAAAGTGAATAGCATGGGTTTGACTCAGCGCCAGTAAACCAAAAGCTAATAGTGTTGAACAGGCTGACATAAAGATTGCCATCATCACTCCGCGACTGGTGTGCTTGGCCTCGGCAAAAAATAGGCTGTAATCGATACCAATGCCTAACACCAAAATAAGCGCTAAGGCGTGAAACAAGCTAATGCTCGAGCCGACAAGCCCTAAACAAGCTAGCGTGAGCAGTACTGATAAAGCGGGGACAGCGACGATAGCGAATGCCAACTTAATACCGTATTTAATGCTAAACAGTAGGCTGGCTAAAGCAAATACCCACATCAATAGCTGTAATGTTAGTTGGCGATACTTGCCCATTAAATGGGATATATCACCGACCTTATCGATTAACCGAACTTGCCCTAAAGGCCATTCATGCTCAGTCAATCGTTGTTCAAGAGAGGCTAATGAGTGGATGCCACCGAGTAATACTATGGCGCCAAATTGCTGGGTTTGATCGGTTGTTGTGATCGCGCCAAGCCATAACGTCTGTAAATCATCATTGGCTTGGGCTAGTACCATGGTTGGGGTTAACCATTGTGATTCGGCTTGATTAAGTTGTGCCATTAGACTGGTGCTTATATTGTCATCGAGACCCATTTCACTGATTATCTCGTCTAAATGTTGCCCATAAAGCTGTTGCTGTAACTGATAGTTTTGTTGTTGTTTGGCAATGCTGGGCATAAAGCGGCTGAGACTGATAGCTTGGTCTAACTCAGCATCAGTTATGGCTTTATCCAGTACTGGTGTCAGTTGCTCTAACGTTTGTAATAAAGCTTGTTCATTGGGACCACTGACTAAAATAAATTGGTTATCGGTGCCGCCGCTGAGCAGTTGCCGTAGTTGGTTCTCTTCGGTGGTGATGGCTTCAGGGCTTTGCTGTAGCTGACGAATATCATCGTTAGAATCCGTTTGTGACAAACCGAAAAACAATATTGTTGCCAAACCAATGAGCAAAGCCGCTATAGCTATTTTTTGCCACAATTTATTCGGGGTGAAAATACGTTGTAATAGCGCCAAATAACCTTGGGCGAGGGTTAATCCTGGCGTTGGTTTAAGCGCATGGTTACCCAGTAATGGAAACACCAATAACAACGTTAGGTATGCACCAATTAACCCAGCAGCACAAAATACGGCCACTTGTTGCATTCCCGGGAATGGCGTAAAGCCAATGGCGATAAAGGCACTGGCACTGGTAGCAAGTGCGAGAGTGAGCGCCGGAAAAATCTGCTTTAAAGTGTCACTGGCGTTGTTATTAGGGTGAGCTTGTTTTTCACAATAAAAGTGAAAGCTGTAATCAATGGCGACACCAATTAAGCTGGTGCCAAACACTAATGTGAGTAAGTGCAACTCACCGAAAATACTTAAGGTGGCGACAAACGCAAACACCACCCCAGTGGTTAACGTCAGTAGTGCGGCAAATAACGGCATAATCGACCGAAAGGCCAACCAGACTAATAAGATGATCCCTAACATGGAAATTAAGCCAATTCGGCTGATTTCTTGTTTGGCTGATTCGGTGGCGGCAATCGCATGAAAAAGCGCACCAGCTTTAAGGAAACTGACATCGGGGACATGCAGAGTCACTTGGCTAAATGCAGCATCTAATGCTTGAATTTGCTGTTGCTGAGCGGTCGGGCTAAAAGCACTGTCGCGCCCTTTGGCCATGATAATCGCAGCCACACCATCGGTAGTATCGGTGAGTAAAATGCCTTGTTGGCTACGCAGCGCACTATTAGGTGATAACGCCAGTAAGTTGGCTGGAAACATCAGTAACGGATCATTGCTGAGCAGCTGGCTGTTGGCAAAACCAAATGCGCTATAAAGTTGATTTTGGGCCGCGTTAAGCAGTTGGCGCCAATTATCTGTTTCAATCGCTTTAGCTTGCTCGGTAGTGAGTAGGGTAAAGCGATGTTCGAAATACACTTTACCCAAGTCTTGCAGATGATCATCCGCGCCGCTACGAATGTGAATAAAGGGCTGTTGTGGCTGTTTATCTAGTGCATCCATCAGTTGCTGTGCGGCACTGATAGCTTGGTTGTCGTCATCGGCTTTTATTGCAATATACACTTGGTTAGCGAGTTGCTGTTCAACTCTGTTTAATGCTGTTTCAGTGAGTTTGTCTTGTTGTAAATGCGGCAACATCGCCAAAATATCAGTTTGAATATGCGCGCCCTGTTGCCATTGTATTAAGCCAGTGACTAACATTGTCAGTAGCAATAATACCCATAAGACAAAACGCCCAATAGGAGATAACAACGCGGTTAGCGATATGGGCTGCATTATTTAGCGGACTCATTTCCAAGACTAAAAAGCGCCAGTTCAGCTTCACTCAGTTGCCCTTGTTGGGTCTGGGTAAATTGAATTTGGGTATAGTCGCGAACATCCGCTTGGTTACTGATCATGATTAATGAACGTATAAGCGTATCGCCGCTGAGGGTAATGTTACCCATAGACGATTGCACTTGTGGGTCTTTAGCTTGCAGGCCCAGTTGCCATGACCTATTTTCGGGCTGAGTTTCGGGCTGAGTTGCTAACTGAGTTGCAGGCATAAATAAGTTGAAATCGGCACTTAAAGCAGCAATATCGCCCGCCATAATGGCTTGTAATAAACGCGGTAATTGCTGTGCAATCGGGTTGCCATTAGCCCTAGAACTAAAGTGTTGAATTTTGCCTTGGCTGTTTTGTTGGATCAACTGCTGATCTTTAAGCACCATCAAGGTGTTGAACGGACGTTGCTGCTGCCATACCAATCCTTGCGTTGGACTAAATATAAACTGTCCTTGGCTGAGTAAGGGCTTTTTAAGCACCTGTAAATGGCGTAATTGAACAAACTGACCACGAGTATCAAGTTGTAGATTCAGTCGTTGCGCTAGCGCGCTGAGGGCCTCAGTGCTGGCTGGTTGAGTATACAGAGTCTGAATATCTGCTAATTGATCTTTGGTCAGAGCTTGAGGCTTTGGCTGTGTCAGCTCTGGAGTAAGTGTTTGATTATTTCTTGCTGGTGGACGTTCGTTAGCTGAGGTGGCCGCAATACACAGGCAACACAACATAATGATGCTGCTTACTCGCGCCAATACACTAATAAATATGCCAGTAAATAGGCTCAAAAATACTCTGCTGCGGGCACTCATTACACTTGGCTCGCATCGAGTAATGGGCGAATTTTTTGCTGAAACACTTCTGGAGTAACAAAGCATAATTCTTGGGTAGCAATCTCAACTGCAGCTTGAATGGTATAGCCCTTGGTGATGCGTGCGTTGGTGTCGGCATCAACAATTTGATAGTTAATGCGTAAGCGGTTTTCCCATTCAACAATGGCGGCAATAACCTTGATTTTTTGGTCAAAGGTGCTGCTTTTAACATACTTTACTTGCACATCGACAATGGGCCATGCATAACCGGACTCTTGCATAGTGCGATAGTTATAACCGAGTTTATCCAGTAATTGACAACGCACAACCTCAAAATAGCGTAAGTAATTACCGTGCCAAGTAATGCCCATCGAGTCGACATCGTGAAACGGGATCACCATTTCCATTTCTGTGAGTAATAAACCTTTCATTTAACACACCTCCCACAGACCCAGTTGAATTTTGTCTACTGTTTGGCGTAGTACTGCTTCTAATGGACGGTCTTCGGTTAGCAGTTCAAAATCTTCACTGACTTGAGCCAGTGTGGTGGCAAGTGAAGGTGTTAGCGAATTAGGGTCCAATTCTTTCTGTATCACCCGCAGCTGAATACCTTGGCTCATGGCCAGTAATGCGGCGGCAGCGACTTGTTCAGTCAGTTGTAATATCCGCATGCAGTCGCGAGCGGCAATGGTGCCCATGCTCACTTTGTCTTGATTGTGGCATTCAGTTGAGCGTGAAAACACACTGGCAGGCATGGTATTTTTTAATGCTTCAGCAGTCCAAGCTGAAACACCGATTTGTACCGCTTTAAAGCCATGGTTAATGGCGCGACGTTGGCCTTCTGCGGCAGATAAATTAGCCGGTAAACCATTGTTAAATTTAGGGTCCATGACTAAGGCCATTTGACGATCAATTAAGTCGGCGATATTGGCCACCGCATTTTTCATCGCATCCATGGCAAAGGCAATGTGGCCGCCATAAAAGTGACCGCCATGGAGGATATGTTCACCCTCGGCATCGACAATCGGATTGTCGTTAGCGCTATTGAGTTCGGTTTCAATAAACTGACGCATAAAGGGTAAAGCATCTTGCAGTACGCCAATGATGTGCGGTGCACAGCGTATAGAATAGCGGTCTTGTAAGCGGTCAGAATTACGTGGATGCGCATGATGGTTTAGATCTTCGCGGATCCAACTGGCAATCTGGTTTTGTCCTGGGTGGGGTTTGGCGGCAAACAAAATTTCATCAAAATGATTTGCGTTGCCTTTAAGCGTTAACGATGCCATGGCAGTAATACGGCTTGATAAGCGAGTTAAGTACTGCGATCTGTCATAGGCTAAACAGGCGAGTGCTGTCATCACCGCGGTGCCATTCATTAACGCGAGGCCTTCTTTAGGGCGCAGGGTTAATGGCATTATGCCGAATTTCAGATAAACATCTTTGGTCGCTTGGCGTTTACCTTGGTATATCACCTCACGTTCGCCAACAAGTACTGCGGCAAGATAAGATAGCGGGGTTAAATCGCCGCTGGCGCCAACCGAACCTTCTTGAGGAATTACCGGGGTAATATCATTATTGAGTAGCCATTCAATGCGCTGCAGTAGCAGATAACTGACACCTGACTTACCCACCGCCAATGAGTTTAAGCGGCAAGCCATAATCGCGCGGGCTTGCATTGGGCTGAATACATCACCTAAACCACAACCATGAAAACGGGTTAAATGCAGTGGTAATTCATGGACTAAGTCTAAGCTGACATTGACTGTGCAGGAGTCGCCGTAACCTGTGGTGACGCCATATACTACGCCTTCTTCATGCAGCAAACTGTCGATGAAACGGGCACCTTTTTGAATATATTCAACATAGTCTGCAGCATCCGCTAGTTTGACCGTTGCGCCTTTGGCGACTGCGACCACTTGTTCAAGGCTCAGGTAGCTTTGGCCTAAATGCACCGTTTTTTCGGCAGATGATGACGGTGAAGAAGTGTTGCTCATTGAATTAGTTATCCTGACTAGGTGAAGTGGTGCTGTTAGCGGGTGCAGTATTTGTATTTGACGCAGCACTTGTATTAAGTGCACTACCAGTATTAGGTGCACTACTAGTATTAGGTGCTGTACCCGTATTGACAGCACTAGCGGGGCGCGACAGCGGACGATCAATCAATTCGTCTTTATGCCAAAAATCGTAAAAATTAAACCACTGCAATGGTGCCTGTTTGGCAAAGTACTCTAAGCGTTGGCTGTACAATTTCATTGCATCAGTTAAGCGTGCAATGCGCCCTGCTCGCGGGCCTTTTAAACTATCACTTAAGTGTTCGACATGTACTTTATAACGGCCTTGTTGGCGAATGCAAAACATGGTGTAAACCGGACAATTTAACAAGCTAGCAAGAATAAATGGTCCTTGCGGAAACGGCGCTTCATGACCGAGAAATGGGAGGTAAACCACCCGACCTTGGCTGTTTGATGAGGTGCGGTCGGCTGCAATAACCACTATTTCGCCCATATCAATTTTTTGCTGTAACAGCATAGAAGTACTGGGATCAAGTTCATTAACATGAATAAGATTAAGGCTACTTTGTGGGTTTAGCTGTTGTAATACTTTGTTAAAGTTTTCGGCGTGTTGAGTCAATACCATAACGTTGACTTTTACTTTCTGCTGGTGGATTGAAATCGCACGGCATAACTCTAAATTACCTAAATGCGACACAATCAGCACGGCTCCTCGACCAGAAGCCACTTGGTTTGCCAGAATATGACGATCGTTAAAATCGACTTGATTGAGTTTGATACGATCGCACCAGGCATCGATCCTATCTAGAGCAGCATTACCAAAAGCAATAAAGTGATTTAGACTGTCGCGCCACTGGGGGGGGTGATGTAAATCTGGATGATCTGGAACTTGTTGCTGCACTCGGGTAAGAAAATTCATCGACGCGTGACGAGCAGAAGCACCGGTTAGAAAAAAATAACCAATCACCGGATACATAATGGCTCGGCACAACCAGTGGCCACCTAAGCGATAACATTCTGCCAGTAATTTTATGCCCCAATAACTGCCACGCTCTCCCATTGATGACCAATGTTGATGGGGGCTTTTTTTATTCAGAATTTGTGGCAAGCGAGTCAACATAGCAAAAAATAACTTAGTGTGCATCCAGCTAATGCGTACATTGTCTTGCAAGCCTTGAAAGTGGCTAATACCGTCTTCTGGGTAGATGACTTTGGTCGGCACATGAACCACTGGAGTGCCTTGCCAGTGCAGTTTGACCATGATTTCAATATCAAAGTCCATCCGTTCGCCCAGAGCTTGTTGGCTTAATAACTGCTCGGTTGCCTCTAATGGATAAACCCGAAAGCCACACATAGAATCTTGAATGTCGAGACTTAAGGTTTCAACCCATACCCAAAAATGGGTGATGTAACGCCCGTATAAACGCCCTTTAGGCACCGAGTCATCATAAATCGGTTGGCCAGATATTAATGCCTGTGGCTGTTGTTCTGCAGTCGATATCATTAACGGGATATCGTCTAAATTATGTTGTCCATCAGCATCAACCTGTAATACATGGCTAAAACCATCGCGGTAAGCTTGGCGTAGGCCGCTGGTTACTGCCGCACCTTTACCACGATTAAAAGGATGGTTAATGAGCGTTACCCAGCTAAATTTTTCTGCCATGGCTTGTAAAATATAACGGGTTTCATCTTGGCTACCATCATCAACCAAATAACAAGGCAGATTGAATTTTGCCAAGTCAGTTAAGGTTTGTTCAATGGCAATATGATGATTGTAATTGGGAATAACCAAGGCTAGTTTCATCAGGCGATCTCATTGACTGTCGGCG
The DNA here is from genome assembly GCF_040310065.1 of Shewanella sp. TB7-MNA-CIBAN-0143. Taxonomy (NCBI): domain Bacteria; kingdom Pseudomonadati; phylum Pseudomonadota; class Gammaproteobacteria; order Alteromonadales; family Shewanellaceae; genus Shewanella; species Shewanella sp. TB7-MNA-CIBAN-0143. Next base: position 218,199 of record NZ_JBEOPL010000003.1, read on the forward strand.
CAGTAGTCACTACTGCTGGCTTAAGCACAATACGGCCAGAGGCAAACCGTTTATCTTGATCCCGATAGCTAAAGAGCAGTTTTGCTTTTTGAGGCTGATGTTCAATGATCAAATCAACATAGGTATCGGGCAAAATGAGTTGCTGAAATTTAAGCACTTCTAATGTGGCCACTTGGGCTGAATAACCAAACGCCTCACAGCCAAGTTTGACCGCCCAATCTAATTGGGTGACACCTGGTAATACGGCTTGCTGAGGAAAATGGCCATCGAAAAAGGCTAAATCTGCACTGACAAATAAACGCCATTGATAGAGATTGTTACCGCCTTCATGGCTAACAATATGCGGTAATTCTGACTTAATCATGACTAAATAAAGCGACAATTTCTGCTTGGGTACGCTTGCCTTGGCTGTTGAGTGGCAAGTGTGCCGGGTAACGCCAGCGTCGTGGTAGGGTGATGCGCTCAAACTGGCTCAATAAATGGTTTTTTAAGGCATTATTAACCGCTAATTTCCCTTCCGCTTTGAGTGTTTGCTGGCCTAATTCACTTAAACAGACTGCAGCACCTAACATGGTACGCGGTTGTTCTAAAACCGTGACGGCCGCTTCGCTGACAAAAGGATGAGTTTGCAGTAAATGCTCCACTTGCGCTAACGATAAGCGTTTTTCTTCAATTTTTACAATGCGGTCAAGGCGATGCAATAAACGGAACTGGCCATCATCTAACAGTTCAATTTTGTCATCACATTTTAACCATTGAGTTGGATTGTCTAAATAAACAGACTGCAGCATCAGCGCGCCATCTTGCGGGTCCATATCGACATTCACTTGGGTAAATGCTTGCCATGGTTGCATGGGTTGCTGTTGGCGTCGATATCCAATACCGCCCGTTTCAGTGCTGCCAAATATTTCAATAGGTAATTGATTAAAGCATTGTTTAACTGCCTGGGCTGCATCAAAGTTTAACGGACCACCAGAGCTGAAAATTAAGCTTGGGATACGTTGTTGTTTTTGATTATCTAGTGCATCAGGTAAGCGGGTCAATTGAGCTGGACTACTGATTAAACACAAATTTGGCATGATGGCCAAGTAGTAGCTTAAGGTTTCTGGAAAGTCGATTTGTTCACTTAAGAATGCTCGGCTTGCGGCCAAAGGCCACAAAATTTTAAACAATAAACCATAGATATGCTGATGTGAAACCGTCGATACCACTGAACAATGAGGCAAATGTTCGGCAAATGTTTGCTCAAGAATACTGACTTCTGCATCCAGTTGTTGCAGTGTTTTTTTGATCGCTTTAGGCAGGCCGCTACTGCCCGAGGTGAATAACACTAATTCACCTAATGACTTGGTTTTAGGCCAAGTTGCTGCGGGTAAACTGAGTTCTTTTTTGAGCGCGATATACTCACGCACCTCACATAACGGCGTGTCGGCAATAATGGCATCAAACTCATGGTTGAGCTCACTCAAGGTGCCGCTTTGGGTGTTGGCAGGCAATATCACTTGTTTACCGGCTAACAAGGCTGCGCATAAACCAGCGGCAAATAAGTCACTGTGCTTTGCAGCAAGCAGCCAGCGCTGAGCATCACTTTGAATCAGCTGAGCATGTAAGTGGGCCACTTGCGCGCAAAACAACGATCCCGTCATGATGTCATGATGGTCAAAGCTGATTAACTGCTGCGTGGCAGGTCCTGTTGATAACCAATTGAGTAAAAGCTTATTCATGTTTTTTCAACCAAAAGCGACGATAAATCCATTCACCACTGAGCAGCAACCCCATAAGCAGGTATGCGATCAGTCCGTTGTAAAGCGTCCATATTTCAATGCTTGTTGCTATGGCGGTATAGGCAGCCACAGCACCATTAACAACAAATAACCCACACCAAAGTTTAGTGATGGTTTGTAAGTAAGGTATAGCTGAGTCTGGTAAATCCGGCTCTTTTAAACGTGCCAAGCGCTCAATCATGCTTGGACCATTAATCAGTGAATAACTGAATAATCCCAACATGCTCAGATTTATCACCACCGGATAAAACAGTAACCAGTCGTTACGTTGAGTAATGAAACTGGCTGCGGTTAATCCTATGCCCACCAGTATTGGCAATGTCATGGATTTTACTTGCTGCTTAGTGACCATAAACCGTAGCAATAATAACAAACACAGCAGCAAAGCGATTGTGCCTGGTGGTAAATACTGCAAACCAAAGTACACCGCAATAGGGTAAGCAATAATCACCAAGGTCGTAATAATCTGCAGGATTAACCGCATTAGCTTTTTATTAAGCCTTCTATGGCATCAACGACATCATTGACTGTGCGCACGGTTTTAAATGCTTCTGGCTGAATTTTTTTACCCGTCAGCTGTTGCAATTTAATCACCAAATCTACCGCATCAATGCTGTCTAAATCTAGATCTTCATACAAAGAAGCTTCAAGCGTGATATCTGCTGCCTCTATTTCAAATTCATCAATTAAAATGCCACTTAGCATCTCAAGGATTTGTTCACGATTTTGCATGCTGACTCCTAAACACGTTGAGATTCAATAAAGCTAGCTAAGCTAGCAACACTGAAAAAGTGTGCTTTAGTCGCATCAGAGTTGGCTTCAATTTTGACATCAAACTCTTTCTTAATTGCTAAGCCTAATTCAAGTGCGTCGATCGAGTCTAAGCCCAGACCTTCGCCAAATAAGGCCGCATCGGTTTCTATATCATCGACAGTGACATCTTCTAGATCTAAGCAATCAATGATCAGTTGTTTTATTTGATTGTGTAAGTTCATTTTTTGTCTTTCTTATAAGTATGGCTATCAATGTGACTTGATAGGCTGTTTAAGTGTATCAAGGTAAAATTGCTGTAAGTCGCGCGTCAGCTGTCGAGCCATTTTGGCTTCATTACCTTGTTTAGCATCATACAGCAGGTATGACATGCTTGTGCCAATTTCTACTGACATATTGATGGTTTGCCGTGGAATTTGGTACCAAGATTGTTGCTTAGTTAAGCCTGCAACATCAGTACGCAGTACCACAGGTAAAATATCGGTTTTAGTGCGCAAGGCAATATTGGCGGCGCCACGCGCAAAGGAGTTAACAATATTACCGGTTAATGTTCGGGTACCCTCGGGGAAAATAATCAGATTAGTATCGGTGCGCAGCACTTGCTGGCAGTCATGTAATAGCCAATCGGCGCCACGATTAGGGATGTAACCTGCGCTGGCAAGCACGCCGCGAATAAACGGATTACGCCATAAGCTTTGTTTTACAATACAGCCCGCATTCGGCATAAGACTAATCAATACCACCACGTCCACTAATGTCGGATGATTAGCGATGACCACTTTCCCTTTTGTTTGCTGTAGTGCCTCAATATTTTTGGTGCTCACAGCTATCACTCCAGCAAAACTGAGCATGGCAACAAATGCTTTAAACATCCAGCTGACGGCTTTTTGGGCCCGAGCTACGCGCACTGTTTTCTCGCCCGGCCAAAATCGTAATAGCGGTAAAATAGTTAATGAACTCAACAAGCCGCCTAAACCAAAAGCAATATAACAACACACACCACCAACCCAGCGAGGTATATAACGTAAACCGCTGAGTTTTGGGGCTGAGGCTTTTTTTTGCTCAATAGTGTCAGCAGCTTGTGCTGTATGTTGTTGATTAGGCATGATGTTCAAGCGACCAATACCAATGGCATAATTTACCTTGGATATGCTTTTTACTAGCAATATGGTGGATCAATTCGCTCAAGCTGATGTTGTTTTGGTTGTGATTGTCGAGCGGATGATCAGATACGCTAAGGGTTATTCGCTGAGCTGATGCAGGTTGTAAAATGATGTCTGCAAGCTGTTTTTTAGCTTGTTGGGCACGGCTATTGAATGGCGCGAGGTACAAACCTAAGGCCAGGGGCAGCTCGACTTCGTGAGTAAACTCACTGTATACCGGTGGAACCGGATCATCACCAAAAACAACTAATACTGGTTGTGGCGATTGCGCTAATTGCGCGTAGGCTTCAATGAGTGCTTGAGTGAGAGTTTGTTCTCCAGCGGCAATCGATGTAGACGAAGCGGTATTGTTATTAACAATACCAAAAATTCCACTGGCAGTATTGTGCACGGATTGGCTAAAAGCCATTGGCGATAACGCCTGTTTTTGAGTGATATCTTTGAGCAAGCCCAAGGTGCGCGTGAGCTCTCCATGGCGAGATGAAAAAATACTGCGGCAATTATTCTGTGGTTGGCATTGGTATGCCGCCGTAAGCATCATTTTGGTTAAGCGACTAAAGCGACGACGTTGCATAGCAGGAATATGCTTCAATGCTGGCGAGTCAGACTTAGGTGACGGGTTGCTGTTAGGCTGCTGCCATTGTAGCCAACTCTCAGGTGTCTGAAAGTCCGGCGACCATGCGCCCCATGATAGAAGCTCAAATTCTAAATGCACTACATTCCCTCTATAACGGCTTGGCTATCCTTTTCTAAGTGTTAACAATAATTATGTAATAATGAATATTCGTTAACCTTGCTAATTGTACACCTAAGTTAATGTAGATAAGAAGCTGTATGGACGAAAAAGCCTAATAGCTGATTGTTAATTCAACAAAGTGACCATTAAATAAAAAAGCGCGACGGTAACCGTCGCGCTGATAACAGATAGCTTACTAAAATAGCTTTACCGCTTGATGTAAAAGCTTATTTGTTCGCAAAGCTTTGTTGCAATTTTTTGACAGCTTCTTTAATTTTTCGCGTGTTGTCTGGCCCCATACGGATCAACAATTTTTGAGCATTAGGTAATGCTTCAAGGTTTGGATCGACATATTTATAGTTAACACTGATTGACGATAACTCAATAGGGTCTTCAATAATGGGCGCGCTAGCAATCATGCTAAAAGCCTGTTGCATACGCTTATCAAAATCAATATCACTGTAACCGAGTTCAGTAAAGGCTTCGGCAAATAGTGGTTTTAACTCAGTGTAAGTAGTCACTAAGTCTTTTTCACTCAAGCCTGCTATAAAATTAGCATACAAATCATAGCGATGATAACCGTCTGGATTAAGATATGTTTTGTTGGTTATTTCACTCACGGTAAATTGCGTGTCAGGGCCTTTTAACGGGCTAGCTTTACGCACAATATCGCCTTGGGCTAGGTTATCAACAAACACCACAAATTGGCGGGCAATATCTTTTTTCAAGATCATCGGCGCTATTTTCATACCGTTGGCTATAGCTAATGTTTTTGCTTCAACAAAATCATCAGACTCAGCTAATGCAGGAAGTGGTTCTGCAACTACAGCTTCCGTAGATTTTTCAGAGTCTCCTGTGGGTACTACATCATCTGTGGTGGTAATGTTTTGCGGTTCTTCAATAGGCGTTTGTTCTATTGGTGTCTCTGGAACTGACTCTGGCAGCTCAACTGGAGTGATAACAACCGGTTCAAATTCTTCAGTGTCATCACTGGTAAAATAGAAATAACTGCTCGCGCCTAACAGGGCGATTACCGCGATAGCGATTAATAGCATGTTAGACCCTGGTTTCTCAGCGGCTTGTGGGGTAATTCGGTCTTCTTCATTAACTTGCATTTCAATTCCTTGGGGTTATTGCTAATCGATATAAATATCTTGGTGGAGTCGAAAAATACTGCATAATATCAATCACATCAGTTATCTTAACCGTTCAGAGCGTCTCAAGCTTTTCAATTCAAGGCGTATTAATATAGGAATGGTTGTTCCCTTTTAAGTTAATGCAATGCAGTACTTGAATGCTTGAAACGCTTCCGAAGGACGGGTTTCTAATTACTTAACTCTGCGTTGCAGCCTTTCAACGTAAAATGGCTATGCTTTCAAACCTTCGCCCTGATTACAGCCATTTGAATTCCCGCTGCACGACCAGATAACGAATACGATTAGTATACCATTCTGCAATATTCAGCAGACTTGTCTAGTGATAACTGATGATAATGAACAATATATTAAGATCTATTTAAGCTTGGACATATTGCTGTCTATCACCTATCCAGCGTTGAATGATAGCATCTACGTTTTGAGGCACTTGCTGGTATACGTGTGATGCCAATTTTTGGGTTGGGGCAATTAAATGTTGATCACGTATTAGATCAGCTATTTTAAGATCTGCCAAACCGGTTTGTTTGGTGCCAAGCACTTCACCTGGCCCTCGGATTTCTAAGTCTTTTTGAGCAATTACAAAGCCATCATTACTGCTGCGCAGCACACCTAAACGTTTAGTGGCGGTTTGTGACAGTGGCGCTTTATAAAGTAATACACAATGGCTAGCAACAGCACCTCGGCCTACTCGGCCTCTTAACTGGTGCAACTGTGCTAGGCCTAATCGTTCAGGGTTTTCGATAATCATTAAACTGGCATTGGCTACATCTACACCGACTTCTATGACGGTAGTCGCGACTAATAAGTTCAACTCACCCGCTTTAAATTGCGCCATAATCGCCTGCTTTTCAGCACTTTTCATTCGGCCATGGATTAAGCCAATTTTGAGCTCAGGTAGTGCAATGGTGAGTTCAGCTGCGGTGTCTTCTGCGGCTTGGCATTCAAGCACCTCAGATTCTTCAATTAAAGTACATACCCAATAAGCTTGGCGATTATCGTGTAATGCAGCTTGTTTGACTCGCTCAATCACTTGTTCACGGCGGCTATCGGCAATCGCAACGGTTGTCACTGGGGTGCGTCCTGGAGGAAGCTCGTCAATTACTGAGGTGTCTAAATCTGCATAAGCTGTCATGGCTAAAGTTCGTGGGATCGGAGTGGCCGTCATGATTAGCTGGTGTGGATGAAAACCTTGGCTGACGCCTTTTTCTCGTAATCCTAAGCGTTGATGAACCCCAAAACGATGTTGTTCGTCAATAATGATCAATGCCAGCTTGTTAAACACCACCGCTTGTTGAAATATCGCATGAGTACCGATGACCATTTGTGCCGCACCAGAGGCAATATCTTCAAGGGATTGGCTTCTGGCTTTACCTTTGAGTTTACCCGCCAGCCAGCCGATTTTTAGTCCAAGTGGTTCAAACCAAGTTGCAAAATTAGCTGCGTGCTGTTCAGCCAATAACTCAGTAGGTGCCATCATGGCCACTTGGTAACCGTTTTCAATTGCTTGTAATGCCGCTAGTGCTGCCACTAAGGTTTTACCTGAACCCACGTCGCCTTGAACTAAACGCATCATGGGTGTTGGATGCTGAAGATCTTGGTTGATTTCGGCAACAACTCGTTGCTGTGCTCCTGTTGGCTTAAAGGGCAGTTGCGCTAAAAAAGGACTTAACAATTGCCCGGTAGCAGGCATTGGCACCGCGGCATCTTGATTACTGCGCTGGCGTATTTGCAACATGCTCAGATTATGCGCCAGCAGTTCTTCTTGGATTAATCTTTGTTGTGCTGGATGTTGACCTTGTTCTAATTCAAAAGGGGACACCGAGCTATGGGGACGGTGCAAAATATGCAGTGCATCACGCAGGCTAATATTGTTTGGTTGTAATCTACTGGGAAGCAACTCGGGTAATCCACCCTGGTCTAACATCGCCAAGGCTTGCTCTGTTAGCTTTATCCAACTGGCTTGTTTTACCCCTTCAGTTGTCGGGTAAATAGGCGTCAGCGTGTCGCTTAATGTGACCGATTCACCAGGATGAATAATTTGATATTCTGGGTGAACAATTTCTTTATGATGATTGCCGCGGCGTATTTCACCGTAAGCCCGAATGCTGGCACCATTTTCCATGGCGTTACGTTGTGCCATCGAGAAATTAAAAAACCGTAGGCTCATCATTCCGCTGTGATCACGGACATTACACACTAACATGCGCCGCCGACCTTGCATGATTTGAGTCGACTGAATTTCTGCTTCGATGGTGCCATAACTGCCAGGAGGTAATGCGGCAATAGGATGGATTTGCGTACGGTCTTCATAACGCAGCGGTAAATGAAACAGTACATCTTGTACTGTTTTAATACCTAACTTAGCCAGTTTTTCCGCAACCTTTTTAGCAACGCCTTTAAGGTCGGTGATCGGAACAAGATCCAGTCGTAGCAAATTGTGCTTACCTAAATTGATTATCAAAGATGTAAAAACCATAGCGATTTCAAGCTATCAATCTCGAATCACTGTAATTATATACAGATGTTTAAGGTATCTTAGCAGACTTTGAATACAAGGCAATATTAAGCCGTTAATTACAACCAACCCTTTTGCTTAGCGATTCTGGCAGCATCAATTCGGTTACTGGCATTGAGTTTGCTGATGGCTTCCGATAAATAGTTTCGTACTGTGCCTTCTGCAATAAACAACTGACTGGCAATATCGCTGGTTGATAAGCCTTCGCTTGCCAGGCGCAATGCACGCCTCTCTTTGTCGTTGAGAGGGTCTATTTCACCAATAGCGGTAAAAGCTAATTCTGGATCGATAACCCGTTTACCCGCCATCACTTGTTTAATCGCATTAATTAAGTCATCAGACGGAGCGTCTTTTAATAAAAAACCACCGACACCGTATTCTAATGCGCGTTTGATATAACCGGCTCGGCCAAAGGTGGTCAGAATAATCACTTTGGTCTGGCTGCGCTGTTGTTGTAACCATTGGCTCAGCTCTAAACCTGATTTTCCAGGCATTTCAATGTCGGTGAGCAACAGGTCAAATGAATCTGTTTTAAGTTGTTGCATCGCTTTATCGCCGTCTTCGACTTCGACAATCTCTATTTCATTTAAGCTATCACACGCTAATGTGAGCAACGCGGCGAGGGCGCCTCTTACCATCGCTTGATCTTCGGCTAATAGAATTTTCATCTAACGGGCTCAATTAGTGGCAATTGGATACTCACTTTATAATGGGGAATTAATTGATAGTCGATTGTGCCATGTAGCAAGCTTACTCGCTCTTGAATGCCTGTTAATCCGTTGCCTTTGGTGATAATTTTAACCGGCACATTCTCGATAAAGTTGAGTTTGAGCCGGTCTTGGCTTGTTTCAATACACAAGGTGCAATGTGTCGCTTGGCTGTGTTTTATGGTGTTATTAATCAACTCAGTTAGTAGCAAGCTGATTTGCGATTCCATGAGTTCACTGAGTTTAGGGAATGTGCCTTCTATGCTGACAGCAATAGCGTTATCTCTTAACGTGCTGGCTAAGGTGTTTAACGTTTGGGTTAACCCTTGATGTTTATAACCCGATACCGTGTGGCGAATTTGGCTTAAACAGTCTCGAGTTATCACGCTAACTTGATGAATTTGCAGCTGCGCTTGGTCGATTTTACCTGAGGTAATGAGCTTGTCTGCCAGTTCTGCTTTTAAGGCGATGGCGGCTAAGTGATGTCCCATAACATCATGTAAATCGCGGCCAATACGTTCGCGCTCTAATGCGGTGGCTAAATTGGCGACTTCATCTTTTGATCGTTGTTGCTGGCGTTTTATTCGTTGGCGATTTTGTTCAATCACACCAAAAACTCCGACACCTAAGCAAATTCCCATACCATAAAAAGTAAAAAAGTAGCCTGAGTAACCCATGCTGATATCGATGACTAAAAGCAAAATACTCAGTCCGATAAAACTCAATATAGCAGTGCGAAGTGAGTAGAAAAAACCAACAAAGAAGCAGCAAAAACTGAATAGTGATATGGCACCACTACTGACGAATGACGACGCTATTGCTGTGAAAAACATTAACCCAATGGGTTTGAGGGCTTGCTCTTTGCTACTGTTATAAGCCCAGAAATAACCAATAATAAAGGGCACTAATAATCCGATCGCAATCGTAATCTTTAACCATTGACCGTCCATGAAATACAAGGGAATAAAGTAAAAACCTAAGTTTATGAGGTAAACCCAAGCGGTTTTTTGCTCGTAACTTTTTTCATTATTAGATGATAAACATGATGTCATTGTGCCTCCTAGCGCAGTTAATCATAGAGTAACTGCGCGCTAACTAAAACCTATGCGAGTAATAATTAACTGGTCGATTACTGCTTTACTGTTTGTTGGTTTAACAGATATGTTGCCCATCCATACTGAGGGTCAACCTCAGTGGCGGTTTGCCAATCTTGTAAAGCACCTTTTAAGTCGCCTTGTTCCTGTTTCGCTAGTCCGCGCCAAGTATAGGCTTCTGCATGTCCCCAACAGATTTCGTTACAAGGCTGCTCAAATTGACTAATTGCTTGGGTTGCTAATGTTTGTGACTTATCGAGGCCGCCACCAAATACGCTTGGGGTATAAAATGCATTAATTGCTCGCACTAGGCTGACTCGCGGATTGTTAGGTTCGAGATCGTTTGCTTGTTGCAATAATTGCGCTGTTTTCATTCCTAATACAGCACCTTTGCTATTATCAAACGAGATTTGCATTCCGTATACCGCAGCAAGAAGAGCTTGTTGGTCTGCAGATGGATCTTGGACTAAAAGGGATTCTAATGTGTGCTGGGCATTGTTTAATGAATCTGTAGCGAGTTGACGTTGGCCGATGATGTTGGCTGTAATGGCTAGGCGATAATCAGCATAGGCTTTTTCATAATCAATAGCCTGTTCACTGTATTGACTCAGTTCAGTGATATTCATGGTGTTAGCTGCAGCATCAATATCGCTAATATTAGCAAAGCTAGTGTGGCTGACTAAGGTTAAGCTGGTGATCAGTAATAAGGTTTTCATGGCTATCTCCATTTACGTTTCCCCAATCAAGATGTTGTTGGGATAGGTGTAGTATGGCGATAGACGAAGGATATTCTTAGATACAAAGGTCATCAATTGAAGATGACAAATGTCATTTATTTTCAGTAGAGCTTGTTAAATATGAGTGAATATTTAGCATTTTTTATGAAAAGACCGAATCAATATTCGGTCTTTATTGTGAGTAATATTTTCCGATAACTTAAACCACTTGCATCACTAAATAACTGGTGTAGCCAAGGTAACCAGCTAACAGAACACTACCTTCACGACGACCAATACGTAAGCCACTCCAAGCAAACGGTAATACCATGAAGGCGAAGATCAACATGGCGATAAAATCGATTTCGTTAAATCCGGCCGCGGAAACTGGGTGGATTAATGCTGTTGCGCCTAAAATACCGAGTACGTTGAAAATATTTGATCCAACAACATTACCGATGGCAATGTCGCTTTGACCTTTAAGAGCTGCCATCACCGAGGTGACAAGCTCTGGCATACTGGTACCAATAGCCACAATGGTTAAGCCGATGATGACTTCGCTAATGCCAAACTGTTTGGCTAAATCTACGGCACCATCAACAAATAATATGCCACCACCAACTAACATCGCGATACCAACAATGATTAATGCGATAGATAAGCCAGGGTGTTGCGGGCTGGCATCAACATCCAGATCTTCTGGGTTATTTTTGGCACTAACATAACTAAAAACTAAATAGCCAACAAGTGCGCTGAATAAAATGGCACCGTCGATAAAGCTCACTTCACCATCAAGCAGTAAAAACCACATTAATACTGAAGCGGCAATCATGATAGGGATGTCGCGCTTCACCATTTGAGATTGCACTGTAATAGGGCGAATAAGAGCGGTGATAGCTAGAATTAAACCAATGTTGACAATGTTGGAGCCGACGACATTACCTAAGGCTATACCTGGATTACCTGCTAATGCTGATTTAACACTAACGGCTAATTCAGGGGCGCTGGTACCAAATGCCACAATGGTTAAGCCAATAATAAGTGGGGCAATGCCCAAACGTAGCGCTACGGCACTGGCTCCGCGCACAAGTGCTTCAGCGCCAATGGTTAAAATAATAAAACCGCCGATAATGGATAACGCAATGAACATTCGAGTTTCTGCCTAATAAATGGTGTACAACGATAGTGTTAACGCTGCATAGTTAATGGCGGGTATATTGACAGAATATGTCAAAAAAATACACGCATATTGCGTGTATTTTTTGAAGATAGATAATCGTTAGCTGATTATTACAACTCGTCTTCCCAACGTACTTTGGCGCCGCGAACACCGTCTACTTTGGCGGTAAACGCTTTTTCAAGTACGTGACGTTTAATTTTCAACGTCGGGGTTAACACGTCATTCTCAATGGTCCACTCATCATTAACAACGATAATGGCATCAACATGTTCGTGTGACTCTAAATGTGGATTAACACCATCGAGAGTCTCTTTTAACGATGTTCTTACTTCTTCGCGAGGCTGAAGTTTTGAACCTTCTGAAAGCTGCACTAACGCGACCGGATGTGGTAAACCTGAACCGATAACACAAATTAAATCTACATGAGTGTCCTGAGCTAATTTACGTTCAATCGGCACTGGAGCAACATACTTACCTTTTGAGGTTTTGAAATTGTCTTTAACGCGGCCGGTAATGTCGATGTAACCGTCTGCGTCAATTTCGCACAAATCGCCAGTGTGGAAAAAGCCATCTTCAGTAAATGCTGCGGCGGTGGCTTCTTCTTGTAAGTAATAGCCATTCATCAAGCCTGGGCTTTTAACTAATAACTCACCTTCTTCAGTTTGACGTACTAAGCAGCCTTCAACTGGCCGGCCAACCGTGCCGATCTTCTTGGCGTTGAATGGGAAGTTAATTATCGAGTAAGCACAGTTTTCGGTCATTCCCCACGCTTCACAAATATCGATGCCAATGCTGTAATACCATTGAATCAATGATGGTGGGATGGGTGCTGAGCCTGAGCCGTTCAAGCGAGATTGGTCGAGTCCCAAACCTTTCTTAATTTTACGCTTAACAATACTGCTAATGATGGGCAGTTTGAGTAAGGTTTTGAGTTTTTTCTCACCAATCTTGTTGATGATATTTAATTGGAATACTGTCCATAAACGCGGTACCGAGAAAAACACCGTTGGGCGACAGCGTTGAATGTCATCAACAAATGAGTCGAGGCTTTCTACAAAAGAAACCGTTGCTCCTGAATAAAATGACGAGCCTTCAATAGCCACACGTTCGGTAATGTGTGCTAGTGGTAAGTACGATAATAGTCGGTCAGTAGTATTGGTTTGTAAATCACGAATCACCGCTTCGCACGCCCAGCCATAACTGGTAAAGCTTTGAATCGCGCCTTTGGGTTTGCCGGTTGAACCAGAGGTGTAAATCAGGGTCATGACTTGATCTGCAGTTGGGAACGGCTCGTCAACGAGCGGCTGACCCAGCTTTAACAAGTGATCCCAATGATATTGTGCTGGCATGGTGTCATATGGCATGGCTAAACGGAGAATTTCACCGCCAACAGCGGCTTCTTGTTCAGCCCAATGATCGAGTTTACCGGTAAAAATGGCTTTAGCGCCGCTATGTTCAAGTACATAGCGAATAGTTTCTGCATTAGCGGTTGGATAAACAGGCACACTAATGTAACCACCGTACATTAATGCTAAATCGACAATAAACCACTCGGCACAGTTTTTCGACAACACAGCAATTTTATCGCCACGTTCTAAACCTAAATGACGCAGTGAACCTGCAATTTGTTGCATCTTTTGCTGAACTTCACGCCATGTGAAATCAACATATTTACCGTCAATCGGCTGGCGAAGGTAAACTTTGTCACCTTGCGTATCTACCCAATGAGACAACATCTCAACAGGAGTTTTAATTAAATTTTCCATCGACGCTTCCATGTTCTTTATTGTTATTGTGGGTCTCTATAAATTTAGTATGGCCATTTTTGTGCGCTGGCGCAAACAATTGCACAGTATGTGTGCAAGATAACACTATAAACACGTTAGCAGAATCTACTGAATAAACAATAGATATTGAGCAAATACTCTACTTTGAAAAAGTCATAGGTAATAAAAAAGGCGCCCTAGGCGCCTTAAGAAAATATCATACAGTTGTCCTTATATTTCCATTATTCCATCCATTTCTACCAATGATCCCTTTGGTAACTCTTTGACGCCAATAGCGGCACGAGCTGGATAAGGTTGTTGGAAGTAACGACTCATAATTTCGTTTACAGTGGCAAAATGAGATAAATCGGTTAAGAAGATATTGAGCTTAACGATGTCACTCATTCTTCCACCTGCTGCTTCACATACAGCGGTCAAATTTTCGAACACTTGTACGACTTGTTCTGCAAAATCATCGCTTACCATGGTCATGGTTTTTGGATCTAACGGAATCTGACCTGAAAGATAAACGGTACTGCCGACTTTAACTGCTTGTGAGTAAGTGCCAATAGCTTGTGGAGCTTTGTCGGTTGCGATGATAATTTTTTCGGCCATGTTGTGCGTGCTCTCTTTAATGGTTATCAGTGACTAGCGGTTACGCGAGGTGCGTAATACTTCAGGTAAAACACGTATTCTGCGCATAACGTTTGCAAGGTGAACACGATCTTTAACTGAAATACGTAAATTAATCAAATACACTCGGCCATCACGTTCTTCGGTACTGAGATTATGAATATTAGATCCAGCAGATGCGATGATAGAAGTAATTTTTGCTAATGCACCTTGATGGTTAACAATTTCAACGCGTAGATTTGCTTGGTATTCTGCGCCTTCTACGTTATCCCAATGCACTGAAATATACTTATCAGGTTCGCCTTGATAGCCGCGAATATTGGCACAACTTTCCATGTGCACTACCAGACCTTTGCCTGGGCTTACATGGGCGATGACGGCATCACCAGGGATTGGGCGACAACAATTAGCGTAAGTGACCAACATACCTTCAGCACCGCGAATTGGCATTTGTGGTTTTTCTTTATTGCTATCTTGCGAATCAAACTGCTCACCAACCAAGCGCTGGGCAATCACAATGCTCATGGCATTGCCTAAGCCAATATCTGCTAGCAGCGAGTCTAAAGATGTGTGTTTGGTTTCTTTGATCACTTTCTCAAGTAATTCAGCCGGAATGGTCTCAAGCTTAGTATCACCTAAGGCATGGTTTAGTAAACGCTTACCTAATGCGATAGCGTTATCGCCTTTAAGACTCTTTAATACTTGACGAATTTTACCACGAGCTTTACCCGTTACGACAAAGTTTAACCATGCAGCATTAGGGCGAGCACCTTTTGCGGTAATGATTTCGACTGTTTGCCCTGAAATTAATGGTTGGCTCAACGGATATGCTTGACGATTAACGCGTGCGCCAACACAGGTATTGCCCACATCAGTATGCACTTCGTAGGCAAAATCGACGGCAGTGGCATTGACCGGCAATTCTAAGATACGACCTTCAGGGGTAAATACGTAGATTTCTTCAGGGAATAATTCAGTTTTAACGTTTTCAACAAATTCAAATGAGCTGCTTGCACTTTGCTGTAACTCAAGCAAACTTTGCATCCATTTATGAGCACGAACTTGAGAAGTGCTTTGTTGAGCCGTATCGGTATTGTTTTTATACATCCAATGCGCAGCAACACCTTTGTCGGCCATTTGATCCATTTCTTCAGTGCGAATTTGCACTTCAACAGGAACCGCATGAGGGCCAAATAATGATGTGTGTAATGATTGATAACCGTTGGCTTTGGGAATAGCGATATAATCTTTAAAACGTCCTGGGCGCGGCTTGTATAATCCGTGCATAGCGCCGAGCACGCGATAACAGGTATCAATAGAGTCAACGATAACTCGGAACGCATAGATATCCATAACCTCTTGAAATTGAAGTTCTTTACTGCGCATTTTTCGATAAATCGAATAGAGGTTTTTTTCACGACCTTTGACTTTAGTGGGGATCCCAGCTTCTTCAAGGCGTGTTTCAATGGCCACTTCAATACTGTTAATTAATTCTTTACGATTCCCACGAGCTGCTTTGACAACATCACGTATCACTCTATGTCGCATAGGGTAATAGGCTTGAAAACCTAAGTCTTCAAGTTCGATTTTGATATTGTGAATACCTAATCGGTTAGCTATTGGGGCGTAGATTTCTAGGGTTTCGCGAGCAATACGACGACGTTTATCAGGGCGAAGTGAGCCCAGTGTGCGCATGTTGTGAGTTCGGTCAGCCAACTTGATGAGGATAACTCGAATATCTTGAGTCATTGCCATCATCATTTTACGGAAATTTTCCGCTTGGGCTTCTTTTCTATCACGAAACTTGATTTTATCAAGTTTTGAAACACCTTCCACCAGTTCTGCAACCGCCACACCAAATAACTCTGTGAGTTCTTCTTTGGTGACAGGAGTATCTTCGATGGTGTCATGAAGCAAGGCAGCCATAAGCGACTCGTGATCGAGACGCATGTCTGCCAAGATGCGGCTAACCGCAACCGGATGGGTAATATAAGGCTCGCCACTTGTGCGCATTTGCCCTTCGTGGGCATCACGCGCAACCAAATAGGCCTGCTTGAGTAATTCTACTTGATCCGGCTCTAAATAGCTGGATGCTGACTCTTTTAGACCTTCAAACAGATACAAGTGGCGCTACTCCTTATAAAACGCGGCCTTCTGCAATGGCTGCGACAGCGGCAATTTCAGCTGCTTCACGTTCACGAACAGTTTGGCGCTCATCAGCATCTAAAGTGTTTGAGGTGACTAAACCTAATTCGATTTCACGTAAAGCGACAACCGTTGGTTTATCATTCATCTCATCAACCATAGGTTCTTTACCTTGGACGGCGATTTGGCGTGCACGACGCGCTGCAACCAGGATCATATCAAAACGGTTGCCGATTTTATTTACGGCGTCTTCTACAGTTACGCGAGCCATGTGTTGAAACTCCAGTGTTATCTATGGGAAAAAATGACGCAAAATTGTACACTATGACAATTAATCTGCCAAGAGATCAACAATCATATCATTTTGCGCATGCTGCTGACTAGCACAGGTTAGCCTTTGACTGCGAATAATGGCGCTTAAATCGGCTAGCGCGTTATCAAAATCATCATTTACAATTATAAATTCGTATTGTGCATAATGTGACATTTCCGAAACGGCTTGTGCCATGCGTGAATCAATTACTTGCTGACTATCCTGACCTCGGCCGGTTAAACGGCGTTCAAGCTCAGTTTTAGACGGCGGTAAAATAAACACTCCAATCGCCGTTTCCATTAATTTTTTTACTTGTTCTGCGCCCTGCCAATCAATATCAAGAAATACATCGATGCCTTTATCTAATGTTTGTTCGATGACGAGCTTGGAAGTGCCATAAAAATTGCCAAAAACTTCGGCCCATTCAATAAAGGCATTTTGGGCAATTAGTGCTTTAAATTGTTCCACAGTAATAAAATGATAATGTTGGCCATCGACTTCGCCTGGACGAGGTTTGCGGGTCGTATGTGACACTGAAACCTGTTTATCGCTGGGTTTATCTTTTAATAGTGCTGATATAAGTGATGATTTACCTGCGCCACTGGGGGCTGACACAATAAAAAGATTTCCACGAGTGCTCATAAAAAGGGTTTCTCATCCGATTATTCATTAAGAAAGCTTAATATTATACTCGTTAACTGTAGGGTTATGCTAGCGCAATGATAGATATTGGTATTGTGTATTATTGCTATTAGATTAGTAAAATCAGCTCGTAGATTGATAAAAAGTGACTTACGCGATAGTGAATAAAAAAGTAACGCAAAAGCTAGGTTGGGTATGGCTTTATAAGATAAATTCTGTAGGCTTTGCGCTATTAATAGCGGGTGTCGATTTTGATGATGAGAACAACCCATTTGTGTTGTAATAACGCACGATAATCACCGACTCATTCTGTTATGTAGCCAGCTGTTTTTTGATTTTTTTGTAAATGAATAGGAATGATTGATGTCTGTAAAAACCCTACTGTGCCGAGATGGTCGTGACACAGGCTTAAGGTTAATGGGAGTTATTTTAGCTGCATTTTTGTTGCTAATAATCGCTGCTGTTGTATTTCCGGCAAGTGTAATTAATTGGATTGTGACGCTAGCAGTAATGCCTGTTGTTGGTTTATCGGCTGTTCGTCGCTTAAATGATGCCAATAAGTCGATTAAATTGGCAATGGTATGTGTTGTTCCGGTATTGGTTTTTGGCATATTAACCTACTTAATGGCGCCTTTAGGCGCACTAGCAGGAGTGTTTTTGTTTGGCCTGGCTTGTGGTGGCTACCTAGCATTCTTACCGGCTAAAAATTCAATTAACTATGTGCAAGGATATTATGGACCAAGCATGGTATCAGTATCCATTTCGGGCTCGGTTTTTCATCGACAAGAACCGGTAATGAAAGGGCAGGTTATGCCTGTTCATGAGCAGCCTGATAACACTTTTTCATCAAGAGAGCCAGCTGATGAAGTAGCGTTTACGGGGGTAACTCATCCAGATTCTGCCGATAGAGACAAACATCCATTTAATGATGATGCTGTGCCGCAAACAAGTTTCGAGCAAGCTGGCACGCACATGGATCAACATTTCGATACAGCAGCAGAAGATGATCCGGTCAATTCGTTTTCGACGTCGCAAGAACGTAGTCATCAGCCGCTTTATGTTGATCAAGATGCGTTGCAGTCAGGGTCGATTACTGAACTTGCAAAGTCTTGGCTGAATGTGGCTAAGTTACACCAGACAAAGTTGATTTTAATCGGTAAAATTGCTGCGGCTATTATTGCTGTTAGTGTGGTTGTGTATTTGGTTTTCACTTTAATCAGTGTATTTTCTGGCGACGGCACAGAGCAAACTGAGCATGTTGATGATATGAGTAATCAACAACAAGCCAGCATTCGACAAATGATCAAACTGCCTGATGGGTTTTGGCTCGCTTTAGAGGGCGAAATCCTTATCGTACGTTGGTTAGGTGAAAGTGGTGATAAACAAAATTTATGGCGTTTAGCGACTGCAATAGGTGATAAAACCTGTACCAACCTTGAATTTAATGACGGTAGCCGTTACCGACCAATAACGGTTGATCTACTAGATGATGGTGCCAGTGAAGCTCGATTTACGCCACTGGATAAAGATGCCATTGTTAATCATGTTGCGCTTAGAGGTAGCTTTAAGTTGTGTGGTTATGAATTTAGTTTAAAGGGCAGCCAAGCAACATTAATGCAAAACCCTCAATTTGAAATGATACTAAGCCAGTAACCATTATTAAGGTAACCAAACAGAAGAAATGTGTTGGTTATCTTTGCTTTGATGAACATGATTTGGAGTTTTTGATTGGTCAATTTTATCCGTAAAAATGTATTGCCTCAGTTTGGTTTTAGTAGTGAGCATAGTACGCTTTATCCATTGGGTAATGGCCATATTAATCAAACCTTCTTGGTGAGTGATAAATCAAAATCGTTGGTGTTGCAGCGCATTAATACCCAAGTATTTATTGAACCTAAGGTGGTCATTCAAAATGCTGCCAATATTAGCCAGCATTTATTGATTAAGCACCAACAGCACCATTATCCATTACAAGTGGTTAGTCCAATAGCCACTATAGCAGGTGCACTATATTTGGATTTAGGCGAACAAGGTTTTTGGCGAGCAATAGATTACTTACCTCATAGCAACACGATTGAAGTGGTTGATACACCAGCTCAAGCTAAGTTGGCAGCTGAGGCTTTTGGGCATTTTGCCGCAGCATTAAGTGATTTGAACCCTAGTTACATTGTCGATGTTATCCCTGATTTTTTGAATTTACCTCAACGTATCGCTCAATTGCGTGATGCAAAGGCAGCTGACACTCATAATCGATTAAGTCATTGTAAAGATTGGGTCGATTTGTGTTTGTCACAGACAGATTTACTGGCAACATTGGTACAATACGAAGCCGAATTACCGGTTCGAATATGTCATAATGATACTAAAATCAATAATATGCTGTTTGATGGGCGAGATATGTCCAGCATGGCCATTATTGATTTAGATACCTGCATGAAAGGATATTTGATGTATGACTTTGGTGATATGGTGCGCGCTTTTTGCTCTCCAGAGCCAGAGGACTCAACTAATTTAACCAATGTATATGCCCGACCTGAGATTATTATTGCAGCTACAACATCGTACATGGAATCTCTAGCTGACATTATTACTCCGCTCGAAAAACGTAGTTTATGGCTCGGCACTAAAGTGATGCCATTAATGCTTGGGGTACGGTTTTTAACGGATTATTTAAATGGCGATACATATTTTGGGATCAAGTATCCAACTCACAATCTTGATCGCGCTATAAATCAGTTAACTATTTATCAAAGTCTACTGCAGCAAGAAGCGCAGTTAATGTCATTATTTAACTCGTAGTCACCATCGTTAACTCACTTCAGCTTGAGATCATACCTATTACCATAAGTAGCAGCACAAAAAGTTTTATAATAATGTGCATTATTTTGATCTGAGGTTAGTTATTCATTTAAACAAAAGAAGGACTTCGTAGATGTCGAATTTGCTCAATAAATATAAATGGATTTTATTTGATGCCGATGAAACGCTATTTCATTTCGATGCTTTTGCTGGATTGAAATTAATGTTTTCGCGCTTTGAAGTTGATTTTAATATTGATGACTTTGCTGTTTATCAGCAAGTAAATAAACCATTGTGGGTCGAGTATCAAAACGGTTTAATTAGTGCTACGCATTTACAACATACCCGATTCCATCACTGGGCGAACAAACTATCTGTTACTCCACAGCATCTAAACAGTCAGTTTCTTGCGGCTATGGCCGATATTTGTCAGCCATTGCCTGGTGCCCGGGAACTGATTGATTCTCTAAGCGGTAAAGTTAACCTTGGTATAATTACTAATGGTTTTACCGAGCTACAAAATATCCGCTTGAGCCGTACTGGCTTTGAAGATGCTTTTAATCCGGTGGTTATTTCTGAACAACTAGGTATAGCAAAGCCAGATGTTGCTATTTTTCATCATGCTTTTAGCTTAATGGGAAAGCCGGAGAAGCATCAAGTACTTATGGTTGGCGATAACTTACATTCTGACATCTTAGGCGGTATCAATGCAGGTATCGACACTTGTTGGTTAAATCATCATGACGAACCTATAAGTGATGATATCTCTCCAAGTTATCAGGTTCGTAATTTAACTGAACTGCATCAATTACTGATACCCAACACCATTGTCTAAGATTAAATACGCTATAAAATCAGTAATAAAAAAGCCATTCGACTGAATGGCTTTTTTAATCAATTTATTTTAAACCCTATTATTGAAATAAATCTTCAGCAACATTGTCGATAAAAATATCGCCACTTTGCTGTGTTTCAGTAACATATTCTTTGGGTTCTGTACCTTCAACAAAATACTCAAACTCGGTAGTGTGGTCTGTCTTGCGAGTCAATTTGCCAGTCGCTAAATCAATACGTGCAGATACAATTCCTTTTGGCGGGATAACAGAAGGTTCAGGCGTACCAGACAGGGCCTTATTCATATAGTCATTCCAACCAGGACCAGCGGTTTTAGCACCCGCTTCCGCACCTGATATCTGATCTGGTTCGCCGGTAGCCATCCAGCTTGAGCGTCCTAGCTGACGTCCATGGTCATCAAAGCCAACCCAGAAAGTTGCTGTAAGTGTAGGGTTAAAACCACTGAACCAAGTGTCTCGAGATTCGTTAGTTGTACCTGTTTTACCCGCAATGTCATGACGCTTAATTAATTTAGATGCACGCCAAGCTGTACCATTCCAACCAGTACCTTTGCTCCAGTCGCCGCCGCCCCAAATTACGCTCTTTAGCGCTTCAGTGATCAAAAATGCAGTTTGTTCTGAAACGACTCGCTTAGCAAAGCGAGCTTGTGGATTACTGCAAATGTTTTGTTCAGCGGTAATGGACGTTGCTTCAACTTCTCCATCTAATGTATCTACTGATGCTTCTGGAGTTTGCTGAGAGAATTCTTCAGCCATCGCAGCAAATGGATCTTCAATAACCACATCATCTTCAACAGAGGGGACTGGTTTGCTACATGCAATAGCGGGAATGGTTTGTTCAATCGTGTTGTCGTATGAGTCGGTCACGCGATCGATAAAGTAAGGTTCAACTAAATAACCACCATTTGCAAAGCTATTAAATGCAGTGGCGACCTGTAACGGTGTCACTGAAGGTGAACCCAATGCTAACGATTCATTTCGGGGTAAATCACTCGGATCAAAACCAAACTGTACTAGTTTTTTGATAGTGTCATCTAAGCCTGTGTGGCGCATCGCTCTGACTGACATAACGTTAATAGACTGAGCTAAACCGACACGTAAACGTGTTGGACCACCGTAAATGTCTGGTGAGTTTTTAGGACGCCACGCAGTGCCCTGACGGGTATCTGGTTTGTTAATCGGAGCGTTATTGATGAGCGTAGCCAGTGTGTAACCTTTTTCTAACGCAGCAGCATAAATAAAAGGTTTAATATTGGAACCTAATTGGCGTTTAGCTTGAGTCACTCGGTTGAATTGACTTTGACTAAAGCTAAATCCACCGACGAGGGTTTTAATCGCACCGTCATGAGGTTCAAGTGACACTGTCGCACTAGAGACTTGTGGTATTTGAGACAATTGCCAATACTTACCATTATGACGGATCCACACTTGTTGACCAGCGGTCAAAATATCACTGGCTTGTTTTGGTGGTAAGCTTTGGCGTTTATCGCTTATAAACTTACGCGCCCATTTTAGGCCTTTCCATTCAAGTGTAATCAGTTCGCCCTTGTCATCCATTACCTGTGCTTGTTGATCTTGAACGCTTATAACTGCAGCGGGCATAATGCCCTGCATTGAGTCGGTGCGTTTTAACGTAGCGACAATCTCATCATGGTCGAGCGGAGTATCAGTCCATAATTCAGTCACAGGACCACGGAATCCATGGCGTTGATCATAAGCAAAAACGTTGTCTCTTAGTGATTCCTGCGCCATCAATTGGAGTTCGGATGATATCGTGGTGTAGACATTGTAGCCGTTAGTATAGGCTGCTTCTTCACCGTATTTCTGGATCATGTAATCACGCGCCATTTCTGAAACATACGGAGCGTATAAATCAATTTCAGCACCATGGTATTTCGCGGTCGACGGGCTACTGATAGCCTCTTGATATTCTGCTTGAGTAATATTGCGTTTCTCTAGCATACGACTCAATACCCAATTACGACGAGATATCGCACGTGATTGGTTTCTAATTGGATTAGCTGCAGATGGAGCTTGTGGTAGGCCTGCTATCATTGCCATTTCTGGTAGTGTCAATTGGCTCAGTTCTTTACCATAATAGACTTGAGCAGCAGCACCAACACCATAAGCGCGGTTACCTAGGAATGAACGATTTAAATAAAGAGCTAAAATTTCTTTTTTCGATAACGCCTTTTCAATTTTCAATGCAAGGAAGATTTCTTTTACTTTACGAATGTATGTTTTTTCGTTAGATAAGAAAAATCCTCGGGCAACCTGTTGTGTAATCGTACTTGCACCTTGGCTTTTCTTACCTGTTGTTATTAATATGATTGCCGCGCGGATAATACCAATCGGATCAATACCATTATGTTCAAAAAAGCGCGCATCTTCAGTGTCGAGTACGGCATTAATTAACTGAAAGGGCACTTCTTCATACTCGACAGGTATGCGACGTTTCTCACCAAATTGAGAAATCAGTTTGCCATCGCGGCTGTAAATACGCAGCGGAGTTTGTAATTGGACCGTCTTTAGCGAATTAACATCGGGTAAGTCAGGTAGCACATAAAAGTAAGCGGCAGCTATAGCAGCAATGCCAAGTAGTGATAGGCTAAAAAATGCAATTAATAAACGTTTAAACCACTTCACTCAATAATTCCAGATAAATCAAAAATAGTAGCGGTAGTATATAAGCGGGAGAGTTTTTGGTGAAGTAAAACATGAAATAACTAAATATAATTTGTAAAATGCTGAAACATTTTATACAAATACTTATAACGAGTTGATTATGTGCTAATCTCTTAGAAAATAAAAATAGAATTGTGATGACGGACTATGCTTTCTAAATTGTGGAAGCGTCAAGCACCTCAGATGGTTGGGATTGATATTGGGTCTCATGAAATAAAAGCCATTTTGTTGAGCAAGACTGCGGATGGATATAAAATTCAAAATCATGCGTCAGTTCCTGTTAGAAAGGGAGCTGTGGTCGATCATGATATTCGTGATACTGAAGCGGTAATTGAGTCGCTAAGACAGATTCGACGGGGTTTACCTAAATCCCTAAAGTTTGCAGCTGTCGCGGTTTCTGGCTCTGCAGTTATGACTAAAGTCATTTATATGGATGCAGCGTTAAATGAAGAGGAGATGGAAGCTCAAATTGAAATTGAAGCTGACAATCTTATTCCTTATTCACTTGATGAAGTCAGCATCGATTTTGAAAGGCTTAACCCGAATATTACCGACCCAACCAAAGTTAACGTATTACTGAGCGCATGCCGCACAGAAAATATTGATTCACGTGTAGACTCTTTGGATGCCATTGAACTAGACGTTAAAGTTGTTGATGTGGAAGCTTATGCACTTGGACGCTCTGCAGAATTAATTTATGGTCAGTTACCTGATGGCGCTAAAGATAAATCAATCGCCATGGTTGATATCGGCGCCAATATGACCACATTCTCTGTGGTTGAAAATGGTGACACGACGTTTATTCGTGAGCAAGCTTTTGGCGGTGAGTTATTCACTCAGTCAATTGTGTCATTTTATGGGATGCCCCATGATGAGGCTGAACGCGCTAAGATTACTGGACAATTACCGCGTAATTATATGTTCGAAGTTTTATCTCCGTTTCAAATGCAATTGTTACAACAAATTAAACGAACTTTACAAATATATTGTACTGCCAGTGGACGTGAAAAAGTTGACTATATCGTTTTGTGTGGTGGTACAGCTAAGCTAGAAGGAATGGTTGAATTACTAACTAACGAGTTAGGCACTCATACCATAGTTGCAGATCCTTTTCAGGGGTGTTTGCATGCAGATGATGTTATGAAAAGTCAACTTCAACCTAATATGAGTAAATATATGGTGGCATGTGGTCTTGCGCTAAGGAGTTATGCTCAATGGCGAACATAAACTTATTACCTTGGCGTGAAGAAGCTAGAGAGAAGCAAAAACGCGATTTTATCGGTATTTTAGCGTTAGTTTTTTTAGTGACATCACTTGTAGTATATTTATTTTTGGGTTTTCTAGAGGTTGTCACTGAAGATCAGCGTCAGCGTAATGCATATTTAGTATCAGAAATTACCTTACTTGATACCCAAATAGCAGAAATTAGAAAAATTACCGAACGTAAAAAAGATATTGAACGTCGAACTGAAATTATTCTCAACTTACAGCAGTCGCGTAATTTACCTACTCATGTTTTAGATGAATTAGTCCGAATAGTGCCACCGGGTATTTATCTTTCAAGTATAGAGAAAAAAGGTAGCGTGTTATTAATCGAAGGACGAAGCGAATCAAATAATAACGTCGCGAATATGATGAGAAAAGTTAAAACATCTTCTTATCTTAACGATCCGAGTATGCAATCGATTGTGACGCAAAATGAAGAATTAAGACAGTTACAGCGGTTTAAATTACGTGTCACTATCCGTGATGATTCACAAGTCACTAATGTTGATCCGAACCAAGGAGCGAGAAAATGAATCTCGACCTAGATCAATTTAACGATATCGATTTTGAAAATATTGGTGGTTGGCCCAAGCTGGTAAAAATTGTCTTTGCTGCATTTTTATCTGTGTGTGTTATCGGTGCTAGTTATTATTTGTTTATTTCAGATTCGATCGATCAAATGGAAGCTGAACAGCAAAAAGAAATTCAACTTCGTGAAGATTTTGAAACTAAATATCGTTTAGCAGCTAATCTTAAGCTATACCGTGAACAATTAGACGTGATGGAGGTGCAGTTTGCCGAATTGCTTAAAATGCTACCATCCGAAAATGAAATGCCAGGTTTATTAGATGATTTAACATTTGTTGCAACTGATGCTGGCCTCAGAATTAATAGCCTAGATTGGGATGATGAAATTGAACGTGATTTCTATATTGAATTTCCGATAAAGATGTCAGTAGTAGGTGATTATCATCAAATGGGTAATATGGTCAGTGGTGTTGCCAAATTACCTCGAATTGTCAGTTTGCATGATTTTACTATCAAGCAGAACGATGCCGGTGGATTATCAATGGATATTCTCGCCAAAACGTATCGTTTTAAAGAAGGGGCTGAATTAACGAAACAGGCCGATAAGGGGCAGAAATAATGAAATTTTTGCCTTTATTGTTATCAATGGTGTTTTTATTGAGTGGTTGTATTGGCGAACGCAGTGATTTAGAGCTATTTGTTACTACTACAAAGGCGCAACACGTTGCCCGTATACCACCATTAAAGCAAACACCGAAGTTTGAACATTTTGCTTATCAAGCTGAATTAATGCGCAGTCCTTTTGTTCCACCATCAAGGGAATTGACAGAAGAGGTGATTGATACATCTAGAGATTGTTTACAACCAGACTTGAAACGTCGCAAAGGTCGCTTAGAAACTTATGCATTAGACAATTTAAGAATGCGCGGAACATTGAGTGAAGAGAGTACTATTTGGGCTTTAGTCGAATCTAGTGATGCCAATGTTTATCGCATGGGTGTAGGTGAGTATTTAGGGCTTTATCATGGCCGAATTGCTAAAGTAACGCCGCAATTTATCGAAATTATAGAATTAATCCCTGATGGTTCAGGTTGTTGGGCAGAAAGATCCAGCAATTTAGAATTATCAGGAAAATAACGTGCGAAGGATGAGAGAATAATGGAATCTTCTGCCGCGATAAAAAAAGCAATAACAAAGTTATTATTTTTTAGAGCGTTTTTAGGCGCAGTATTATTAATGGGTTTAATACCTAGTGCGATAGCTGCTAATCGTCTTATGGACGTCAAATATCATTCAATGGTTGATCACCAATTAGAATTAGAGTTAATTTTTGAATCATCAATAGTGTCACCGTCTGTGGATTTATCGGCAGACCCAGCAGAAATTATGTTGAATTTCTCAGACACTATTTCTAATTTAAATAAAAGTAAAATTCCGATAAACGCTGTTGGTGTAATAGAGTTAACTACACAACAACAAGGTGGCGATTTACAAATCATTGTTGCAATGTCTAACGTAAAACCATATCAAGGTAAAATTGTTGGTAATAGTTATAGATTAACTATTAATGATGATGTGTCTGGTCCGGTAGAAGCAAACAATCCATTTGTTAATGGCATTAGTAGTATTGATTTTCGCCGCAATAAAACCGGCGGTGGAGAAATATTATTCAATCTTAGCAATCGTTCTGTAGCGGCGAATGTAGAACAAGTTGGTTCAAAGCTTGAAATAAAACTTTATAACACCGATATTGGCAATGACTTACTTTACGTTATGGATGTACAAGACTTTGCTACACCGGTAAATAGTTTTGAAACATTTAAAGATGATTTAACCGCCCGTATTTTGGTGGATGTTGATGGCAACTATGATTATAACTATCGCCAAGATGGCAATGTGTTTAAAGTTAGCGTCGATAAAGTTGAGCGTGTCTCTGTCGCTAAAGAGGCAAAGAAATATAATGGTCGTTCATTATCACTAAACTTCCAAAATATTTCAGTGCGTACTGTGTTGCAAATTATTGCTGATTATAACAACTTTAACCTAGTGACCAGCGATACCGTTGAAGGTGAGATTACCTTACGTTTAGATGATGTGCCTTGGGATCAAGCTTTAGATCTTATATTGCAAACTAAAGGTCTCGACAAGCGTATTGAAGGCAATATTTTAATGGTGGCACCGAGTGAAGAGCTTGCCATTCGCGAAAGTAACGATCTGAAGAATCGCCAAGAAGTAAAAGAGTTAGCACCACTATATTCTGAATACTTACAAATAAACTATGCTAAAGCGATCGATATTGCCGAGTTACTTAAAACTACGGATTCAACGTTATTATCATCTCGTGGTAGTGTTGCTGTTGATGAACGTACAAATACGTTACTGGTAAAAGATACGGCTGAGATTTTAGAAAACGTACACCGCTTAATAGAAGTATTAGACATTCCTATTAAACAAGTGCTAATCGAAGCGCGTATGGTGACAGTGAAAGACGACGTATCTGAAGATCTCGGGATTCGCTGGGGCATAACCGATCAACAAGGTTCTAAGGGCACATCTGGCACCATTGGAGGAGCAACGAGTATTGCTAACGGTACTATTCCAAGCATTGACGATCGCCTCAATGTTAATTTACCGGCAGCAGCAAGCTCGGCGACCAGTATCGCTTTCCATGTGGCTAAATTGGCAGACGGTACAGTACTCGATTTAGAATTAAGTGCATTAGAGCAAGAAAACAAAGGTGAGATCATTGCCAGCCCACGTATTACCACATCTAACCAGAAGTCGGCATACATTGAGCAAGGTGTTGAAATCCCATACGTTGAGTCAGCATCAAGCGGCGCAACAACAGTGACCTTTAAGAAGGCGGTGTTATCGCTACGTGTGACTCCACAAATAACTCCAGATGACCGGGTGATCCTAGATCTTGAAATTACCCAAGATTCTCAAGGAACAACGGTTGCCACAGCAACGGGTGAAGCGGTTGCGATTGATACTCAGCGTATTGGTACTCAGGTACTCGTAGATAATGGCGAAACGATTGTGTTAGGTGGTATTTACCAGCAAAACCTCATTAGCCGAGTAAGCAAAGTTCCGGTTCTGGGTGATATTCCGTTAGTTGGCTTCTTATTTAGAAATTCAACCGACACAAATGAGCGCCAAGAGCTATTAATTTTTGTAACCCCTAAGATTGTTGCTGACAAACGTTAATTTTTTTACACGCTATAGCAATAATAAAAAGCCAGCTACTTAATTGCTGGCTTTTTTATGACAGTGATTTATGGGGGAGTAATGGCTAAACGCGTTAAATAGTGCATCACTAAACGTTACTCC
Source organism: Shewanella sp. TB7-MNA-CIBAN-0143 (assembly GCF_040310065.1). Lineage (NCBI taxonomy): Bacteria > Pseudomonadati > Pseudomonadota > Gammaproteobacteria > Alteromonadales > Shewanellaceae > Shewanella > Shewanella sp. TB7-MNA-CIBAN-0143. The sequence continues at coordinate 246,983 of NZ_JBEOPL010000003.1, forward strand.
AATCGAAAAAATTATCGTTTTAGTGATAATCATGGCAACTTCCTTAAAGTTTTAAGGTATTAACTTTAATTAGATAGTGCAGTGCTAATCGGCCTATAGTCTTTGTATTAACAAAGACTTAATCGAAAATATTACCTTTTATTTGAGGTTTTAAACATCAGTGACATAATAAAATCATGATAAATAGCTGTGATGACTTGCAAGCGGTAGCCCTTAACTGAGATAATCCTCCGTCAAGTCTCATTAGAGCAAGGTTAAATTATAGGTCGGCTTGAGTTTAAGTCGATAAGGCATTCTTTCATATAAGATTCAGACGTATACGAAATGGCTGAAAAACGCAATATTTTTCTGGTAGGCCCTATGGGCGCAGGTAAAAGCACAATTGGTCGCCATCTGGCGCAAATGCTGCATTTAGATTTCCACGATTCAGATCATGAGATTGAACAACGTACCGGTGCAGATATTGCCTGGGTGTTTGACGTCGAAGGTGAGGAAGGCTTCCGTAGACGTGAAGCTCAAGTCATCGGTGATCTTTCAGAAAGGCAAGGTATCGTTCTCGCGACAGGTGGTGGTTCTGTTCAGAGTAAAGATATCCGCAACTATCTTTCTGCTCGAGGTATAGTGGTTTACTTAGAAACAACTATCGACAAACAAGTCGCGCGCACGCAGCGTGATAAGCGTCGCCCGTTGTTACAAGTAGATGATCCACGTGAAGTGCTTGAAAGCTTAGCGGAAATTCGCAACCCTCTATATGAGGAAATTGCGGATGTTATCGTTAAGACTGATGAGCAAAGCGCGAAAATCGTCGCAAACCAAATTATCGAGCAACTTGGCTTTTAGGTAACAACATGCAACAGATTCAGGTTCAATTAGGTGATAGAAGTTACCCCATTTATATTGGCCAGGATTTGATGAATGATAGCGGGCTATTTGCTCGCTACCTAACAAACAAAAAAGCCTTAATTGTTTCAAATGACACCATTGCTCCGTTGTATCTTCAACAGATACAACAAGCGATGAGCGCTTGCGCGCGCATTGAAACGGTTATTTTGCCGGATGGCGAAAAATTTAAAGATTTACAACATCTAGATTATATTTTTACCGCATTACTTGAGCATAACTTTGCCCGAGACTCGGTATTAGTCGCACTAGGTGGTGGTGTTGTTGGTGATATGACTGGTTTCGCGGCTGCGTGTTATCAGCGTGGAATTGAGTTTATTCAAGTGCCAACTACATTACTGTCCCAAGTTGATTCTTCAGTTGGTGGTAAAACGGCTGTTAATCATCCTCTTGGGAAAAATATGATTGGTGCATTTTATCAGCCTAAATCAGTGATTATCGATACGCTTTGCTTACAGACATTACCCGCAAATGAGTTTGCTGCAGGTATGGCTGAAGTGATTAAGTACGGTATTATTTGGGATGCTGACTTTTTCCAGTGGCTTGAAGCAAATGTAGATGCGTTAAAATCGCTTCAAACTGACGCGTTAAATTATGCTATTGCTAAATGTTGTCAGATTAAAGCAGATGTTGTCGCACAAGATGAAACTGAACAAGGTGTAAGAGCGTTATTAAACCTTGGGCATACCTTCGGGCATGCTATCGAAGCTGAAATGGGCTACGGTGTTTGGTTACATGGCGAAGCTGTCTCTGCTGGTACCGTTTTAGCGGCTCAAACAGCATGTAAGCTCAATCTATTAGATGAGCAAAGTGTCGAGCGTATTTGCCGATTGATGCAAGCGTTTGATTTACCTATAACGGCTCCAGAGTCGATGGGTTTTGAACAGTTTATCAAGCATATGCGTCGAGATAAAAAAGTGTTAGGTGGTAAAATCCGCTTAGTATTACCTACAGAAATAGGCAAAGCTGATGTCTTTAGTGATGTGAGTGAAGACTTATTGAAACAGGTTATTAGCTGCGTATAAATTATTCCGCATATAACTATGCTAGCTATAAATTATAGTGTGGTGAATCATTGACGACTCCAGGACTATTGCTACTCCCTACCCAAGAAGCGCTCATTCAGCGTTTACAGCATATTGCTAGTTATAGCGAACAGTTGTTGGTTATTTGTGGTGATAACGGTTCAGGTAAGTCGACACTGACGGCTGCATTAGCCAGTGAGCTAGATGACTACAATTCAGCATTGATCATTTGTCCTCAACACGCTGATAGCGCTGAAATTCGTCGAAAAATTCTGGTTCAATTAATCTCCGCGCCAATTTTTGATGATGAACGTCCTTTGATGGACACCGTACTGAGAATCCAATCTAGTTTAAAAAAACCATTACATATCATCATCGATGATGCCGATTTATTGCCTAAAGATATTTGGGCTGAGTGTATTCTGCTGAGCCAAATTCATTGTGCAGGTAAACCTGTTGCAGTTACAGTGACCGTTACCCCCAGTTTTTGGCATACCTTAGTAGCTGAATTAACTGATGATATTCGTGCTAGATTACTGCCTGTGACTATTGAACCTTTATCTGTACCCGAGCGCGATGGCCTCTATCAAAGTTTATTATTGCGGAGTCGGCAAACACCGTTTATTCCACGTGAAATTATCCATAAGCAATTAGAGAAGCAGCAGGGGACGCCAGCTGAAGTGGTTCAATTATTAGCGTTAGCATTAGAAGAGCCACAAACAGAGCAATCATCTTGGTCTGCGTCTATTAAAATGATGATTGCTTCTGTCACCATATTAGCTGGTGTGTCGCTTTGGTGGGGCATAAGTACACAATTACCTCCTCCTATTTCGGCATCATTGTCGCCAGTATTAACAGCAGAACAATCCGCTGTGCGTGTTAAAGCAGCTCAATATGTCATTGGTTATGCCGACAGTTCATTAAGCGCTTATTTTGCCCATAGGCAATTGGCCTTAACTAAGTCGAGAGCCAATGAACAAGCGCACTTAATCATAGAGCAGCAAATCATTGCTGACAGTTCGCTAGTAGAGCAAGGTGAGACTAACCTCATAGAAAATATTCCTGCAGATAATCATACTGACATAGTGGTTAATTCATCATTAAAAGGCTTATCTTTCCAAGGTAAGTTACCCAAAGCGCAAGTTAATACGGTAAGTAAGCCGAATGATATTGTTGAGCGAGATAATACCCCGAATCTAAAAGTGAAAGGTTTTACGCTGCAACTTGCCAGCGTGAATGACAAAGATTCACTTACACCGATTTTAGTTAAACTGGCAAAAGAGCCGCAAGTTTACATAATGAGTTACAAACAACGCCACGTTATATTGCTGGGTGATTTTGAAACCGCATTGGCAGCCTCCGTAAAAGCTAAAAGCCTTCAGAAACAATATGGATTAGCGGCTCCCTGGGTAAGAAAGTGGGCTGACTTAAGTGATTATAAGCGACAAGATTAACAATCTTCATATTCTGCAGCATCCAAGTCAATAGGATGAAAAATCAACGAATAAATCTACTTTATCCGATGATAATTGTCGTTAAACAGAGTACAATCATCAGCTTTAATTTTGCTGGCATAATTCCTATTCATGATAAAAAAGCATAGAGCCTTTCTAAAGTGGGCAGGCGGTAAATATAAGCTCGTTGATGAGCTAGCAAAACACCTTCCAGCTGGAAATAGACTGATTGAGCCTTTCGTTGGGGCAGGTTCGGTATTCCTCAATACACAGTTTGATGACTATTTATTGTGTGACATCAACCAAGACCTAATCAATTTATATCAAATTGTTCAGCAACAGCCAGATAAATATATTCAAGCGGCAAAGGCCATGTTTGTCGATCATATGAATGACAAAGATGCTTATTACCGTATTCGTGCTGAATTTAATCTCTGTAGCGATCCTTTCATTCGTTCGGTATATTTTCTGTACATGAATCGCCATGGTTTTAATGGCTTATGTCGATATAATCGCAAAGGTGGTTTTAACGTGCCGTTTGGTTCGTACAAAAAGCCTTATTTTCCAGAAACTGAAATTCGTTATTTTTCATTAAAAGCGCAAAAAGCGACCTTTAAATGTATCAGTTACGAACAAGCCTTTGATATGGCGAACAGCGGTGACGTTATTTATTGTGATCCGCCTTATGCGCCGTTATCAACTACAGCCAGTTTCACCACTTATGCAGGTCCGGGTTTTAGCTTAGATGATCAAGCATTACTTGCTCGTCATTCACGGCTTATTGCCCATGAGAGAAATATTCCGGTATTGATCAGTAATCATGATATTCCGTTAACGCGAGAATTATATCGTGGTGCATCTTGTTCAACGATTTCGGTACAGCGTAATATTAGCCCTAAAGGCGGTTCACGCAATAAAGTGGATGAAATTATGGCGCTATATGATCATCATTATCGTGAAGAAGAGTAATGCTGCAAAGAGCGGATAACGAAAGCTATCCGTTAACTTAATACTTGGTTTACGATGAGTATTAGGGAAATGACTAAGGCAATGGCTAAGATAATGCCCATAATGATAAACGGTAATGGGGATTGATTTTGAAAATCTTTTTGGCGATTTTTTTCTGTCTGCACGCCAAAAAAGGCCGCTACAGTGCTGCTAAATACCCGCCAAATAGACATTAACGCGATATCTGAGTTGGGTTGCCTGAGGTTGGCATGTCATTCAAAGGTTTGTCTTTGTGACCGTGGATTAACTCAAGTAAATCAATAAAGTGAAACTGGCTTGAACGGCTATTACCCGTAATCCAATTACCCCAACTGACATCATTCGACTGCTCTGCACAACGATTTGTAGGGTGACTACTGGGTAAACTTGCATTGTAGTTGGTGGTGCTGTTGCAGACGCAGGCCTTACTATTGGCCGAATTACTTTCGTTGGCCATCAATACTTGGCTTAACAATAACGCCAATGCAGACGTAGCAAATACAGCAAAAACCGGTGCTGACAATAATTTGCCATCACGACCAGAAAACTTGCGTAATAATTGCTTTACCATAAAGGGTGCCCTATCCATGGTGTAAACTCGATTGATGCTACAACAGGTATTAAATATTCAGTTGGACCACTAAGATAACAACTTTTTACATTATAGCAAAATAGCTTAGTTATTGAACACTGGTTTCTGTATAAAAGATAGCAAATCCGACTTATGGTCTAGTTTTTAACTAAATTCTATTGAGGATAGTGGTTATTTCCCTTGTTAGACTAGAGGCTTGCGGCTGCAAAGGGTAAAATGTCGTCACTTTGATCTGCCAATAGAGAAGATTATGCGCCCATTTTTAATTGCACCATCGATTTTGTCTGCTGATTTCGCCCGTTTAGGTGACGATGTTAAAGCCGTATTAGATGCGGGTTCAGATGTTGTTCATTTCGACGTTATGGACAATCACTATGTACCAAATTTAACAATAGGCCCAATGGTATGCACTGCGTTGCGTAATTACGGGATCACCGCTGATATTGATGTACATTTAATGGTTAAACCCGTTGATCGCATTATTCCTGATTTTGCCAAAGCCGGTGCTTCAATTATCACTTTTCATCCAGAAGCGTCAGAACATGTTGATCGCACACTGCAGTTGATTAAAGAATCTGGCTGTAAGGCTGGATTAGTCTTTAATCCTGGCACTCCACTGCATTATTTAGATCATGTAATGGACAAGCTCGATGTTATTTTATTGATGTCAGTTAATCCTGGTTTTGGTGGTCAGTCATTTATTCCACATACGCTAGAAAAACTTCGCCAAGTTCGCGCGCTTATTGATGCCAGTGGTTTTGATATTCGCTTACAAGTGGATGGTGGCGTTAAGGTCGATAATATTGCTGAAATAGCGGCCGCGGGTGCAGATATGTTTGTAGCTGGTTCGGCAATTTTCAATCAACCCGATTATAAAGTGGTGATTGATCAAATGCGTGCCGAACTCGCTTCGATATCATAATTTCTTTATCCATATCCAGTGGGACTTTACATGATGCAATGGTCAAATATTCGCGCAATCGCTTTTGATTTAGATGGTACGTTAATCGACAGTGTGCCTGATTTGGCAGCGGCCACAAACGCCACATTAGCACAGAACCAATACCAACCAGTGACTGAAGCATTGGTTCGTAGCTGGGTAGGTAATGGTGCTCAAGTATTAATGCAACGTGCGTTAAGTTATGTGTCTGCTATGCCAGAAGATGCTCCTGATCTGCAGGTAATGCTTGAGCCAATTATGCCGCAATTTATGCATCATTATGGTGAACACTTACAAAAACATAGCCGTTTGTATCCGGGAGTTGTCGACACGTTACAGCAGTTAAAACAAGCAGGTTTTAAACTGGCTATCGTTACCAATAAACCATATCGTTTTACAGTGCCGTTACTAACAGCTTTTGGTCTTGATGACCTATTTTCTGAAGTTCTCGGTGGTGATTCATTGGCCAAAATGAAGCCAGACCCAATGCCATTACAACATTTGCTTAAACAATGGCAGTTGGATGAATCGCAATTACTGATGATAGGTGATTCAAAGAATGATATTTTAGCGGCTAAAGCTGCGAATGTTATGTCTATTGGCTTGACCTACGGATACAACTACGGCGAAGATATCGGTCTTAGCAGCCCGCATGCGATATGCGAAAACTTTGCTGATATAGAGCAATACTTACTTTCATAATAATTTGAATTTTAAAAAGATAATCTGGAGCAATAAACACATGACCAAACCCATAGTTCTTAGCGGTGCGCAGCCATCAGGCGAATTAACCATAGGTAATTATATGGGCGCACTTCGTCAATGGGTTGCCATGCAAGATAGCCATGATTGCCTATATTGTGTTGTTGATTTACATGCGATTACCGTGCGTCAAGATCCTAAAGCACTGCGTGAAGCGTGTTTAGATACGCTAGCGTTATACCTTGCTTGCGGTGTTGATCCTAAAAAAAGCACCGTGTTTATTCAATCGCAAGTACCGCAGCACACCCAACTCGGATGGGTATTAAACTGTTACACCCAAATGGGTGAGTTAAACCGCATGACCCAGTTTAAAGATAAATCGTTAAAGCATGCCAATAACATTAACGTTGGCTTATATGGTTATCCTGTTCTAATGGCTGCAGATATTTTGCTTTATCAAGCCAATGAGATCCCTGTTGGGCAAGACCAAAAGCAACATTTAGAACTCACCCGCGATATCGCAACCCGTTTTAACAATGCTTACGGCGACACGTTTACTATCCCAGAACCGTTTATTCCTGAACACGGCGCTAAGGTCATGTCATTGCAGGACCCGCTTAAGAAAATGTCTAAGTCTGACGATAATCGTAATAACGTCATTGGTTTACTTGAAGATCCTAAAGCGATTTTAAAGAAAGTGAAAAAAGCCATGACCGACAGCGAAGAGCCACCAGTAGTGCGTTTTGATATGGAACAAAAGCCAGGTGTGTCGAATCTACTCAGCTTAATGTCAGGTTGTACTGGTCAGTCGATTGCGTCTTTAGAAGCAGAGTTTGAAGGCAAAATGTACGGTCATTTAAAAGTGGCTACTGGTGAAGCTGTCGTAGGAATGCTTGAGCCATTACAAGCTCGCTTTAAAGAGTACCGCGCCGATAATGCATATCTAAACCAAGTCATGGCGGAAGGTGCTGAAAAAGCTCAAGCTCGTGCAGAAGTCACGATTAAAAAAGTGTACGAAAAAATTGGTCTTATTGTGTAAGTATTATTTCAGCTAATGTTATCTATAAGCCAGCAACGTGCTGGCTTATTTTTTGGTTAACCATTGTACAAATGCAGCGATAGCGGGCTCCTTTAAACGTCGCTGTTTACAACTAAAATTGAATTCAAATCCAGTCAACATAGCGGGTAAGTCAAGTGCGACTAATGCTCCCTTACTAATATCTCGTTCTACCATAAAATCTGATGCCAGCGCGATCCCCTGACCAGCAATTGCCGCTTCAATAGCTAACAACACATGGCTGAATACATGCTGTTGTTGCGTAGCCTCTATGCTGATGCTGTTAACCTTTAACCAGCGCTCCCAATCAAAGCATATTGGCCCTTCATCTACAGTGAGTAATGCATGTTGCCGTAATACACTCAGCGCCGAGTGGTCGGTATTTAATAGCCCCGGGCAGATCACTGGGATCAGTCTCTCTTGGTGTAACATGCGATGCACATAACCCGGTTGTCCACTTTGACCAGTAATAAACATATCAGCAACACTATCACTCATCAGTGGGTCGTCGGTGATCATATCTAGGCGAATTTTAATCTGTGGATGTAAGCGATGGAAATCGCTTAAGCGAGGAATCAGCCACTTAATGGCAAATGAACTGTATACCGCTAAGCGGAGCTGATCATTACAATCGCCAGTGATTTGCATGCTTAAATCATTCAACTCATTAAATATTCGCTCCAGTTCATGGTAAAGCACATTGCCTTTACTGGTTAAGCAGAGCTGCCTACCTTCGCGGATAAATAATCGTTCGCCAAAATGTGCTTCAAGCAGTCTTACTTGGTGCGATACCGCACTTTGAGTAATGCACATCTCAGTTGCCGCCCGAGAAAAGTGAGCATGCCTTGCGGCCGCTTCAAATATTTGTAGTGCCCGCAGTGGCGGCAGTTTGCGCATATACACCTCAAATATGAATTTATTTTATTAAAATTTATGAGGTATGAATTTAACTCATGCATAGATTAAAAACATCATTATTCGATATTAATTGATAACTATATGATGCAGCCAATTATTGGTTCTAAGGTTCTAAGGTTGTAAGTGTAATGAAATCCACAATAGCGATTGGCATGATGTTATTAGTTGTCGGTAACTTTTTTAGTGCTATGTATGATGTGTCTATAAAATGGCTTCCAGAGGGCAGTAGCGCTGCAACATTTCTGTTAATCAGACAGTTAACATCAGTATTAATGTTACTGCCATTGTGGTTTGTAGCTAAAAAACCAATCAGTCGCCATATAAAGGTGCACTTAGTGCGAGCTAATACTGGCGCTATTGGAGCTGTATGCTTAATTATGGGGTTAATTGCGCTACCTATCGCCACTGTAAGCTCGTTGTTTTATTCGGCGCCATTAATGATTGTATTAATGGGATTTCTATTTTTAAAAGAGAGCGTCACTGCTGCACATTGGCTGGCAGCTATTTTGGGATTTCTGGGCATCATTATTTTGCTACGACCAAGTGAAATTAATTGGTTTGGAATTGCAGTACTCATCTCTGCATTTATGTTTGCGATAAACCAGTTGGCATTGCGCAAACTCCCCAGTACCGAAAGCCCTGTTGTAACGTTAATGCTATATAACTTACTCAGTATTCCTTTGGTGTTGGTCATGGCATTGGTGCAAGGCATAGAGGCAATCAGTGGGTCTTTAGTGGCTATTGCGGTGTCGAGTAATGTGTTTTTATTGGCGTATCAGTGGTTTTGCGCGTTGGCTTATCGCCAAGCACAAGCCAGTCAAATTGTGGTGGCTGAATACACAGGACTATTATTTTGTGTCTTTTTTGGTTGGTTGTTTTTTGATGAATGGCTTGATGGTTTAAGTTGGGTTGGGGCTGGGTTTATTGTGTTGCCGTCGCTGATTATCCCGTGGATACAAGCCAAAAGATCCCAAAAAAAATTCATCGAGCAAAATGCAGGATGAATTTCTAAATCGCGATAATAAAAATGTACTGCAGGATTAAGATTCAGTGTATTCAAAAACCTTAATCACTTTGCGAACGCCTGCAGTATTTCGCGCGATATCAACGGCCAAATCAGCTTGCTTGCGGTCAATTAACCCAAGTAAGAAGACTTCGCCGTTTTCGGTAATCACTTTCACTCGAGTAATATCGAGCGATTTTTCATTTAACATGCGGCCTTTGACTTTGGTTGTTACCCAAGTGTCGTTGCTGCGAGTGGTAAATGACGTTGGCGTGCCAATACGAATTTGATTATGTATTTTGCCGCCAATTTGTAAATCTTGCACCACTTTAATCGCTTTATCACGCAGCATTGAGTTAGGTGCTTGACCTATCATCAATACATTATTGTTCATCACAACCGCGGCGATATTGGTTTGATTATTAAGGTCATCATGTTTTGATAGCGCGCTAGCAATGACAAAGTCTGCATTAGTATCGCTGATTTGAGTGCCCATGCTGCGCTCATCATTAACCATCTTGGCACCGCTAACGGCACCAACCATGACTGCACCAGCACACCCCTGCAGCATCGCCAGGACTGAGATGATGAGTAACCTTTTTATCATGCTTGTTCATCCTGCGGGAACAAGGTGCGGTCGATGTTATCGCATAAACAGTGAATAACCAGTAAGTGAACTTCTTGAATACGTGCAGTAACGTTTGACGGTACGCGGATTTCGACATCTCCTGCGCTCATCAAGCCCGCCATTGCGCCGCCATCTTTACCGGTTAGGGCAACAATAGTCATGTCGCGGCTTAACGCTGCTTCCATGGCTTTAATAATGTTGCCAGAGTTACCACTGGTTGAAATAGCCAATAAAATGTCGCCTGGTTGACCCAGTGCAAAAATCTGCTTCGAGAAGATTTCATCGTAGCTATAATCGTTGGCGATAGCAGTAATCGTTGAAGTGTCACAGCTTAATGCAATAGCAGGCAGCGGTGGACGTTCAATTTCATAACGGTTTAATAATTCAGCAGAGAAATGTTGAGCATCGCCAGCACTGCCGCCATTACCACATGACAGAATTTTATTACCGCCAAGTAGACATTGCACCATCATCTCTGCAGCTTTTTCAATAGACTCAGGTAATGCTTCAGCAGCATCAATTTTAGTCTGAATCGATTCGGTGAAACTATCTCTAATACGTTCTAACATGCAACAATCCTTACGCTAAATTATGTCTACGTATGTCTCTGATCAGCTTTTTTATCGTCGCTCATCAGTCAGACTCGGTAATTTGACTATATGATGCCATAAATCAAGGTTATGGTAATCAATTGCCGCTTAAAAACAGCCTTGTAGCCAGTTTATTTCATCAATATTCATCGCAATGACATCAAAGCGACAAGGTGGATTTAATTTTTGTCGTTGTAAATAATGCTCAGCGGCTAATCTTATCCGGGTAATTTGCTTACTTGTTAACGCATTTAAGGCGCCACCAAACTGATTTGACGACCTAAATTTTACTTCAACAAACACCCAGACATCTTGCTGGCGCATAATTAAATCTATTTCACCAAATGGGTATCGAACATTAGCATCTACAAACGTTAGACCTTGTTGTTCAAGGTAAGTTCGCGCACGTTGCTCAGCTAATTGTCCGCTGTTCATAGTGGTGTTAATTGTCCTTGGCTATATTTTCCCCAAGAAAGTTGACGATCTATCACTCCATTAGGTTTCACTGATAATGCACCACTGCGGCCAATAAATTGGTATCCCGGAAAAGCGCGCATTTGCGCTAAACGATTAACCAATTCAAGGGCATCAAAACCCATTGCATATAGGCGTTTTTGGCTATTATTCCAACCACTCCAAAGCTCAGAAACCAGCTGTGTTTCGCTGCTAGGTTGCATTAGCCAAGGTACATCGCTAATGATCAAGTTATTTAACTCTTGTGCCGACTGCGCTGACTCGCTTTCAAGACGGCTACGGCTAGTGGTATATAAGGTTACGGGTTCAGAGAACACACTAAAGTTAACGTCTAAAAAGGGTTTTAGCAGGGCTAAATCTTGTGAACCCGAAATCATGTAAATCGCATCAATATCTTGGCGAGAACGAAAATCTGATTCTAAGCGGCTACCCAATAAATCACGCATTCTGCTAATACGCGCTTGACTATCTTTTACACCTAATGCTTCTTGAACTGTTACCTTCATTTGGTCGCCAGCATCATAGAAATACACTTCGGCATCATTGCTGGTTAAGGTTTGCCAAGTTTGCTTAAAGCTGTCTGCCATACGTTTGCCAATCGGATCGTTACTGGCCAATAATAGTGGCAACTTTACCCCATCGCTATACAGCTTATGTGCAGCGTCACTGGCTTCTTGTGCTGGAGACAACGAAAAGTAAAACAGGTTTGGTTGTGGCGTAAACGTATCTGTTTGGTTCAAATACAGCTGTGGCACTGTGGTCTTTTGTTTATCGTTAATTTTCTGTAGTTCTTCAACTTCATTGGGTAACAATGGCCCAATGACAAATTCTGCGCCTTTGGCTACAGCTTGTTGATAAGCGGCCGCAACCCCTTGCTGAGTATCATAAAAGTTAAGTGAGACATTGCTATCAAAATCAGATAAATAGCTCGATAAAAGACCTTGACGAATAGGTTCAGCAACCACAGCGCGTGGGCCACTTAACGGTAATAATACTGCTATATTTTGCGGTCTAAACGGTTTGGCATTAAGCGCTTTTTCTAAATCAGCAGGTAACTTCACCGCGCCTGGATGATAAGGATTATTACGCTGCCACTCACCTAAATAACGCACCAATTGCGTCGGCTCAACCGCGTAATGTTTAGCGATAAAGGTTAATTGTAACCAACCAGCAAAAATCGGATTCGATTGATCGCGCATAAACGACTGCACAGTTTCTTCGGATAAAGGTTGTAGTAACTTCCAAATAACATTATTGATCGCTGTGGTTTCAGATTTTGGTAAGTAGTTGCTTAATAGACTTAACTGCTTAACCTGATCAATTGGTTGTTGAGTATTTTTGTACAGCTTGGCTTTAAATTGGTGATAACTTGCCATTTGCCAGCGTGGTAGTTGCCAATGTGGTGGATACTGTAAAATATCTAATGCGGCTTGGCTGCTATTGATTTTTTCGACAATGCGAGCGCGCAAGTAAATATGCTCCGCTTGAAGCGAGGGAACGTTCACCATCGACTTCTGCATTGACGTTAATACATTAGCGGCAGAATTAAAGTTACCATCATTGATATAAGCATGAGCGGCGAGTAATAAATAACGATCACGCTTTTCTGGTAAACTGCTATTCGTTGCCTCAGCCAAATAAATTTTAGCTGGATGTTCAGCGGCAACGAGCGATGCGCTAGCGTCAACATTATCCTGCTGTTTTTTGGTGGCACAACCGACCACCAATACAGAGAAAATCAACGCGCACACGAATTTTGTAGTATTCAGTCTTATTAACACTTGGCTTCACTCTGGTAAGATGCTGTCACTAGTTTAACCTGCTCTTACGCTTGGCGAAAGTATCAGGTAGATTCATTATCGAGGTAATTATGGACCAAATGGTCGCGCTGTATATTGTTCCCACCCCAATTGGTAATTTTGGCGACATCAGCGCTCGGGCAATAGAGGTGCTGCAACAGGTTGATTTAATCGCCTGTGAAGACACTCGCCACAGCGGAAGGCTGCTAAGTCACTTTGGTATTGAAACCCGTAAAACGGCATTACATGATCACAATGAACGTGACCGAGCACAATGGATAGTAGAACAATTAAATGAAGGCAAATCAATCGCGCTCATTTCTGACGCTGGGACGCCGTTAATTTCTGACCCCGGCTACCATTTAGTTAACCATGTTCGTCAAGCTGGCCATCGAGTCGTACCTTTGCCTGGGGCATGTGCAGCGATTACGGCCTTAAGTGCATCAGGCTTACCGTCTGATCGCTTTAGTTTTGAAGGTTTTTTACCGTCAAAAGAAAAAGCCCGTATCGATAAACTTGAATTTCTTAAAGAAGATCCTCGTACTTTGATATTTTACGAATCTCCTCACCGTATTCTTTATAGCCTCGCCGCTATTGTTGACGTTTTAGGCGCCGATAGGCAAGTGGTAATGGCACGTGAAGTCACTAAAACCTTCGAAACCTTCTTATCTGGCACCGCTGCAGAGGTATTAGCGCTGGTTGAAGCTGATGATAATCAGCAAAAAGGCGAAATGGTCATTATGTGCCATGGCTTTACATTATCTGATGAAGAAGGTATTCCAGCGGTTGCCGTTGCTACCCTAAAGTTACTTTGTGAAGAGTTGCCGCTTAAAAAAGCCGCCGCTATAGCAGGGCAAATTCATGGTTTAAAGAAAAATGCCCTATATAAATACGGTTTAGAACTGGATTTATAAAAAGCCGCTCGCTTTGGCATTGGTTTGTTGCGCTGCTTAGGCTATAATCCGCGCCGAGTTGGCCAGACAGTTGCCGCGTACGCAAGTACGGGGAGGAAAGTCCGGGCTTCAAAGAGCGGGGTACCAGGTAACGCCTGGGCGGTGTGAACCGACGACAAGTGCAACAGAGAGGAAACCGCCATTTTGGCTTAGGCTAAGATGGTAAGGGTGAAAGGGTGCGGTAAGAGCGCACCGTGCGGCTAGCAATAGTCCGTAGCAAGGTAAACTCTACCCGAAGCAAGACCAAATAGGGTTCCGCATGGCGCTGCTCGCGTTGGAACCGGGTAGGTTGCTTGAGCCTGTGAGCGATTGCAGGCCTAGATGAATAACTGTCCACGACAGGACCCGGCTTATCGGCCAACTCACCTCTTTATAAAAAAGGCCTCGCAGCAATGCGAGGCCTTTTTTTATCGTTAGTACGAAAATATTGGTGTCGCAACCTTATAATAGTCAACCCGAGTTGATGTTGGTTATTGTTTCTCTATGTTTTAGCTTCATTACTATCCAATACTTGCGACAGACGATCTACTGTTGGAGTTGACTACATCCGTTCAGTAAACGTCGTCGGAACGCTAAGTATTTACAAATGGATGATTTATTAACACGAGTGTTCAACTCTATTGTTAGCTATGCACCTCGCTCTTCCTGATCTAGTCGATAATAAATACTCATTCAACAACAAAACCTTTAAACATAAACTGACTTTATCGTTAACAAACAAGCACAAATGTAAATTATCAGATGAGAATGGTTTTCATTAGTGTTTGGTGCTATATTGCGGCCAAATTTTACTGTTGCCGATGAGTAAGCTGTTATGCATTTGAACGTCATTAATATTGGGATGTTAAGTCTACTGCTACCTGTACTGAGTGTCAGTGCGAACGAGAACACGACCGACCTAGACTCGACAGAGTCGATTGAGAAAATTACCGTAATGGGCCGGGCACAAACCTTTTATCGTGAATCTTCTACGTCTGTGGGTGCCAAAGTTGAAACCGATATTATGGATTTACCGCAATCGGTGCAGGTGTTGAATGAACAGTTAATAGTTGACCAAGCAGCACGCGAAATCACCGATTTATACCGCTCTATTGCGGGTGTGAGCACTTATAGTTATTCAGGGGTGACCTTTCGTGGCTTTCGTGATGACAGTAATGTGTTTTATGACGGTGTAAGAGGCGACCCTTTTTCTGGTTTCGGTGTACCACAGTTATTTAATATTGAACGAGTTGAAGTGTTAAAAGGTCCAGCAGCTGCGTTATACGGTGGTGGTGAGCCTGGCGGCATGATTAATTATGTCAGCAAAAAGCCGAGTTTTGTCCAAGATACTGAAGTGACATTAACCACAGGCGATAACGACCGTATGGGCGGGTCAATTGATTCTAAAGGTGGTTTAACGGATTCAATTGCTT
The DNA here is from genome assembly GCF_040310065.1 of Shewanella sp. TB7-MNA-CIBAN-0143. Classification (NCBI taxonomy): domain Bacteria; kingdom Pseudomonadati; phylum Pseudomonadota; class Gammaproteobacteria; order Alteromonadales; family Shewanellaceae; genus Shewanella; species Shewanella sp. TB7-MNA-CIBAN-0143. The sequence goes on from NZ_JBEOPL010000003.1 coordinate 262,417, forward strand.
ATCGTTTAGGCGGTTTTTATGAGCAAAAAGACAGTTTTCGAAATAATGCCGACTCTGAAAATACTGAGTTAACAGGTGGATTATTATTTCAACTTGACGATGACACTACACTCACAACAACGATTGATTATATCAAACAAGACTTAGGTGGTAATCGTTTGCGTGGCGTTCCCGTTGACGATGATGGTAACTTTTTGGTTGATCCAAGCTATAACGCTAATGAAAAATCCGACTATCAAAACCTTGAAGCAACAATATTACAAGCTGACTTACAGCATCATTTTAGCGATGAGTTAAGTGTTAATACCACAGTGCGTTACCTTGATAACGAGCGTGTTCAGGGATATCACGAATCACAAAGTTGGGTTGACGTTAATGGTGATGGCGAAGCCAATATTGATGATAAAACCATTAAACGTGAATATCGTAAACAGTATCGCGCTAACCAAGAAGTCAGTGTGACTTCAGATTTTGTATATCGATTAGATACTGGTATTGAGCAAACCTTATTATTTGGAGCAGATTACCATCATGTAAACAGCGATTATGATTATTGGCGTGCCCGTTATGAGGCTGATGGTGTCGCTAATCTAAACATTTTTGATCTTAATTACGGTGAAACTGATCCTTCGACTTATAACTTACAAGATCAAGATCGTGATGGCACTAAAACCGAACGCGCGGGTTTATATGTTCAAGATCAAATCAGTTTAAGCGAGAAATGGTTGTTATTGGTGGGGCTACGTTACGATCACTTTAATGATTTTGATAAAGAAACTGGATTTGAATTTAGTGATAATCATGTATCACCGCGTGGTGGTATTGTTTATAAATACTCCACCGATACATCGTTTTATGTTAATTATGCAGAAAGTTTTAATCCGACCTCGCTTGGCGATCAAGAAACGGCGAGTGAAGACAGTAGCTTGGATCCTGAAATGGGTGAACAAGTTGAAATAGGGATAAAAAATCAGTGGTTTAATAGCAGCATGATGACCACGTTAGCTGTGTATCAAATTAATAAAAAAGATGTCGCCATGGATAATCCTGCTGACACGGGCAATGATGACGGAATTCCTGCGTTAGTAAGCTTAGGAGAAGTTGAAAGTAAAGGACTTGAGTTTACGTTGGTGGGAGATATAACACCTAATTGGACTGTTATGGCTAATTACGCCTATAACGATACTCGTGTTACTCAAGGCGATATTGGCGATACCTATGCCGATGGCAGCAAGTTTGTTAATGCGCCGCGTCATCAAGCGGGCTTGTGGACGCGTTATGACATTGACAGTTTGAATTCTGCTATTGCATTGGGTGCAGATTATGTCAGTGAGCAAATGAGTGCTGATGCGCAGCGTGTTAAACCCTATACCGTGTTTGATATGAGCTGGACAACTACGTGGCAAGATACCCAGTTTCAGCTAAATGTGAAAAACCTGTTTGATAAAGAATATGCTGTGAGCGGATTCTCTGAGCGTAATGGTCATTTCCCCGGCACACCGAGAGAAGTGGTGTTGCAGGTATCGCATCACTTTTAATGTCGAATTATTAGTGGGGTTGTATTAACGTCTTGCTGAATTAAAAAAAGGGCGTAAACAATTTATTGTTTACGCCCTTTTTTATGGTGACTTTTCAGCTTTAGAAGCTGGTCTTTACGCCCACATTAATGGTGGTGCCCAGAGATTTAGTATTGTATCCCCCGTAAGTATAAGCTTGTGATCTTGCTGAAAAGTAATCTTCATTGAGTAAGTTTTCTACTCCAAGTGATAATTGCCAGTTATTGATCTGATAGCTACTGGCAAGATTAACAACGTTATAATGTTCTATAGGACCTTGGCTACCAACATATTGGCCATTAACTTGCTCAAAGCGTTTGCGGTCACCGACATACATGTAATTAATGCCGACATTCGCATCTTCAACTGGCTGCCAGTTTACATAAGCAGTAAATTTAGGCGCAGATATGGTGCTACCATCAAGATAGGTATCATTTTCAGTGTCTTTACCTTCAATCCAGCTATAGCTTAAACCCGTACTCAGATTATCTTGTACACGGTAGTCTAGCTGTGCTTCGTAGCCCCAAATTTTTTGCGGTGCACGAACCGGTAAATACACGCCTGTAGTTGCATCAAAAGTATTACTGGTGCCGAGTTCTGATTCACTTCGGTACGCGGCAATTTCATAAGTTACATCACCGACCTGACCTGAAAAGCCAACTTCGTAGTTATCGACAATTGATGCTTCGGTGCGGATTAGGGCAATATCATTAACCGTGGCTGAGCGTAACAGGCGACCGATATCTGATATGTCAGCACCTTGAGAGAAGCTAATAAAAGGGCTAAATAGCGGGTTCATATTGTAGCGCAAACCAACATTATAGGTGGTGGAGTCATAGTTAAGCTCGCCGCCTGTAACATCAAAAGGTACTGAGCAAGTGCTTGCGGTACTGCATAGTTTCAATGTTTGATAATCTTCAACACTTAAGTCGACACTGTCTTGGCGAATACCGGCTTTAAAAACCCAATCATCAGCAACAACAAACTTGGTTTGCAAATAGGCCGCTAAGTTGCGCATGTCCATTTCTGGTACCCAAATTCGACCATCTTCCAAAGGTTGTGAGCTAACATCTTCAAGTGCATCAATGCCGTAGATAAAGGTTGATTCGATGTTATCCCAGTCAATTTGGCTAGCAAAGTTAATCCGTAAGCCTTTCTTTTCGGACTTGATGATTGATTGACCTCCTTCGTAACCTTCACTTGGATTAGCTAACGCAGTTGAGAAGAAAAACATATTTTCTATTTTTTGCATATAACCATCAACGGTTAATTGGGTGTTAATAAATATCTCTTGGTCGACGTATTTTAACATTAGGTTATGATTACCGCGCGGCCCTTGAGGTACACCGGGTTTTACTATGCCGCTAGTATTTTCAATGGCGTAGGTTTTTTCGCCAGAGTTAACACTGCCAATAACATCAATTAAGTCTGCGTCTTGTTGGGCTTCGTAGTAGTTATAAGTCAGTTGAATTGACTTGTCATCGTCGAGTTGATAGCCGAGTTTAGTAAAGTAATTATTCGATTTAGTTTCTGATAAACCATAGACCAATCCGATAACGTCGCCTTCGGCATCACGTTCTAAACCTGTTTTTTCAGTAATGGCGCTAAATACATAGCTAAAGTCATCAATCGTACCGTCTATGGACGTATCGACTCGATAACCGGCACTATCTTGTAATTTTACTGCGCTAAATTTACTGGAAACCCCAACATTAATTCGTGCTTTATCTTCGCTGGCACGCTTAGTGATGTAGTTAATAATGCCACCAGAGGCACCATTGCCATAAATAGAGGTGGCTCCTTTAATCACTTCGATACGTTCAATGGCACCGGCATCGATAGAGCTTATGCCTAATTGACCATTACGTAATGGCGTTGACTGAGGCACGCCGTCAATCATCACTAACGCTGCGCGACCACGAAGATTTTGCCCAGAATTACTTGATGTGCCCGTACTTGGTGCTAATCCAGGAACGCGAAATGCGAGTAAATTTTGTAACTGCGAGGTGACTAACATATCTCGTTCGAGGGTTTGTTGTTCAATAAGTGTGACAGAAGAAGGGACTTCATCTATCCGTTCAGCAGAGCGACTGCCTGTAATAATCATTCGCTCCATTGAGGCTTTGTTTTCTGTGGCTTGTGTTGAAGATTCTGCATTGGCATGAGTGGCGGGGAGTACTAATAAAAATAATGCACAATGTGTCGCAATAGCCAGTTGGCTAGGTTTGAATAACATAGAGATACCGATTAACAAATAATGAATAAAAGGTAATGATATTCATTATCATTAAAAAGTACACATTATTTACATTTTTTACTTTTTTGCATTAAATCAGTTAGATATTAATCATTCACTTAACTAAAAGCCACAGATCTTCATAATGAATTTAACTGCTGCTTGTCGTCATTATATAAAAATCTGACCGCGTGATATGTCGTTGCTCTGTAGGAGTAGGCGATAACGCAGAAGTAAGAAACTATAAATTCAGTTAGAAGAGGTCTGTTAAGCGGTTTTTGCTTATTTTTGTAGTAAAAGTTTACGACAAGTGATTCGTGAATAATGATTATGCAACCTTGTCGCGCATTTCTGTATAAAGCAAACCGTTTTGTTGGCGAATCGTAATCACTAAAGATCAGCTGCACTTGGTGTGTTTTTAGCGTTTAATCTACATTTTTCACACGTTAGCCAGCCGTTCTCGTTAGACACGATAACAATTGAACGGTTTACCTAATTAAAAATGGTCTTTCACTTGAAATCTGAACTCCCAAGCGTTGATGTCGTTGCCCGTAGTGATCGGGACGGCAATATCAACATGGGCTACGTTACCGTAACTGGATTTAGAAGAGTAAATCCGTGCGCCAATACCAATACTACCAATAGGGCCATCAACTTCATTTTGTTCATCTGGGCCACCGCTTGCTTGACCTATATCGGCAAATACAGCCCAACCTAACTCGGCCAATTGATATAAATTAATGTTTGGATAGTATCGGATTTCACTCGTGAGCAACCATTGATTGTCACCATGTTGGTAGTCGTTGGGATATCCCCGTACACCTGTTTCGTCGCCAAGAGCAAACGTTTGATCAAGATAGTTATTGTGTGAGGTTGCGATACGCGCCTTGGAGTAAGCGGTCCACTTAGGGCTGATTTGGTGAAAGAATTCAGCGGCTAAACCGACATTATAAAAGTCTTGTTGGCCAGTTTGAATATCTGTTCGAGCATTAACGGTCATTAGCAATAATTGATTGTCTTCCTGCCAACCGCGACTGCTTGAAGCCGTTATGTGATAGCCCACAGCAGCATTGTCGGCAACGTCATTGGTTTCCAATCCTAAACTTACTGTGTGATGCCAACCTAAGTTAAAGTCTTCGTTATTATTAATCAGGTGGATATTGTTCAGCACTGTGTATTGGTCTTGCAGGTATTCGTAGCTGATCCAAGGGTAAACAAACTCACGATCAAAAGGTAACGGTGAAATGGGGTATTCGTCGATGTTATTGAATTGATGTTGGTCTTGGGTTATCCCTAGGCTAATACGGTGCAATTGATCTGGCGTTTTATCGACTAACCAACCAAATCCGACGTTAGCATAATCGATAACATGTTCAAATTCGTTAATGTCTTGGCCATTTTGTCTTACGGTGTCGATGCGGGTATCCGTTAACCATGACAGGGCGTACATGTTCTGAGTATCAAGAGTATAAAAGGGCTTATTAAAGGCGATAGCAGACGCTTGGCCGTCACTGTTGTCGTAAAAATCGACCGACACATTACCGTGTTTAATCCATCTTACTGGAGCATCAAAGGCAAACTTATACCCGGTGCGGTCGGCACTTGACTGGTATTTTATTTTAGTTTTAACCCCTAATCCCAGTAAGTTATCTTCCTTCATGCCAAACGAGTATTTAGTGTCGCCGCCATTTTTACTCAAACTGACCGTTGGCAGTAATGACCAGTTATCCCACGTTTCGACTAATACCACGTCTTCAACGTTGTCGTCGGCGAGTGGATCTTTTCTGGCAATGTTGATATCAGCATCACGAATGTAAGGTTCATAGCGTAATAATCGCTGCGCTTCTTGAAGATCTTTCTGAGTGATTTTTTCACCTTTTTCAAAGCTTAAGCTATTGAGAATAGTCGACTCTTTGGTATTGATATGCAGATAGTTTGCCCAACGATGAAGGAAAATAGCATCCGGAGCTGACTCATCAAAAATAGGATGACTAACGACTACAATATTCGCGACTTTTTCGACATCATGTTTATTCGTTGTCGACGGACTAGAGGGCGTGGTGACAGAGTCATCGTTGGCTTTTAACTGTGCTTCACTGTCAGCAATAGTTGCTTGAACAGCAGACGAAGAAAGCAGGATGACGAAAAAAAATACTGCCATAAATATGATTGGCATAGCTTCGTCCTTATTTTTATTGTTATGTTTTTGAGAGGCCTGTAAGAATAGAACTATTGTTTTCAATATGAACTTTTTATGTTGCCTCTTTGTTTCATATCATACCTGAATAACATAATAGTCAAGCATTTAGCTTGAATAAATATTTCATTAATCCATTTAAATTATGTGGGTATTTGAGTTGTTAAAAAATAAGGGCAGCGTTTATAGCTGCCCTTTAATACCGATAGGAAGGTAATGTTAACTTGTAAGATTTATAACGAACGGCGAGGGGGCACGATAACGTTAGCAAAAATAAGCCCAGCGATTAAGGACATAAAAATTAAGAATATTTGTGAGCCTAAATGGGCTTGATTGAGCATGGTTTCGCCCGAAATTAATGCATTGAGACCAATATAGGTTTTGCTACCAGGGACCAGAATAACGATGCCTTGCAGTAACGCAATCGACACAGGTGCTTTCATCCAACGCGCATACAGATTTGAATAGATGCCCACGGCTAGTGCACCGACAAAAATACCAATAGACTCACCTAAATAAATCCCGCCTAACATGGCAGAGAAAAATGCCACAATTCCGGCAAATATGCCCCAAGGGGAATCTTTTAAGCGTGCTTTAAAGATAATAACCAACGACATCGACAATAACGGCACCGCAGACCAAATCGCCCAACGAGGTAATGGTATTGGTTCGACATAGATAGTTTCACCAAAGATGGCTTTACCAATGGTCATGCCAAGCACAGCACCAAAATACAGTTTAAATAACTGCATCACAGCATCCATGATACGTGCCGTACCGGAGATTAAATCGCGGGCGGCAAGTTCCGCTAAGCCGAGAGTGAGTGCAAGACCGGGAACAAAAATAATAATCCCCGATAAAATGGTTACGGGTAAATTGATACTCGGGTCTAATTGCGCAATCCCTGACGCTAAGATAGCGCAAACTACTGCCGCCATGGGTTCGAGCATCTCTGCGATACGTTTTGAGCGTTCAGCCCAAAAAACTAAGCTGTATACCAGTAAACCAAAAATAGCTGACCAAAAAACGTCATGCCAACCGGTACCCATTAACATGGCAAAAGCACCCGCACTGGATCCAAAAGCTAACAGCGTCAGTTTATGGCCATAAGGATTGGGTTTATTGGCGATTTCTTCTAAGCGTTCTAATGCTTCTTGCAAGGTTCGCTGCCCAGAACTAAGCTCTTCAACCAATTCAAAGGTACGTGCTAACGAGCCTAAATCTAAGTCGCCAGGTTTAACGCGTGCAACGTGATTGTATTCTTGCTCAGTGTCATGTTGGAGTACAAATGTCATCGATGTGGGCGATATTAAAAAATATCCTTCAATACCAAGGGTATTACATACCGTTTGCAAGTGGGATTCTAAGCGATACGCAGGAGTACCAAATTTATGCAGGTACTTACCTAGTTTAATGATAAATCTACGTTTTTCTAAAAAATCCTGATTATCCACTGGGCAGTAGTCACTCTTGTTAAGGTATTGAGCTTATTTTGGCGCGAATATTAACCGATTAAGGCGTGTGTTTACAGCCAAACTGATTCAAAATGTAGTGATCACATCAACAAATCAAAGATTAGTATAATAACAATAATATAGACGACTTAAGGAATAACACATGACATTGATGATATCGGGTTTATATGCGGGCCTAACAGCGTTGTTGGTTTTAGCATTATCTTACAAAGTGGTTAAATTTCGTCGAGTGAATAAAATAGGTATCGGTGATGGTGGCCATCAAGGATTATCCATTGCGATCAGAGCTCATGGCAATTTAATTGAAAATGCACCCATAGTACTCATTTTGTTAGCACTGGCTGAATTGAATGGCATGCCGGTTTACTTGATACACTGTTTGGGCACAGCTTGGATTGTTGCGCGTTTATTACATGCTATTGGATTAAACCAAGGTCAAGGCGGCCATCACTTCGGCCGTTTTTGGGGTGTATTAATTACTTGGATAATACTATTAATCTTAGCGGTTGCTAATATTGGCTTCTTTATTGGGTTATAACATTGAAAGCATAAGGGAATAGCAATATTCCCACGTGTTTTACAAGGTTATAAAAGGATAAAAATATTTCACTTTTGGTGTTTTTTTAGTCACACTTAGTGTCGCTCTACTGCTATACTCCGCGTCCGTTAAATTCAGCCGTAGGCTGATGTTGTCATCGGATCAGCTAGGCTGGTTTTCCCCATTTATGTAGGTCATATACATGCAAGTTGAGTCAACGTTATTTAATTATCCAAAGTTTTGGGCTGAATGCTACGGAACAGCACCTTTTTTACCCATGTCTCGTAAAGAGATGGATATTTTAGGTTGGGATAGTTGCGATATTATTGTCGTGACTGGCGACGCGTATGTTGATCACCCAAGTTTTGGTATGGCGGTGATTGGGCGAATGTTAGAAGCCCAAGGTTACCGTGTGGGTATTATTTCGCAGCCTGATTGGTCAAACAAAGAAGACTTTATGCAGCTAGGTCGCCCAAATCTATTTTTTGGGGTAACCGCTGGCAACATGGATTCGATGATTAACCGTTACACCGCTGACCGTAAGTTACGTCATGATGATGCTTACACTGCTGGTGATATTGGCGGCAAACGCCCCGATCGTGCCGTGACCGTGTATACCCAGCGTTGTAAAGAAGCCTTTAAAGACGTACCCGTTGTTATCGGTGGCATTGAAGCCAGCCTACGCCGTATTGCCCATTATGATTATTGGTCAGATAAAGTGCGTCGCAGTGTGATTTTTGACGCCAAAGCCGATATTTTAATTTACGGCAATGCTGAACGACCATTAATGGAAGTTGCACGCCGTATTGCTGCGGGTGAGGCCATTGGCGATATTGACGATGTTCGTGGTACCGCAACAATGCGTAAAGAGCCTATGCCCGGTTGGCGTGGCATGGATTCACGCAAAATTGACCAATTACATAAAATTGAGCCATTACCTAGCCCATATGGTGCTGATGATGTTGGTTGCAGTAATTTGTCAGGTCCAACAGACGAAAAGATTTTTGATAACGAGGCACCTAAAGCCATTAGCGTTCAACCGCCTCGTCCAAAGCCATGGGAAAAAACCTATGTACTGCTTCCTGCCTATAACAAGGTCAGCGAAGACAAGTATTTGTATGCCCATGCCTCGCGTATTTTGCACCAAGAGCAAAACCCAGGCTGTGCTCGTGCGCTGTTTCAGCCACATGATGCCAACCGTGGTGTATGGGTAAATCCACCTGCGTGGCCATTAAACACCGACGAAATGGATGCAGTATTCGATTTACCTTATCAACGCATCCCGCACCCTGTGTACGGCAAAGAAAAAATTCCTGCCTACGACATGATTAAGACGTCAATCAATATCATGCGTGGTTGTTTTGGTGGTTGTTCATTCTGTTCGATTACCGAGCATGAAGGACGCATTATTCAAAGTCGCTCGAAAGAGTCGATCATCAAAGAAATTAAAGATATTCAAGAAAAAGTGCCAGGCTTTACCGGCGTTATTTCTGACTTGGGTGGCCCAACGGCGAACATGTACCGTTTAGGTTGTACCAGTGAGAAAGCGGAGAAAACCTGTCGACGTTTATCATGTGTGTTCCCGTCTATTTGCGGCCATTTAGGCACCGACCATAAACACACCATCGACTTATACAAAGCGGCACGTGAAGTACCTGGTATTAAAAAGGTGTTAATTGCTTCGGGTGTTCGTTACGATTTGGCTATCGAAAACCCAGAATATATTAGAGAGTTAGCTAAACATCATGTGGGTGGTTATTTAAAAATTGCTCCTGAACATACCGAAGAAGGCCCGCTCAGTAAAATGATGAAGCCAGGTATGGGAACCTATGACAAGTTTAAAGAACTGTTTGATAAGTTTTCTAAAGAAGCGGGTAAAGAACAGTTTTTAATTCCGTACTTTATTTCGGCGCATCCTGGTACTACCGATGAAGACATGGTTAATTTGGCATTATGGTTAAAAGGGCAGAAATTTAAGCTCGACCAGGTGCAAAACTTTTATCCATCTCCGATGGCAAATGCGACCACGATTTATCATACCGAACTTAACTCACTGAAAAACATTAAGCATGATAGTGAACAAGTGACAGTGCCTAAAAAAGGTCGTCAGCGTAAATTGCATAAATTCTTGTTGCGTTACCACGACCCAATGGGCTGGCCGATGATCCGTGAAGCCTTAGTTGCTATGGGTAAAGAGTCGTTAATTGGTAATGGTCCAAATCATTTGGTACCACCCGAAACGCGTAACGAGCAAACTAAAGTGAAGTGGGGCCAAAAGCCATCGGCTAAAGCGAAAGAACAAAGCGGCCAAAAAGCCATGACCCGTTTTTCTGCAGATCAGTTTGAAGACCGTAAAGGTAACACTAAAGCGGATAAAGGCAGTGCTAAGCCGGTAGGGCAGAAACCAAAGTCTCCAGCTAAGGCTTCGGGCCAAGCGGCAAAAGGGCAAGCGCCCACAAGCCAAGGCGCTAAGCGTCCAGCTAAAGCGACCACTTGGGCGACTAAGTCTAAATACGCTAAGTAAGCTAACACGTTAACTTATTGTCATAAAAACCCGCATTAACGTTTGCGGGTTTTGTTTTTCTAGCAGCAATAGATTCAATAACAAGGTAATCTTGTTCGGTACTTTCGTCTTTTAATTTAGTCTGCTCAGTAGCCGTTGTGTTACACAACTGCACTTTATTGATTAAATTACTCAATGGTTTGATAAACAAGGAATGATCATTATGCCAACATTAATTAGGCTTAGCGCATATCTTAGTGGTGTATTACTGTGTGGTAGCGCTATGTTGGTTAATCCTGCTTATGCCGCAAACTCGGTACAGCAACAGCAATTTTTTGAAGCGATTAGCGCTCTGTGTGGCAAAGCTTTTGCCGGTAAAATCACTGCTGGTGGCAGTGAAGGAGATGGCTTTAGTGGCAAAACATTAATTATGCATGTAAGAGATTGCACCGATCATCAGTTGCGTATTCCATTTCATGTTGGCGATGATCACTCTCGCACTTGGGTGATAACTCAAACTGATACCGGATTGCGCTTAAAGCATGATCATCGCCATAAAGATGGCTCCGATGACAAAGTGACCATGTATGGTGGAGAGACCCGCGATACCGGTACCGCAAATATGCAGACTTTTCCTGTTGATGCAGACTCTATTGCTAATTTTAAACAAAATGGCTTAACTCAGTCGGTCACTAATGAGTGGCAGATGATGATTGAAGCGCATACTTTTACTTATCGTTTAAGTCGTGAGGATCGAGATTTTAAAGTCGAGTTTGACCTCTCTAAGCCTGTAGCATTACCGCCAGCACCTTGGGGATATGAGTAACCTGCAAGGTTACTTGTGTTTTGTTATGGCCTGCGGCCACTAACGTCGTGGCGCTTCACCGATATCAGACTTTTCAAACTTCGTTTGAATTAAGATCGCAAGGTTCCACCCTGTACGGGCCAAAAGGGGATCAACAGCAATCCCCTCTTGGATCACCCCTGCCGTTCCGGCAACATTTTCGCTTTTTAACCAAACAACAGCAGCGAAAAAGTCGCGACGGAAATTAATCCAGCTTTAAACTTCATTTTAGTGTTCTTCGGTCTTATTCGAAAATGCTAACGCTTCCGATGGGGCGTCCCTTCCCCTCGAAAGCTAGCTGGCCATCCTTGGCCAGCTCACGTCATTTTCTTCAACGTCCTCAAGTTCAGAGTTGAACCCGTCTATTTCCAAGTAAAGAAAACTAACTCGTTTATGTCCATAAATGGGTTAGGTAGGCTAATATAGTGGCCGGATTTTATTGACTACTAAAAGAAGAGGTAAGAAAATTCAAGCTAGAGCAATATATTTTAGTTTACGAGGTCTTAGGAAGAGGCACCGTAATTAAATGGTATTACGATTACCCAGAAAATATTCAATTGATGAGATTAACGCACTACTCCCCCACTTAAACACAGTAAGCGTACAGCTTTAAAACTGGAGTCCAAGTTTAATTCTCATAGACAAAATTAACACTTGGATTAGTTGGGTATACAGCGATTGGATAGAGTCTATAAATTTAAAATTAAGAATATAATCATGATATAAGGAAATTTATGAAATATTTAGCATTGATATTTCTATCAATTATAAGCACAACCCTTAGCGCCAACGAAGTTGAGAAAAATGGCAAGATATACAATGAGAGGGATTGTTTCTCAGGACCATTTACCAGTTATGATAATTGGATAAATTTCATGGAGAGAAAATTTTCTAGAAAGATTAAAACTCCCGAGTTATTAAAAAATAAAATGGATGGCTTCAAGAAGCAATTTGATAAGGATGAATTTAATACCTACAGCAACAACCTTTCATGTACTAATTTTACATACAATGTCGACGGGACTGATGTGCTTGGTTTTGTCATAAAACCTAAAGAGTCAACTACTGACCTACCTGTAATAGTTTACAATAGGGGCGGGAATGGTAATTTCGGTGGAGTTGTATTTGGTGCAATGATGAACAATCTTTTTCCTATAGCCAATAAGGGTTTTGTGATTGTAGGTAGCCAGTATCGAGGCACATTTGGCTCACCAGATAAAGGTGAACAAGATCAATTTGGTGGTTCTGATGTCCAAGATGTTGTTGAACTAGTTAATCTGATTGGAGAGTTTGACGGAGCTGATACAAGTAAAATAGGTATGCTTGGAGCTAGTCGAGGTGGCATGCAATCATTTCTTGCACTAAAACAACTTAATAATATAAAAGCAGTTGCAACGATTGCACTAAATGCCGATCTAAATGTAGATCTAACAATGAGACCTGAAATGGAAAAAGTGTATGAACACCGAATTCCAGATTACAAAGGAAACGAAAACAAAAAACTCGCTGAAAGGTCAGTTATCAATTGGGTGGATAAACTCCCTTCTGATGTTCCAATTTTATTAATTCATGGCGAAAATGATGTCCGAGTCTCGGTTTTTCACTCTAAAACATTTGCAAAAGCACTAAAAGATACAGAGATTGAGCATAAATTAGTAATTTATGATGACAATCACTTCATTTCATCTAACACCGCAAAAGCTCACAACGAGATTGCCAAATGGTTTACAGAAAACCTGTAAAATCACAGTGATCAATATGGTGTTAAAGTAATCTTCTTCTCAGTTTAGTGGGCACCTCCTCATAACACTGAAGAGGCTAAAGTGCCTAAATATACCCAACCAAGAAAAACATCGTTTTACCCTGTTAACTTCAAAATCAAAGAATCATAGGATAGATCTATAAACTAACTCACTTTTTCCATAAATGACTTAGAGGTTTTGATTCAAAACTTCTAAATTCAACTCTGAACTTGAGACCGTTGAAGACTCTTTATAAAAGAATGCGTGAGCCTGACAGGGCGTCAGGCTAGCTTTCGCGGTACAGGATGTACCATCTGAAGCGTTAGCATTTTCGAATAAGGCTGAGGCCGAAGCCAAGTGCAGTCAAAATCTGGATCAATCCCCATGGCGACCTTTTCGCTACTGTTGTTTTGGTCAATAGCGAAAATGTTGCGGGGCGGTTGGGCTAATTTTTTTTAAAAAAGTAAAGAGGGAACAGCCATTGGTTTCTTCTTGGTCTGGTGTGGGCGAAGGCCACGACGTTAGTGGCCGCAGGCCATAAATACAAACACCTAGATCCCGGCTCAAAAGCATTACCGAGATGACGAGAAGGTTGTCCACAAATATATCAGCAAGGTTAATTTGACCACTGTGCATATGCTCATTCCATTGTTTGGACTCTGCGATATTAAACCAATTATTCCAAATAATTCAGGCTGCCAATGGCAGCCTGAATGTTATGTACTTAACGAGTGTTAAGACTCGCAGTGGTTACTTGCCATCAAAGGTAAATGACTGACCTGCAAGAGCGGCTTCAAACATTAACCCACCCTTTGCGGCGGTAAATATCGCCATACCATTAATATAGGCTGCTGCAGCGGCATGATTACTGCCTGCTTGTCCTGCGCCAGCTGAATTACCTGTGGTACCTACTTGCGCATTGGCACCAACGTTAATTGCCACTGCTGACGCTTGCGCGCTAAATTCAAAGCTACCGCTGGTGAACTCATTATAAGCTTTGGCATCTTTAAAGAAGATAATTTCACTATAGGCTTGTCCGCCTAACTGAAAGCCAATAGATAGTTGGGTTAATGTGGAATCCCCCATATAAGCATCGCTTTGGTATACACGACCATTTCCATATGCGGCACCAATTCCGATACCGCCTTTGGCTACTGTTGGGAAGACTGCATAACCATAAGCCGTATTAAATAAATGTCGGCTTTCATTGGCCTTTTTAAAATTAGTGATGGCATCGTTATAAGCATCTTCGTTTGCAAAACTAGGAGCTGAAAACGCGAAGCTTAATAACACGAGTAAACTGGAAAAAACTAAGCTAATTGAACGTTTCATAAATAACCTCAGTGACTAAATTGTCATGGTAAAACTCGCCATAGAGTAGCATAACCCCTAATGGGTGCGAGTTAATAAACATTTATACTCGGCGAGCATCGGTAAACGGTTGAACATTTTTTCAGTGTGATGTGTACGGGGAAATCAGTCAGTTTTCTGTCTTACTCACCCTTTTTTTTATCCCTCTCTACAGCTGAATTATCGTTTGGGTCGCGCCCATCCTCATCGACCATTAAATGATGTAAGTAAGTTATTTCTTCCTCGTCCAGCAGTGGATCAGTGTGCGGCTCTTTGCTTGATGGCGTAGCTTGGTTGGAGGCATTGAGCGACCCGCGCAAATAGGCCGATCGGGTGACTTGCTGGATGCCATATAACGCCAACACATATACGGTTAATAATAGGCTTAAACGTGTTACCGCTTGGGTTAATAATAAAACGGAGTCGCCTAAGTAAAACGGTAAATAGACCAACACGATACGCAGTATCCAATTAATGAGAATGCCGATAGTTAATACACTTAGCCAGCGAAATCGTATTACTTGTAAGTTAGGCTGCCTATTGGCCAAATATTGTGGGCGATAGTGGGATAATAAACGATAAATAGCCCCAAAATAGCCAAAGGTTTGTAGCATTAATAGGATGGGTAAAACCACAGCTAATAGATTAATACTGTTTATTTCACCCAGAGTTCCAATGGTGTTATTGGAATTTTTTGGATCGATACCAATATGAAATAATATGGTTGAACTGGTCACTAAGGCGATGATAATGGCAAAGCCAAAATGTTTGATTAACAGTGGTTGGTAATCTTGTGCTGTTAGGCTGCTTTTACAATATAAATACAGCATTGGCATTAGTAAAAAATAGATAGGGATAAACAGTGTAAGGGTTAAATGTATCGGGATAGGGGTGGTTTCAGGGGTAAGTAAACCGGTTAAAAAATAACAGCCGATAAGTAAAAAGATCCCAGCCAACAGGCTATGGCTGCGGGTGGCACTTTGGTAAATATAATGAACATACAAGCCTACTCCAAGACAATGAATGCCTCCTAGCAAGGAGAGCCACCAGTATGTTTGAATGAATAAATCGTTAAATTGGTTCATTTTCACTCTCTTTGACGATAGTGAATACTAACCTACTTTGTGTAAACCGAGTAGTTCTCGGTTATTAACTTTGCTTTACTTTACGTAAATGTCTGTTTGAAACTCTTTCTGGCGGCAGGCCTGGTGCCGGTTTGCGTTCTGCCAATAAATGCTTAATGGCAAAAATTGGATGAGGCAACAGCATTCTTGGCCCTGCATACATCATGATTTCACGTGCTCTTTGTTTCATATGAGGTTTGTAACAATGCACCGGGCATTTATTACAAGTGGGTTTGTCTTGGCCGTAGGGGCACCGATCGAGTCGAGTATTGGCATAGCTTAAAAACTCACTACATTGCAGGCATACACCCTGGGAGGGTTTAAGAGGATGGTGTGCTTTACAGTAGATTTCGACCATAGCTTGCATGGTTCGAAATTCGTAGAGTAATTTACCGCTTAATAGTTCTGTATCATCCATAGTGTTATCTCTTATTAAATACCTTAGTAAAACAGTCGGATATTAGTAGTGTAAACTTGGCAATAGTGGCTGACAAACTCCGCTTATTTAACTTTGATCTTTGGCTCAAAATGTCCTTTTTTTGAGGTTGAGATCGCAAAAATGATTAAAACTGATGCGAAATGGCGAGTGGTCTACGACTTGTTACAGATTAAAATAGATAAATACTTGATTTTATAGTGTACATTGAAATAATAATGGCTAGTGCTTAAAAAAACAGCGCAGTATCATTAAACCATTACATTGCCTCACAATGAATGCTGTTGTGAGTGAGTTAAAACAATGTGCTCTGGCACATAATCAGCAAGGTGGAAGCCTAATGAAGGTAATTTTAACTGTCATATTGATTGCAATTGCTCTGTATTTGTACAGACGTACTCAAGCGGTGGCAAAACAAGAACGTGATAAAACCGATCGTAATGCCACATCGCATTCATCCAGTGAGGTTGATCAACCTTTAACGGCAGCAGACGATACGACTATGGCAGAGTCTGAGCATGTCGTTATGGATAAGTCGGCAGCAGATGAGGTATTAACTGAGGTTACAGTGAAGACCGATGAACTTATTTCAGTTGATGTTGATCCTGTTGACGAGTTCAGCGAAAAGCCAACAGCGCCAGTTGAGCTGCTTAGTGAGCCAGTTGATGCTGTCGAAATTGCTCCGGAACCGACTAAGCCCAAAACTCCTAAATCCGAAAGTATAGTCACTGAGGTGGTTTCTGCGCCTGAAGTTGCCCCTAAGGATGTTGCTACGGCAAACGAGAACAATGCTAGCGAGAACAATGCTAACGTGAGCAATGCAGATGCCGAGCCTAAAGTATCTGCTACTGCAGAGGTTGATGCACCAAGTGATCAAGGCTTGTCCTTGAGTCTAAACCGTGTTGAAGGCGATTGGGCCAGCGAAAGTTTTCTGCAACAGGTTGATGCTGCCAATAACGCTAACGATCTTCAAAGCCAGCATAATGGCTTAGCCAGTGTGATTAATCATTGCTATAAAATGCGTAAACAGAGCGATTATTGTCAATATGGTGCGGCGTTACAATTAACCTATGTAGGGTTATATCGCTCATTACATCAACAATATGTCTCTCAAAAAAGCACTGATGAAATCAAATCGCCAGCGTTTATGCAGTTATCGACATTGTTAAATGATGTTGGTCAGTTTGATGAGGCGATTAAGGTGTGCGAGCAAGCGCTTGAATACCAGCTAACCGACGGCACTGTCACTGGCTTTGAAGGACGCATAAAGCGGATAGAAAAGGCCAAAACCAAAGCGAGCTAATAGGCTAATCAATACTGTTGGATGGATATCAGGTATGATATTCAAAAGGAAAGCGGACCTTGGTTCGCTTTTTTGTTGCTTCAAATCCAATGCTTTCAAGGTTTAAAATGACATTAATGACTCGTACATTAACAAAAACATTGCTGTTTACTGCCACAGTAGTTTTACTTGCCGGTTGTATTCGTACACCTGAATGGACCCTATTTTATGTTGCAGACAGAACGCCTATACCGACCCAAATAGTACTGCAAGACCACATTGCCGGTTTTTACGATTCATTGGAGCAATGCCAAGCTAAAGGTGCTGGAATGTTACGCTTGCAAGCCTCGTCAGTGCCTGCAGAGCAAGCGTTTGCATGTGGCGAGTTGTGTCAGATAGATGAAAAGCAACAATTGCAGTGTGAGAATCAGGTCGTGGGTACAAAGCATAATGCAGTTTAAGCAAGATTTTTTTGAGCAACTAGAAGGCTTTTATTCGCAAGTTTATCCTTTACCCATCAGTAATCCTCATTGGCTGGGTTGGAGTGATGACGCGGCTCAATTAATTGGTTTAGAAAAACCCAATACTGAACTGTTGATGCAATTATCGGCCAACTATGCCGCTCCTGGTGCCTGTTATTACGCTCAAGTTTATAGTGGCCATCAATTTGGTGGCTATACACCAAGATTGGGCGATGGTCGTTCAATTATATTAGGTGAAGCTATTGGTCCAAATGGGGCTTGGGATGTCGCGTTAAAAGGCGGCGGTCCAACACCGTATTCTCGCCAAGGTGATGGTCGGGCGGTAATGCGCTCAGCAGTACGAGAGTTTTTAGTATCCGAAGCGCTTGCTGCGCTAAATGTACCTACCAGCCGTGCGTTAGCCGTTATTGGTTCCGATTTACCCGTATGGCGCGAAAGCCAAGAAACGGCCGCAATAACGGTACGTTTGGCAAAAAGTCACATTCGGTTCGGCCATTTTGAATATTTCTTTCATAGCGAGCAAGGCGATGCAGCCAAACTGACTCAATTAGTTAATTTTACCATTCAACAGCATTTTCCACATTTATCAACCGATGCAGCAGGTTACAAAAAATGGTTTTATGAGGTGGTGCAGTCTACCGCTAAAATGATTGCTCATTGGCAGTCTGTTGGTTTTGCTCACGGGGTGATGAATACCGACAATATGTCGATACTTGGTGATACCTTCGATTTTGGCCCATTTGCTTTCTTAGACACCTTTAAAGAAGACTTTATCTGTAATCACTCCGATCACGAAGGTCGTTATGCCTTTGGCCAGCAACCAGGAATTGGATTATGGAACCTCAAGCGTTTGGCGCAAACATTAACGCCTGTTATCGAGTCGGATGATTTAATCGCAGCGCTAAATACGTATCAATTTGAATTAGTTCAGCAGTATTTATTACTCATGCGCGCTAAGTTAGGCCTTTCTCAATCCAATATTAACCCAAATGTTGTTAATGCAGAGGAACAGGCCGAATTCGATAACAAAGATTTGCAGCTTGTGGGGCAATTAACCGGATTACTCGAAACTAACCAACTTGATTATACCAATAGTTTACGCCGTTTTGGCCAACTAGACCCGAGTAGCGCACATTCTAGTTTGCGAGACGATATGCTCGACCTTGCTGGTTTTGACACTTGGTATAAAGCTTACCAAAACCGAGTCGGTGAGGTGGCGGATGTGAATACATGGCAAAGTGATCGTAATAGTGCCAACCCTAAATATATTTTGCGCAATTACCTCGCCCAGGAAGCTATTATCGCGATTGAAGAAAATGGCGACAACAGTAAATCATTGCAACTTCAACAACTTTTGCAACGTCCTTTTGACGAACAACCCGAGATGGAAGATTTTGCCAAACGCCCACCTAAATGGGGACAAGGCTTAATAATGTCTTGTAGCAGTTAATTGATGTATTTTATCTGAGTCGATTATGAAATTATTATCAGCCAAATTAGATCCCGCAGCATTGAGTATTGTTATTCAAGCTGAAGTGGATTTTGAGCAATTTGAACGATTTGCAGAACCGCTAGCGGCTGCACTTGATTGTGATATTCGAGAGCGCCAATGGGGCGCAGATCGTCATCAATGGTTACTCAACTTTGAAGGCAGCCCTTTATGGTTACATTATGAGTTTTATGGTGATATTTGTTGGATTTCCACCGATAGCGCAAATGAGTTAGACGTATTAGCGTTTTTATTAACGCTACTTGCCCCACATATTCAAACTGCTTAAGAAGGTATACATGGACAACGGTACAGGCGCAGAGTTTCATTTTCAGGCATTGAGACCCGATCTCATTTTAGATGCCATCGAAAGCATCGGCGTCTTCCCTGAGACGGGGCTATTAGCATTAAACAGTTACGAAAATAGGGTGTACCAATTCCGCTGCGATCAAGGCATTCGTTATGTGGTGAAGTTTTATCGGCCGCATCGTTGGAGCAATGAACAAATTCAAGAAGAGCACGATTATGCCTTGGCATTGGCGGCAGAAGATATTCCTATTGCCGTTCCTGTCGTTATTGAAGGTAAAACCTTATTTGAGTATCAAGGTTATCGTTTTGGTCTTTTTCCGTCTATTGGCGGGCGGGCATTTGAAGTAGACAATCTTGAACAACTTGAATCGGTTGGCCGCTTTATTGGCCGAATTCATCAATATGGCGCAATGCAGCCTTTTAAATACCGTGAATCGCTGACCCCTGCCATTTTGGGCGATGAGTCTTATCGCTATTTACGCGAAAGTGGTATTGTTGCCAGTTCGATGCAGACAGCTTTTTTCACCGTAGTAGAGCAAGTTTTAGAGAAAGCCAAGCAGATATGGCAGCAGCACAATTTTACCTCTATACGCTTGCACGGAGATTTACACCCTAGTAATATTTTATGGACACCAGATGGACCTGGATTTGTTGATTTAGACGATGCCAGGCAAGGGCCAGCAGTACAAGATTTATGGATGATGTTGACCGGAGATCGTCAGCAGCAATTATTACAAATTGATATTTTATTAGAGGGATATCAAGAGTTTTGTGATTTTGATGCGAGACAGTTGGCACTCATTGAGCCGTTAAGGGCTTTCCGGATGGTGCATTATAATGCGTGGTTAGCCAAGCGCTGGGATGACCCTGCATTCCCGATGAATTTTCCATGGTTTGGCGATATTAAGTATTGGGAACAACAAACTCTGGCGTTTAAGGAGCAGTTATCTGCGCTTAATGAGCCACCATTGAGTTTACCTAGTTTTAATTAACAATATTTCATAATCACTACCTAATAGTATTTAGTTACAAATACAATTGACTAGCGATTGAGTTACAGGCTAACGCTAGACTATGATAGAGCCAGCGTATTTATATTTTTGCCTATTTAGAAGGAAGTAAAATGAAAAAAGCATTACTGATGGCTGCTGCACTCCTGCTAGCGCCTATGGCTGCGATGGCTGCCGATTATAAAGAAGGTGTACATTACACGGTTATTAATGACGGCCCTGAAACTGCCAAGCCAGAAATTACTGAGTTTTTCTCATTCTATTGTCCACATTGTTTTAATTTTTCTAAAACAGTAGTGCCTAAAATTGAAGCGAACTTACCTGAAGGTGTCACATTTAATCAGTCCCACGTTGAGTTTATCGGTCGTGAAATGGGCGTAGAAATGTCACGTGCTTTTGCGGTTGCTCAGCAGTTAAATGTCGAGAAAAAAATGGACGCAGCTTTATTTAGCGCTATCCACGACAAGCGTCAGCAATTTACTCGCGCAGACGATATCAGAGCAGTATTTATCGCTAACGGCGTAGATGGTAAAGCTTACGATGCAGCGGCAAGTTCATTTATGGTTAACGCACAGATGTCGAAAATGAAGCGTGATACTGAAAATGCTAAAATTTCTGGTGTACCAACATTAGTAGTTAACGGCAAATATCGCGTCGAAACCAGCTCGATTAAATCTTATGATGAATTAATTGATATCGCATTTTACTTAACATCAATGAACAAAAAGTAATCTACACAACTTATGTTTGTTAAATAAGGAGCTTCGGCTCCTTTTTTGTTGTCTAAATTTCAGCAAAGGTTATCAAACAATACTCATATTTTTAAACAAGAGGCTGATGCTGTGATTTAGGCGGGATGTTGATTGCGCGGAATGGAAGTTTATCGCAGGCAAAAAAAAACCGTATGTCTATAAAAGACGATACGGAGATGAGTCAAATGACTCTTTTTTACCCTGAGTAACATCAAAGATCTTAACATGGCGTCAAAATATTGGCAAGCGGCATTAAAGTGTCACTTGAGATTTATGGGATTTATCAGAACAATAAAAAATAGGATGTTAATGAAACTCTTTCGGCATCATGTGGTCAAACTTGATGACATTGAAGTTGTGCTTAACAAGAAAGTGAATAGTGGTTTATATCTGCTTTGAACATTTACATTTCCGACTTATACATGGCTTATCGTCGTTATTTCATTGCACCTTGTGCATGTATTTTCTTGGAGGAAGTCGTATGAGAATGTTCCCTGTTTATGCACCTAAATTGATAGTTAAGCATGCTAGGATCTTTTTGAGTGGCGTGATTTGGGTAAAAGACTTAGGGTTACTCGAGTTTGATAAAGGGCGCTTTTTACAGACGAAAAAAAGCCTGCCGAAAGTTAAGCAGGCTATCAGTGAATTAAATGCCTTGATTGAAATACAATCAAAGCAGTATCAATCCATTTAGATTTCGTTATTCAATAAACCAACAAGGCCGTTGACCTTATCACTCCAAGAGTTTAGGTCTTGCTGCAATTGTTGGTTTTTTTGTGTCAATTCTTGTTGCTGTGAAAGCAACGCTTCGTTCTTTTGCTTCTCTTCATCAAGCTCCATTTTTAGTAGCTCAATATTTTCGAGAGTTGCCTGGATTTTGGTTTCCAGTTGGGACAATAATTCAAGGCTCATGGGGAGTCCTATACGTTTCTGGATGGAAACCCGATTCTAGCAGTGACAAGGCCTATAGGAATAGCCTTTAAAACTAAGTGGCTAAAATATATTCAATAAATCGTACTATATTGTGCTTTATCTCAGATCGCGCTATTTTCATCTGCTAACCAAGACAGTAAAAGACCTTTTTATGACAATTACCCGACTCGATGTTAACACTCGCATGAGCAGTATTGTGATCCACAACAATACCGTTTATCTGTGCGGCCAGGTGGCTAAAGATAAGTTCACCGATATTAATACCCAAACTATTACCATGCTTGAAGAGGTCGAAAGCTTGCTCGTACAATCGGGTAGTCGACGCGATCATATTTTATCAGCCACTATTTACCTTAAAGATATGGCTGATTACGATGCAATGAATCAAGTGTGGGACAACTGGTTACCCAAAGGGCATGCCCCAGCAAGAGCTTGTGTACAAGCAGCGATTGCCGAACCTGAATACTTGGTTGAAATTTCGGTGATTGCAGCAGTGGCAAGTTAGCCATAAATGGATAATCATTCTTGGTGACATAACTTTGATTAATCTTGATTGATGCGTTGTGATTAGGCTAGTGACAGAATGAGATATGCACTGACAGTTTGTCTGTTGCAGTATGAATAAATATATTGATGCTTGTTACGTTCAATTGACGTATTTTGATTTAGGATCTAGGGCTGCGACTTGACATTATTCTCTAGCCTCCATAGTCTGCAAGCTCAGTTTTTAAGGTGGTATGCAATGGACATAAAATATAATTTAAAATCAGCGTCAGAGCGCCGCACAGAGCCATTTAAGCCTGAAGGCGATGTGGGTTTCGGTAAGCTTCGTACTGATCACATGTTTTTGATGGATTATCGTGATGGTCAATGGTGCGATCCGCGCATAGTTCCTTACGGCCCGTTTGAAATGGCACCCGGTGCAATGTCATTGCATTATGGCCAATCAATTTTTGAAGGCGCTAAAGCCTTTATGCACGAAGATGGCGAGATTTACACCTTCCGCTTAAATAAAAACGCTGAGCGCATGAACCGTTCTGCCGATATCGTGTGTATTCCGAATATCGATGAAAGTATGCAAGTAAAGGCAATTAATGCCCTTATTGATGTTGACCGTTTGTGGTTCCCACAGCAACAAGGTGCGTGTTTATACATTCGACCTTTTATTTTTGCAACAGAAGATCGTTTGTCTGTTAGCCCTAGTCAGCAATATACATTCTGCGTCATGCTAAGCCCATCTGGAGCGTATTATGCCTCTGGGGTTAATAATGGTATTCGCTTGTTAATCAGTACTAAGTACCACCGTGCAGTATCTGGTGGTACTGGTGCTTCAAAAGCTGCTGGTAACTATGCTGCTTCACTGCGTGCAGGTAAAGCCGCTGTAGAATATGGCGCATCGCAGGTATTGTATTTAGATTCAACTAATACTCAAATTGAAGAAGCTGGCGCGATGAATCACTTTCACATTTTAAAAGATGGCACTGTGATTATTCCGACATTCACAGACACCATTTTAAAATCCATTACCTCTCAGTCCATTATGGAACTTGGGGATATGCTGGGTTGTGAAGTGAGACAAGAAACGGTGATGTTAGATAAATTCATTGCTGATATTGAAGCGGGTGAAATTATTGAAGCGGGTGGATTTGGTACTGCTGCGGTGGTATCGCCTGTCAGTTCATATATCTTCGAAGATGGTCGGGTTTTGACCGTTGGCGACGGTAAGGTAGGTCCTAATATTCAGCGTATTTATAAGCTGTTTACTGAGCTACAAAAAGGCAACGTTACTGCACCGCAAGGCTGGGTAAAACGCGTTGAACGTGTTGCACCGTAGTTTATAGCTTATAGCTTATAGCTTATAGCTTATAGCTTATAGTTTATTCAATCAGTAAAATACACATAAAAGCTCCTAAATGGAGCTTTTATTTTGCCTTATGAATGACTAATCTTAACTTTGTCTTGCGTTAATAATGCAAGGCAATTAACCGCACTCAGTGGTTTACTGAGCAAGAAGCCCTGTACTTGATCACACCCCCCCTCACGTAAGAAATTCAATTGCGCTTGGGTTTCAACACCTTCAGCAACAACGTTAAGCTCTAAACTGTGTGCCAAGGTTATAATGGCGCTAGTGATGGCAGCATCGTCAGGATCTTCAGTTATATCACGTACAAATTCACGATCAATCTTCAAGGTATCAATTGGGAAGCGTTTCAAATAGCTTAAGCTTGAGTATCCGGTACCAAAGTCATCAATCGCAATGGTTAAGCCTAATGCTTTGAGTTGCGATAGCACGGCAACGGAATCCTGTGGGTTACCCATAATCATCGACTCGGTTAATTCGAGTTCTAAGGCGCTTGCCGGTAATCCAGATACCGCTAATGCGACTTCTATGGTCGAAATGATATCGGCTTTCAATTGTCTGGCTGAAAGGTTAACGGCGACAGATATATGCTCAAAACCTTGTTGATGCCATTGCGCCAGTTGGTTACAGGCTTGTTGAATAGCCCATTGACCAATCTGATTGATGATGCCTGTTTCTTCCGCTAGCGGAATAAACTCAACCGGTGAAATAAAGCCAAGTTCTGGGCTTTCCCAGCGCATTAACGCTTCCAGTCCGATAATTTTTTCAGTTTTTACATCGTATTTAGGTTGATAAACCAAATATAGCTCATTGTCTTGAATCGCTTTTTTAAGTCCGGCCTCTAACTGAACATGACGTGTAGCATATTGGTTTAATTGCTCGGTATAGAATTGGAAGTTATTGCGCCCCAGTGATTTTGCGTGATACATGGCGGTATCAGCATACTTAATCAATGAGGTGGTATCATCTGCATCTTCTGGGTACAAACTGATACCAATCGACGGTGATATAGTCAGTATTTTATCGTCAAGTAAAAAAGGTGTTTGAAAAGCATGTAACACTTTTTCGGCAATAATGGTGGCGGCTTTCGTTTTGGCAACACCTTCTAAAATAATGGTAAATTCATCTCCGCCTAAGCGTGCAACGGTATCGCCATCTCGTACAGCATTTTGCAGGCGATGCGCGACGGCTTTAAGCAGTAAATCACCGATGTGGTGGCCCATTGAGTCATTGATATGTTTAAATCGGTCAAGATCTAAAAATAACAATGCTACGATGCTATTGGCACGGTGTGCTTTCGTCACGGCTTGGTTGAGCCTGTCCTGGAATAAAGTGCGGTTAGGCAGTCCGGTCAGTGGATCAAAGTTAGCCAATACTCGTAAATCTTCTTCGGCTTTTTTACGGGCAGTAATATCGGTGAACACCGCCACAAAGTGACTCGTTTCACCTTTATTATCGATAACTTGGTTAATTTCTAGCCATGCAAGAATGCCGCGACGGTTGCGAGTTCTAATGTGAATTTCACCGGCCCAATGTTTGTGTCTTAATAGCTGGGTTTCAACTGAGTTATAAAACTCGCGCGACTGCTTTCCCATGGTTAAAAACAAGAAATGCTTACCGACAACATCACGATGTTTAAAGCCAGTAATGCGACTAAAAGCTGGATTGATTGAGCGTATTTGATAGTCTAGTTCACCAACGACAACGGCTTCGTTCATACTAAACAAGACTTGCGATGATAGCTTGAGTTCGTTTTCTGTGATTTTTCGGCTAGTAATGTCTTTATGAGTTCCAGCCATTCGCACTGGAATATTATTGCCATCACGTTCAACAATTTGACCACGATCTAACACCCAAGCCCATTCTCCAGGTTTAGTTTCAACGCGATACTCTGCTTCAAAGAACTCACTTTCACCGTTAAGGTGATCGTTAAGCAGTTTTTGCACTCGTGGTCGGTCTTCTGGATCAATATTTTTATTCAATAACTGATCTTTTAACGAAAAACTCATCGGCTCGATCATGTTAGTTCGATAGACTTTATCGTCTTTAATGTTCCAATCCCACATACCATCGCCAGAAGCCCAAAGTGCCAGTTTTAGACGCTCTTCAGAGGCGCGAATACTGTTGTCAAATTCACGTTGCTTGGCCTGTTTTTTCTTTCGGGCATAAAAAAACCAAACAATAATTAATAATCCGACCGTAATATACAGAATATAAGCTGTGTTGCTCATATACATTGGTGGCACTACTGACACGTTCACATTAAGTGTGTATTGGCTGTATCTATTCGTCCCTAGCGCATGACGAACCACTAACTTGTATTCACCAGGTGGTAAGTTGGTATAGGTGATTTCGTTGCCATGGGATAATTCGCGCCAATCGTTGTCATAACCGTCTAAAAAGTAGCTAAAACGGCTTAATCCTGGGTAACTGAAATTGAGCGAGCCGACTTCAAAGCTGATGAGTTGTTGTTCATAAGGCATGATAATGCGCGGAGCATGGCTTAAGTCGCGAATAGGGTGTTGGGTTTCACCAATCGTGTATTTTGTCAGCGCCAGTTTGTTCTCAGACCTTTGGCTTGGAATAGTGCTGGGGTTAAATTGGTTAAGGCCTCGAATACCACCAAACCATAAGGTACCGTTAAGCTCTTTAAACTTAGCTGAACCATTAAATTCATTGGCTTGCAAACCTTCGAATTTATTATAAGAAATAAAGCTTTTATTACTCGGGGTAAAACGTGAAATACCCGAGTTAGTACTCAGCCATAAATCGTGTTTTTCGTCTTCTAAAATCGCATAAACTGTATTACTGCTTTTGTCTGCGTTGACGTCCATTCTTTCAAATTTAAACGTGCCGTATTCTATTGTTAGCTTGTCTATACCACCATGTGTAGCCACCCAAAAGTCGCCATTTTCTGCTAACAAAAAGTCTCTGACACGATTGTCACTCAGACTGTAAGGGTTTTCTGAATCATGGCTCAAAAAGTCTAGTTTTTGTGCTTCAGCTGAAAGCCTTACCACTCCGCCCATAGTGCCTAGCCATAAATAACCTTGGCTAAAATAAAGTTTAATAATTTGGTATTTGAATGGCGAAAAATCAGCTTGAAAGCCGAAGTTATAAGCCATCATGCGATTTGTATACTCAGAGATAAAATACAAACCTTGTGAGCTGGCTATCCATAAACGGTCTTTGTCATCAAAGGCTAAACTGCGGATTTGGGTATCGGCATAAAATTGTGCGTTTGCCGGTTTAATTTGCTGCAGGGTATTGCTCTTATCTAAGGTAAACAGCCCTACATTGGTGGCAAACCATAGTAAACCTTGTTTATCTTGTTTAATGTCATGCACTATCAAGGATAATTGTTCTGTAGGTATCGCTAATGTTTTTGCAAATAAATCATTGATGTAATGATATTGGTTATCATCGGGGGCCAAATACTTAAGTCCAGCACCATCGGTGCCTATCCACAGGCGTTGCTGTGTGTCCCTGAAAATGACGCGGATCATGTTTGCCATGCCCGGAGCATTGGTTTGGTAGTCGTAAAAATGGCTAAAATATTGATGGCTGAGATTTAGTTTATCGATGCCCGAATAACCTGTACCAATCCATAGGGTGCCGTTTTGATCTAGCATTAGGCTTTGTAGTGTATTAGCACTGATGGAATTGAGTTTTTGCGGATCATGTTTATAAAGCGTGCTGTGCCACTTGCCACCCATAAAATCGAGTTTGAATAAACCGGTATTGTTGCCGATAGCAAAAATTTGATTGGCATTAACCACGATAAAATCAATTATCTTACGGTTATCGCCAAAACTATCATCATGCGACCATATCAGTTCTTTTTTATGGGTATCGAGATTGTAGCGCCAAATTTGGTTGTCGATGGCCAGCCAGACGGAATAAACAGAGCTGGATTTGATTTGGTTTACCGTCATATTGAGCGGGATATCAAGCCGAATAATAGTATTACTATCAATGGCAAATGTGCCATGTGATTGAGTGCCAACGACAATGTATTTATCGTCAATATTGGCAATGCTGGTAATATTGGGCGTGATATTATTGCCTAAACTGACGAGAATAATTTTTTCGGTTTTTAAAGATAGTATGTACAAACCCGAACGAGTACCTACCCATAAGGTATCGCCAATCACGGCAAGATGGGTTACCTGAAGTTCAGTTAAGCCTTGGGGTTGTTTAAACGCAGTAAACTCCCCTGTAGTAAGGTTAAATCGATTGAGTCCATTGTTGAAGGTGCCTATCCATAAATCGCCGTCAGGTGACTGCAAAATATCAGTAATTAAATTGCCTGAAATAGAGTTGGTATTTTTTGGCTGTTTTAAGTATAAATCAAACTCAACACCATTATAGCTGTGTAGACCGTCTTGAGTCCCTATCCAAAGCATTCCTGAGCTGTCCATAAACAGACGAGTAATCGAGTTTTGATTAAGGTCCCCTTCGGTACTGAAATGGTCAAATTTTACTTCGGTTAAGCTGTCATAAGGATCATTTTTTTGCGCTGAAACAGACACTGAAAAACTCAATGTTATGACTAAAATTAGCCAGTGTGTTAAAAGCGTGAATGCACGAAAATTCAAATTTCACCTATAAAAAATTTATTGGAAAGGCTGTGACAACTTTCAATTATATTAACAATAAAATCCGACATTAAGTCTTACACATTCAATTGTTAATTAATTTTATCAATTGAGTTATCGATAAACTCTTTTTCCTTATAAAACTGACAGTTTTACACCTTTAACGCAACAGAAAATCGTCATTTGTCGGTTTTATGACAGTTTAACCTCTTCAATGCAGTTACTGCTGTTGGTAAGCTTTTATTATGTCATCTATTTGCTGATCTTTTTCAAGCCAAAGCTGATTTAACCACCGCTGAAATTCGACACGAGTTTCTGGGCTTGAAAAGTAGACCTCTGAGTCCACTTTGGGTACGGGCAGAGTTTCAATACGGATCACCACTTTTTTAGTGCGTCCGTGCATCACATTCGCCAATACTTTTTCCGAGGTTTCAGGATAAACCAAGGTGATATTTAGCAGGCCGGTAAACTGTTCGCCCATTGCTGAGAGTGTAAAAGCTATCCCACTGGCTTTAGGACGTAATAAATGGCGATAAGGTGAATTCTGACGTAGTCGTTTTTCTTCGGTAAACCGACTGCCTTCAACATAATTAATAATCGATGTAGGCATGTCCTTAAAACGCTCGCAAGCTTTGCGGGTTGTTTGCAGATCTTTGCCTTTCAATTTAGGATTTTTTTTCAGTTTTGCTGCACTCGTACGATCCATAAACGGCATGTCGAGCGCCCAGCAACCTAAGCCCATTATTGGTACATATAATAGTTCTTTTTTTAAAAAGAACTTCAACATTGGAATATGGTTACGCAATAAATACGTTTGGGCTGCAATATCAAAGCCACTGACATGGTTACTGATCAGTAAATACCAACCGTTTGGGTCGAGTTTATCTAACCCTTTTACATCCCATTCAATGTTGGATATCAAATATAAAATACCGCCATTGCATGTGGCCCATGACCACATAAAACGGTTCATTATTCGCGTTAATAATCGGCGAGCAGGCAAGAACGGCAGTAATAATTTAGCCACACCGCCAATGGTTAATAATGAGCTCCATACAATGGTATTGATGATCAATAGCGTCAGACTGATAATAAACAGTATTGGACCAGGTAAAAAAGCCAGCATATTTTGTTAAC
Source organism: Shewanella sp. TB7-MNA-CIBAN-0143 (assembly GCF_040310065.1). Classification (NCBI taxonomy): domain Bacteria; kingdom Pseudomonadati; phylum Pseudomonadota; class Gammaproteobacteria; order Alteromonadales; family Shewanellaceae; genus Shewanella; species Shewanella sp. TB7-MNA-CIBAN-0143. The sequence continues at coordinate 292,271 of NZ_JBEOPL010000003.1, forward strand.
CCTCTTGTTTTGCTTGTGACGCAAAATTTTGTAACTGCAGGTCTTTATCTAGCCAAAGTTGATTGAGCTGCTCTTGAAATTCAATTTTAAATTCGCGATCTTTTAGGTAGTCACCACGCATACGCTGAGGAATATCAGTGATTTTAATGTCCACTCTTACCTCTGATAATCCACCACAAATATAGTGCCAATAAGTCGGTACGGTATCTGGATAATATATGGTGACATTAACCAGTTTATTAATGTGCTCTCCCATAGCGGATAATGCGAATGCCATTCCTCCAGCCTTAGGTTTTAGAAGGTGCTGAAAAGGTGAGCCTTGTTTATCATGTTTAGCTGCCGTAAAACGAGTACCTTCAACAAAGTTCATAATACTCACAGGTTTCGTTTTAAATTTTTCACAGGCTTTACGAGTAATCTCGATATCTTTACCTTTCAATTTAGGATTTTTTCGCAACTGTGATGTGCTGTAACGGCGCATAAATGGAAAGTCTAATGCCCACCAAGCGAGGCCAAGTACCGGGACAAAAATCAGTTCTTGTTTGAGGAAAAACTTTAAAAAGGGAATTTTGCGGTTAAATACTCGCTGTAAAATGAGGATATCGACCCACGATTGATGGTTAGCAATAACCATGTACCATTCTTGTTCAGAAAAAGATTGGTCGCCAGTGACATTGATACGCATTGGATGAAAAATTGATTCTACTATCGTATTGACACCGATCCATGCAGTAGCGCAATTATCGAGAATATAACTACATATTTTTTGACAAATGCCAATCGGGATCAATTTTACAATACTGAACGCCAAGATAGGGATGGTCCAAAAAATGGTATTAAATAAATAGCATAAGAATGCAATTGAACCTTTGATTTTCGAAAGCAGCGACATTTTTCTCTCCTATTAAACGGAGGGCTATGTTACTCGTAGTCGCAGTTTTGCTCAATCTATACGATAGGTTAAATTACGTTTATTGCTGATTCAATTTTGCCAGTAATCGATCCATGGCCCTATAACCAAGGGCTTGAGCTATGTGACTGCGCTCAGTTGTAGGGGATTGCTGTAAGTCGGCAATGGTACGAGATACCCGTTGAATCCGATGAAAACTACGTACAGACAATCCTAAGCTCACGACACTTTGTTCCAAAAAAGCGAGATCTGGTTGAGTTATAGCGCCATCTTGTTTGAGTTGTTTTGGGGTTAATTCACTGTTTAATACCCCAGCGCGGCTGAGTTGTAGATCGCGTGCTTGTTTGACCCGTTTAGCTATTTCAACGCTGGACTCACTGGGTTGGTGTTGTTGGGTTAAGGTGCCAGCAGGAAGTTTAGGAACATCTACGGTTAAATCGAAGCGGTCTAAAAAAGGTCCCGATAAACGTGATAAGTAACGCTGAATTTGATCTGGAGTCGAACGTGCGCGCTCCGTATCACCACAAGGGCTTGGGTTCATTGCGGCAATGAGTTGAAATCGACTTAAGAAGGTCAATTTTGCTGCCGCACGTGAAATCTCAACTTGACCCGTTTCCAAAGGTTCACGCAGACAATCCAATACTTTACGAGGAAACTCTGCTATTTCATCAAGAAATAATATTCCACGGTGCGCCAATGATATCTCACCTGGTTTGGGATGGCTGCCGCCGCCAATAAGTGCAATAGATGATGATGTATGATGCGGCGAGCGAAAAGGCCGGTTAAGGAAATTTTGCGGTTGTACATGTAATCCGGCGACAGAATGAATCGCTGCTACTTCAATGGCTTCATCGTAAGTGAGTTTTGGCAATAACGGAATAATACGATTGGCTAACATACTTTTCCCCGTCCCTGGGGGGCCAATAAACAACATGTTATGTCCTCCGGCTGCGGCGATTTCAAGCCCATGTTTTGCCTGATATTGGCCAATAACATCGCTCATACATAGCGATGATTGCACCAGAGGTTCTTCTTCAATCCACTCGGGTAAGGTATCGAGTAACGGCAATTGTGCTTGGCCATGTAGGAATGCCGCCAAGTTTTGCAAGTGAGCGACAAAATAACTGTGCTTATAGCCAACCAGCTCTGCTTCATGTCTATTTTCGATGGGCATAAAAAAATGGTGCTGATCATTACGTGCCGCGATAATGGCTGGTAATAATCCACTGCAAGGTCGAATTTGCCCAGAAAGAGCCAGCTCACCAACAAACTCGCATTGGTGTAACGCTTTAGCTGGAACTTGATTTGATGCGGCGAGAATACCGACTGCAATAGGCAAATCATAGCGGCCACCTTGTTTTGGTAAATCTGCTGGGGCTAGGTTGACGGTAATTCTTTTTTGAGGGAATTCAAATCCCGCATTAATCAACGCACTTCTGACACGCTCTTTGGCTTCTTTGACAGAAGTTTCTGGCAGTCCGACTAGATTAAATGCGGGTAAACCGTTGCTTAAATGAACTTCAACAGTGACTCTTGGCGCTTCTACACCACAACTTGCTCGAGTAAATACACAGGCTATCGCCATCAACAATTCCTTTTGTTTGAATAATATACAAATGAAGAGGTGGTTACAGTTTAGCAGTGATGTTTTTTTTTGCGTGATAAAGGCTAAATAAGTGAGATAAAGTTGTGCTTGTAAGCTAGTTTAAATGACTGATGTTGAGTAGAATACCGTCGCTTTATAGTTCACAGAGACCGAGTATAAATAGGTCTGTTGTCGTGAAACACTATAATGATATTCCATCACTCGTTATTTCTATCTGTATTGAATCATTAGCCTTATTAATTTGAATGTTAATAAATGGCTGAGGTCTTGCATTTGCCCATTTTGCAACAAAGATATGTACATACATTCCTGATATTTTGGCTAGTATTCAGGTAAAGGTAAACTATGAGCCTCTCTGATAATTTATTGATCATCTTGTGCCTGATCGGCATTAGTTGTTTTTTTTCTATGTCTGAAATTGCCCTCGCGGCATCACGAAAAATGCGTTTGCAATTAATGGCTGATGAGGGCGATTTACGTGCCGCAAAAGTGCTTAAACTTCAGGCGCATCCAGGCAGTTTTTTTACCGTGGTACAAATCGGACTCAATGCGGTCGCGATTATGGGCGGTATTGTGGGTGAATCAGCCTTTAGACCTCATTTTGAACAATTACTGTTGCCTTTATTGGGCAATGAGTGGGGTTTACAGCTGAGTTTTGTTTGTTCATTTGTGACGGTCACTTCGTTGTTTATTTTATTTGCTGATTTGATGCCTAAACGAATTGCGATGGTGATCCCAGAGCAAGTCGCGGTCACTTTTGTAATGCCAATTATTTTGTGCATTAAAGTATTAAAGCCGTTTGTGTGGATTTTTAATGGTTTGGCCAATGCAATTTTTAAATTGTTGCAAGTGCCTACAGCACGTAATGACCAAGTCACCCATGATGATATTTACGCCATGATGACAGCCGGTACTGAAGCTGGGGTGATGGATAAAGGCGAACAACAAATGATGGAAAACGTGTTTGAAATGCAGTCGGTGTCGGTGACCTCTGCAATGACAGCACGTGAAAGTTTAGTGTATTTTTTACTGCAAGACAGCGAAGAAGACATCAAACAGAAAATTGCTAAAAACCCGCATAACAAATTTTTAGTTTGTGATGGTCAACTGGATATGATCAAAGGTTTTGTTGATGCAAAAGAGTTACTGATTAGGGTAATTAACGGCGAGAACATCACCTTAAAAGGCAGTACGTTAGTGCATAACTGCCTCATCATTCCAGATACGTTAACCTTGTCTGAGTCGATGGAATATTTTAAGAATAATCGTTCCGACTTTGCGGTGGTGATGAACGAATATGCTTTGGTTGTTGGCATAGTTACCACCAATGATTTACAAAGTGCCGTTATGGGCGCGTGGTCATTACATGAAAGTGAAGAACAAATTGTTGCCCGTGATGGTAACTCTTGGTTAGTCGATGGGGTTACACCGATTACTGATGTAATGCGAGCATTTAATATTGAAGTGTTTCCGCATAATCAAAATTACGAAACCATTGCTGGTTTTATGATGTATATGTTGCGCAAAATCCCCAAACGTACTGACTTTGTCAATTATGCAGGTTACAAATTTGAGGTAGTCGATATTGACTCATACAAAGTCGACCAACTACTGGTTACTCGGTTAGATATTGAGATGCCGCCACTGCCTTAAGTCAATTAGCTTAAACAATCTACACGGCACCATTAAATGATGTCTAAGAACGCACTAATGATTGGATCATTGGTGCGTTTTTCTTTGCAGCAACAGCCTAATTCAAATGGCGGGATCGGGATTGGCGAAGCTAAGGTTTGGATGCGATCGCGTACCGGACTATTGTGGATCACCGCTTCTGGACTAATACCAACACCACAGCCGAGCGCGACCATAGAGACAATCGCCTCCTGACCAGAGACTTGGGCATAAATATTGGGTTTTATGCCCATTTGCTTAAACCATAAATCAATCCTTTTTCTGCCGGGACCATGGTCCGGTACGATATAGGGCAGTTTAGCCCAGTCAATTTTTGGCTGGTTTACCCATTGCTGAACTTGGCATTGTATTGTGGGCGCAATGACGGAAATCGGTACTTTATCAATCGGAGTAAAATGCAAGCTACTTGGAAACGCCTCCGGTAATGCAATAATCGCGATATCGGCGCGATTTTTTTGAATTTGATTTACCGCATTAGCTGGATCTCCGGTGTTGAGATTGATATCGACATGGGGATGCTCACGTCTAAACCGATCTAACAGTGCCGGTAAATGGCTATAAGCTGCGGTAACTGAGCAGTACAGGTTAAGATTGCCGCGTAAAAATTGCTGGCTTGGGTCAATACGACTGCGCAGCTGGGTCCATTCAGATAATGTCTGTTCTGCAAAACGTTTAAATTCAACGCCCGCGTGGGTAATAGTGACGCTTCGATTGTCACGGTCAAATAATTTACTGCCCACTTCTTCTTCTAAACGCTGCAACGCACGGCTTAAGGTTGACGGGCTGACATGCGATTGCTCCGCCGTTTTGGCAAAATGTAGGCTATCGCATAGGTGTAAATACATTTTAAGTGAACGGATATCCATTACAGCACCTTCAAGCACGCATTAAGTTGAGTATTAATTTGAGTATTAAGCTAAATATCAGGTTAATCATTTCATGTTGCATTAATTGCAACATCATGTCCCGAATATATCATTTTAAGCAATCATATGCATACGCTATAGTGACTTCAATCACAACGCTTAAGGTCGCTGACTTATAAGATGTTGAGTCCCAAATTACTAAATTTTAAAGGTGGTATCAGATGGCTAACTATTTTAACTCTCTGAATTTACGTCAACAATTAGCTCAATTAGCACAATGCCGCTTTATGGACCGTACTGAATTCAGTGACGGTTGCCAATATATTAAAGATTGGAACATCGTGATTTTAGGTTGCGGCGCACAAGGCCTTAACCAAGGTTTAAACATGCGTGACTCAGGCCTAAATATTTCTTTTGCCTTACGTCCGCAAGCCATTGCTGAAAAGCGTGCATCATGGCAAAAAGCCACCGATAACGGTTTTAAAGTTGGCACCTTTGAAGAGCTTATTCCTGCGGCTGATTTAGTGTTAAACCTAACACCAGATAAGCAACACACTAATGTCGTTAATGCGGTTATGCCATTAATGAAGCAAGGTGCTACGTTATCTTATTCACACGGTTTCAATATCGTTGAAGAAGGTATGCAAGTTCGTCCAGACATTACTGTGGTTATGGTTGCGCCAAAATGCCCTGCTACGGAAGTTCGTGAAGAATACAAGCGCGGTTTTGGCGTACCGACATTGATTGCAGTACATCCAGAAAATGATCCAAATGGTGATGGTTTAGCGATTGCTAAAGCTTATGCCAGTGCTACCGGTGGCGACCGTGCCGGTGTATTAATGTCATCGTTTGTGGCTGAAGTTAAGTCAGATTTGATGGGCGAACAGACCATTTTATGTGGCATGTTACAAACAGGTGCCATTTTAGGTTACGAGAAAATGGTCGCTGACGGTGTTGAGCCTGGTTATGCCGGCAAGTTAATTCAGCAAGGTTGGGAGACTGTTACCGAAGCACTTAAGCACGGCGGCATTACCAACATGATGGACCGCTTATCAAACCCAGCTAAAATCAAAGCATTTGATATGGCTGAAGAGTTGAAAGTTATCCTTAAGCCATTATTTGAAAAGCACATGGACGACATTATCAGCGGTGAGTTCTCTCGCACTATGATGGAAGATTGGGCTAATGATGACACTAACTTGTTGCGTTGGAGAGCTGAAACCAACGAAACCGCATTTGAAAATGCGCCGGTGTCATCTGAACATATCGATGAACAAACCTATTTCGACAAAGGTATTTTCTTAGTGGCAATGATCAAAGCGGGTGTTGAACTGGCGTTTGATACCATGGTTGCCGCAGGTATTGTTGAAGAGTCGGCTTATTATGAATCGCTACATGAAACACCATTGATTGCCAACACTATTGCGCGTAAGCGTTTATATGAAATGAACGTGGTTATCTCGGATACGGCTGAATACGGTTGTTACTTATTCAACCATGCAGCAGTACCAATGTTACGTGATTATGTTAACGCTATGTCATCAGAGTACTTAGGTGCTGGGCTTAAAGACCAAGCAACAGGTGTTGATAACCTTCGCTTAATCGACGTCAATGAACAAATTCGTAATACAGAGGTTGAGTATATCGGCGCTGAGTTACGTGGTTACATGACCGATATGAAAAGTATTGTTGAAGCGAGCTAACGTATAAGGTCACTGGTGAAGTACCTGTTCAGTGTTTTTTGCAACATGTTTATGTTGTCGTTGTCGGACAGGCATCAATCGAAACGTCCTAATGTTATTGATTAGGACGCTGAAAAAACAAATTGTTAGATTGAGTTCTAATTATTTATTCGTTGAACTCATGCGTTAAGTTTTTGTTGTTGTTTGCATTGTCTCGGCAGGGAAGCTGAATTTTTTTTATAATGGCAATTTTTTAGTTGTGCTGGATAAATCTTTTATGGTACTTGTTAGTTATACCGTAATGTTATTTGAACATAACCAAACGAATTAATACTAGAAACTTAGGATACAGTCTAAAACATGTTAAACCACACAGCCATTCTCATTCTCGAAATTATTACCGTAGTGATTATTAAGTCACAGCGGGGGTGGCGTTTTGGCAACTAGACTGACCTAAGAGTCAAACAGATTGCAAAAACCCCCGCTCCGAAAGGACCGGGGGTTTTTTAGTTTTAGGCTTAAGTAAAACCAAAGACCCAATATTACACAGTAGAGCAGCAGATACATTGACGAAGTAGAGAGCAACATATGGAAGCAGGACAGAAAATGCGCGGCGCGGATGCAGTAATCAAAGTGCTAGCAGCACATGGTGTGACAACCGTATTTGGTTATCCTGGTGGGGCGATTATGCCAATCTATGATGCCCTTTATGGTGGTCCTGTAGAGCACTTGCTTAGCCGTCATGAACAAGGTGCCGCGTTTGCTGCCGTGGGATATGCCCGTGCTAGTGGTAAAACCGGGGTGTGCTTTGCAACATCAGGCCCAGGGGCCACTAACTTAATCACCTCACTTGCCGACGCTTTACTTGACTCGGTTCCACTAGTTGCCATAACGGGCCAAGTGTCTACTAGTGTTATCGGTACCGATGCATTCCAAGAGATAGATGTATTAGGTATGTCGTTGTCATGCACCAAACACAGTTTTATGGTCACCGACATCAATGAGCTTATTCCCACCTTATATCGCGCTTTTGAAATTGCAGCAGAAGGACGTCCTGGTCCGGTTTTAGTTGATATTCCCAAAGACATTCAACTTGCTGCATTAGAATATAAAACCCCCCTTCAAAGTGTTACTGATGAATTACAGCCTCTGGTGGCTGACTTAGATGCCGCCGCAGAGTTAATTAAGCACGCTAAGAAGCCTATGTTGTATGTTGGTGGTGGTGTGGGTATGGCTGGCGCCGTTGCGCATTTACGTCAGTTCATCGACACCACAGGCATTCCATCAGTGGCAACGTTAAAAGGCTTGGGCAGTATTGCACATGGCACTAAAGGTTATTTAGGCATGTTGGGTATGCATGGTGGCAAAGGGGCAAACCTTGCTGTGCAAGAATGTGATTTATTAATGGTAGTAGGCGCACGTTTTGATGACCGCGTTACCGGCCGGCTTGCGAGTTTTGCCAGTAATGCCAAAGTATTGCATTTAGACATCGATGCCGCCGAAATCGGTAAGTTACGTCAAGCTGACGTGGCGATAGCTGCTGAACTTAGCATAGTGTTACCTGCACTAACGGCCGCCGTTGCTGGCAAACTCGATATTGCTCAATGGCAAGTTGATGTGGAGGAGTTATCCCGCAAGCACCAATGGAATTACCAACACCCGGGCGATTTAATTTATGCGCCAGCGATGTTACGCCGTTTAGCCAATAAACTTCCTGAAGACAGTGTCGTTGCTTGTGATGTTGGCCAGCATCAAATGTGGGTGGCGCAGCACATGTGGTTCCGCCGTCCTGAAGATCATTTATCCAGTGCAGGCTTAGGTACTATGGGTTTCGGCTTACCTGCCGCTATTGGCGCACAAGTTGCCCGACCTGATGCGACAGTGGTCACGGTCTCTGGTGATGGTTCGTTTATGATGAATGTTCAAGAATTGACCACCATTAAGCGTCGTAAATTGCCGGTAAAAATCTTACTGATTGATAATCAAAAACTGGGTATGGTTAAGCAATGGCAACAGTTATTTTTTGAAGAGCGTTACAGTGAAACAGATTTATCTGACAATCCTAACTTTGTCCTGATGGCATCGGCGTTTGATATTCCAGGTCGAACGATAACGCGAGCGGATCAAGTCGAACAAGGGTTAGATGATATGTTGAATAGTAGCGGTCCTTTTATGTTACATGTGTCGATTGATGATGCTTTTAATGTATGGCCTCTAGTGCCACCGGGTGCGAGTAATAGTGAAATGATGGATCAAATGGAGAAGCAAACATGATGCATGCATTAGAAATAACCGTTCAACAACGTCCCGAAGTACTGGAACGCGTGCTACGTGTTACTCGCCATCGTGGTTTTAAAGTCACCCAAATGCAGGTTCGCATTAATGAAGACGCCAGTATGGCGGTCGACTTATGGGTTGAGGCCGAACGTGCCATTGAATTGCTCAGCAACCAGTTAGATAAATTAATTGATGTCACGCACTGTAAAGTGCTATCGGCGGCACCATTAAACCAAGTCGCCAACGGCTAGAGTTTACGATTAAATCCAGCACGATTTAGTTAGAGATTATGTAGTTAGAGATTATTTTAGTCGTTATAAGGTGAATAAACCGATAGCGCGCACCACATTAAACAAAGGATATTAGCAATGCCAAAATTACGTTCAGCTACCAGTACCGAAGGCCGCAACATGGCAGGCGCCCGCGCACTATGGCGTGCCACTGGCGTGAAAGAAAATGATTTTGGTAAACCTATCATAGCGATTGCCAATTCGTTCACTCAGTTTGTCCCTGGACATGTGCATTTAAAGAATATGGGATCATTGGTTGCAGGTGCCATTGAAGAAGCAGGCGGCATTGCCAAAGAATTTAATACTATAGCCGTAGATGACGGTATTGCGATGGGCCATGGCGGCATGCTGTATAGCTTACCATCGCGCGAGTTAATTGCAGACAGTGTTGAATACATGGTCAATGCGCATTGTGCCGATGCATTAGTGTGTATTTCTAACTGCGATAAAATTACTCCAGGCATGTTAATGGCGGCGCTGCGGTTAAACATTCCGGTGGTATTTGTATCCGGTGGACCAATGGAAGCGGGTAAAACTAAGCTATCCGATAAAATTATTAAACTTGATTTAGTTGATGCCATGATCGCCGGTGCAGACTCTAATGTCAGTGACGAAGACAGTAAGCAAATCGAACGCAGTGCTTGTCCTACTTGTGGCTCATGCTCGGGTATGTTTACTGCTAATTCAATGAACTGTTTAACCGAAGCCTTAGGCTTATCGTTACCGGGTAACGGTTCAATGCTCGCAACTCATGAAGACCGTCGTGAATTATTTTTAGAAGCAGGTCGCCGCGTGATGATGTTGGCAGAACGTTATTACAAGCATGACGATGAAACAGCATTACCACGTAATATTGCGTCATTTAAATCATTTGAAAATGCCATGGTACTCGATGTTGCCATGGGCGGTTCATCTAATACAGTGTTGCATTTAGTGGCTGCCGCACAAGAGGCGGAAATTGACTTTACTATGGCTGATATTGATCGCATATCGCGCTTAGTGCCTCATCTATGTAAGGTTGCACCATCAACGCCTAAATATCATATGGAAGATGTTCACCGTGCTGGTGGGGTGATGGGTATTTTAGGCGAGTTAGATAGAGCTGGTTTAATCCATAACGATGTACCGCATGTGGCCGCAGATAATGGCGGCGATTTAAAATCAGTTTTAGCTAAATACGACATTAAACAGACTAACGACCCAGCAGTGATCCGCTTTTTTAGTGCCGGCCCTGCAGGTATTCCAACCACTAAAGCATTTAGCCAAAATTGTCGTTGGGACAGCGTTGATGACGACCGTGAAAATGGCTGTATTCGTTCGCGTGAGTTTGCCTTTAGTCAAGAAGGTGGCTTAGCCGTATTGTCAGGTAACGTTGCCGTTGATGGCTGTATTGTGAAAACGGCAGGGGTTGATGAGTCTAATTTAACTTTTGTTGGTAGTGCACGCGTGTATGAAAGCCAAGATGATGCGGTAGCCGGTATTTTAGGCGGCGAAGTGGTTGAAGGAGATGTGGTTGTTATCCGCTACGAAGGCCCTAAAGGTGGTCCTGGTATGCAAGAAATGCTTTATCCAACAACCTATTTAAAATCGCGTGGTTTAGGCGCTAAATGTGCGTTAATTACTGATGGTCGTTTTTCGGGTGGTACTTCTGGTTTGTCTATTGGCCATGTATCACCAGAAGCAGCCTCAGGTGGCACAATTGCACTGATCGAAAACGGCGATCAAATTGCGATCGATATTCCCAAGCGCAGCATTCAATTAAATGTTAGTGAAGCAGAGCTGACTCAGCGTCGCACAGCCATGGATGCTAAAGGCCCGTTAGGTTGGAAGCCGGTGTCTCGTGAGCGTTATGTGTCATTAGCCCTTAAAGCTTATGCATTATTGGCAACCAGTGCTGATAAAGGTGCTGTACGCGATCGCACTAAGCTGGAGGGGTAATATGTTGGCTTTGGCGTCTCAAACTCAATTAGATTTAGCGCATTATTATTTACAGAAAATTTTGCTATCGTCTGTGTATGATGTGGCTAAAGTGACGCCATTGTCGAGCATGAATAAATTGTCTGCTCGCTTTGGTTGTCAGGTGTATTTAAAGCGTGAAGATATGCAACCTGTGCATTCATTTAAAATACGTGGTGCCTACAACCGTATAGCAGCGTTAACTCAAGATGAGTGTGATAGAGGTGTGGTGTGTGCATCGGCGGGCAATCACGCTCAAGGGGTAGCGATGTCTGCTGCCAGTCGCGGTATTGATGCCGTAATTGTAATGCCTAGTACCACGCCAGATATTAAGATTGATGCTGTGAAACGCTTAGGTGGCAATGTGGTGCTTTATGGGCAGGCGTTTGATCAAGCCAATGACTATGCAAAGAATCTGTCGGTAACAGAAGGGCGTGTTTATATCGCTCCTTTTGATGATGAAGCGGTTATTGCGGGGCAAGGCACTATTGCGCAAGAAATGGTCCAGCAGCAACGCGATATCGAAATCGTGTTTGTGCCCGTTGGCGGTGGTGGCTTAATTGCCGGTATTGCGGCTTATTATAAAGCGGTAATGCCACAAGTGAGGATCATTGGAGTCGAACCCGAAGATGCAGCATGTTTAAAGGCGGCATTAGAAGCCGATGAACCTGTGACACTGGCTCAAGTCGGTTTGTTTGCTGACGGCGTAGCGGTTAAACGCATTGGTACAGAGCCATTTCGCTTAGCGCGTGAATACGTTGATGAAGTGGTTACGGTTACTTCTGATGAAATTTGTGCGGCAGTAAAAGATATTTTTGAAGATACCCGCGCGATAGCTGAACCTGCAGGGGCCTTGTCGATTGCTGGGCTTAAAAAATACATGGCCCAACAAGGTGACTCCATTAATGCACCGAAAAAAGTCGCGGCAATATTGAGTGGCGCCAATGTGAATTTTCATAGTTTACGTTATGTGTCTGAACGCTGTGAATTAGCTGAGCAAAAAGAAGCGGTACTAGCGGTAAAAATCCCTGAAAAGCCTGGCAGCTTTTTACGTTTTTGCGAGTTACTCGATAAACGGGTGATGACCGAATTTAACTATCGCTTTAGTAGCCGTGACATTGCGGTGGTATTTGCCGGCATTCGTCTTACCGGTGGCCAAGCAGAGCTAAGCGAAATTATCGCTAAACTTGAGTCTGAAGGCTTTGAAGTTCAAGATTTATCCCAAGATGAAACCGCTAAATTACATGTGCGTTATATGGTCGGTGGTCACCCACTTGAGCCACTAGAAGAGCGCTTGTTTAGTTTTGAATTTCCTGAGCATCCAGGGGCATTGTTGAAGTTTTTAACCACTTTACAGAGTAAATGGAATATCAGTTTATTTCATTACCGTAACCATGGGGCAGCCTTTGGCAGGGTGTTAACTGGGTTTGAAGTTCCGGCTAAAGACGACGTGGCATTTGCACAGTTTTTAACGGAGTTAGGTTTCGTTTATCAAGAAGAAACCCACAGCCCGGCATATCAGTTATTTTTGAATAGCGCTAAAGCAAAATCGTAAGCCATTGTTAAATAAACTGATTTTTGGATAAGAGACGAAGATATGATAATAAAGATCATAAACTTAGACGTTTATCACTATCAAACTTGTCATTTTTTTACTAACAAGGCGAATAGACGCGTCAATAGCGGGTCTATTGCAAGTTAATTCAACACCGTTAGCAAGGCAAAGGGCTGGTTGAGAGTCGTTTGTTATCCCTAGTTCAGGTTAACGACCATTCTGAGGTGATTTAGTGCTTCAATGTGGTATTGTCAGTTTGCCTAAAACGAAAAAATATTCGTAGGTTTGTAGAAACTATTACCAACGACCACTAATAAATTGATGTTAATGTATTTTGCAGCAACTGATTGGTATAGTTTGCTTTATATGTAGGGTAAATTTTTCCAGATTCATACTGAATTATGAATTTCGACCTCATTTTAAGGAGACATTGATGTTACCCGTACCAACAATTCCAGCTTTTATGCCACCGCGCCGAATCTTAATGGGTCCAGGCCCATCAGATGTGTATCCTGAAGTGCTTGCGGCACAATCAAGGCCGACTATTGGCCACCTTGACCCATTATTTGTTGGCATGATGGATGAGCTAAAAAGCTTAATTCAATATGCTTTTCAAACCAAAAACGAAATGACCTTAGCTGTATCTGCTCCAGGCAGTGCTGGCATGGAAACCTGTTTTGTCAATTTAGTTGAACCAGGTGAAAAGGTCATCGTGTGTCGTAATGGGGTGTTTGGTGAGCGCATGCGCCAAAACGTTGAGCGTGTTGGTGGTGTTGCAGTTGTGGTCGACAATGAATGGGGCGAACCCGTATGCCCAGATAAAGTTGAAGCTGCACTTGTCGCGCATCCTGATGCCAAATTTTTAGCCTTTGTACATGCAGAAACCTCAACGGGTGCGCTGTCGGATGCCAAAACATTGTGCACCTTGGCGCAATTACATGACTGTATCAGTATTGTTGATGCGGTGACCTCATTGGGTGGCGTTGAATTGCTGGTGGATGAGTGGGGCATTGATGCCATTTATTCAGGCAGCCAAAAGTGCTTATCTTGTGTGCCCGGTTTATCTCCGGTGTCATTTTCGCCTAAAGCCGTTGCTAAACTAAAAGCTCGTACCACCCAGGTGCAGAGTTGGTTTTTAGATCAAACCTTAGTGATGGGTTATTGGGGCAACGGCGCTGGTGCTAAGCGCAGCTATCATCATACTGCACCCGTTAATGCATTATATTCCCTCCATGAGTCTTTACGTTTGTTAGCCAATGAAGGGCTCGAAAATGCCTGGGCAAGACACCGTAAAATGCATCAATTATTACGCGATGGATTAACCAAGCTTGGATTGAAATTTGTGGTTAAAGAAGCGTCTCGTTTACCGCAACTTAATACCGTTTATATTCCAGATGGTGTTGATGATGCTGCAGTGCGTAAGCATTTATTGGAAGAATATAATTTAGAAATTGGTGCAGGCTTAGGTGCTTTAGCGGGTAAAGCATGGCGCATCGGCTTAATGGGCTATGGTGCCCGTCGCGAAAACGTCGCGCTTTGCTTATATGCATTAGCAGAGTCTCTTAACCAGAACTGAGGTTAACAAGCTTAGTGGGTGTAAAAAAATGACGCTAAATAGCGTCATTTTTTATGTCTGTAAATGAGTTAAAACGATTACAGAGTCAGTAATATCAATCGTTATTCCGAATTTAGGTTAGTTACTCGGCAAACTTTTTTTCTAACTCATTCACTTGCGCTTGTAATGCTTCAAGCTTCTCGCGGGTTTTAAGCAACACATGTTGCTGAACCTCAAACTCTTCGCGCGATACCACGTCCAGTTTCATCAATTGGTTTTGTAATATCTGCTTGCTGCGTTCTTCAAACTCACCGGCAAATTGCTTAACACCGCTGGGTAAGTTATCGCTAAGTTGTTTCGCGAGCTCTTCTATTTTCTTTGGATTAATCATGATGATTCCCTACTGAGACATTGATTTAATTGTAACCGAGGTAAGCGCTTTTCCAAACACTAAGTGTGATTTTTCGTTAACCGTCATCAGTTGATTCTGCTATGATCCGCCTTCGTTTAAGGCTAAGCAAGGTGTAATGATTAATGAAACTCAATCCAGGGCAAAATGAAGCCGTACATTATGTATCGGGTCCATGCTTAGTGCTCGCTGGCGCGGGGAGTGGTAAAACACGTGTAATCATTAATAAAATTGCTTACTTAGTTGAAAAGTGTGGCTATAAAGCCCGTAATATTGCCGCAGTAACCTTTACCAACAAAGCCGCCCGTGAAATGAAAGAACGTGTTGCTCAGTCGATGGGGCGCAAAGAAGCGCGCGGATTATGGATTTCTACTTTTCACACCTTAGGGCTCGAAATCATTAAGCGCGAGCATAAAGTGCTTGGGCTTAAAGCGGGTTTTTCATTGTTTGATGACCAAGACACTTTCGCGTTATTAAAAGAACTGACCGAAGATGAGTTAGATGATGATAAAGACCTGATCAAATCTTTGGCATCAGCGATATCGAATTGGAAAGGGGGATTAGTGATCCCTCAGCAAGCAAAAAGTATGGCAAAAGATGAGCAAAGCCAATTATTTGCCATGTTATATGCCAGGTATGCTCAGCATATGAAATCTTACAATGCGCTCGATTTTGATGACCTAATCTTAATTCCAACCTTATTATTGCGGATGAATGAAGAAGTCCGCACCCGTTGGCAGACTAAAATTCAATATTTGCTGGTGGATGAGTATCAAGATACCAATACCAGCCAATATGAGTTAGTTAAATTACTGGTGGGCGAGCGAGCACGTTTTACGGTGGTAGGTGATGATGATCAGTCTATTTATTCTTGGCGTGGTGCAAAGCCACAGAACCTGGTGTTATTAGGGACTGACTTCCCAAAACTTAAACTCATAAAGTTAGAGCAAAACTATCGTTCAAGCCAACGTATTCTTCGGGCAGCCAATATTTTGATTGCTAACAACCCTCATGTGTACGACAAAGCGTTATTCAGTGAGTTAGCTTACGGTGAGCCCTTAAGAGTATTAATTGCCGCTAACGAAGAGCAGGAAGCTGAACGAGTGGTTGCCGAGATCATTCGGCATAAGTTTGTTGGGCGGACTAAGTTCGGTGATTACGCCATTTTATACCGAGGTAATCATCAGTCTCGTTTACTCGAACGATCGCTTATGACCAACCGTATTCCTTATAAGCTTAGTGGTGGTACTTCATTTTTTTCTCGTGCAGAAATTAAAGATATCATGGGATATTTACGTTTAGTGGTGAACCCTGACGATGACAATGCTTTTTTACGGGTGGTTAACTTACCTAAGCGTGGTATCGGCCCTGCGTCGCTGGAGCGTTTAGGTAATTTTGCCAATCAAAAGCATATATCATTATTTGAAGCTATTTTTGATGTTGAACTCAACCATCACTTAGCACCAGCTGCGGTTAACTCCTTGTATCAATTTGGTAAATTTATTGTTGATACTGGTGAAGTTGCCACGCGGGGTGAGCCTGTTGAAGCGATTAAACAGCTTATACGTAAAATAAATTACGAAGATTACTTATACGAAACGAGTACCAGCGCTAAAGCAGCTGAAATGAGGATGAAGAATATTTCGGAATTATACCGCTGGGTTACCGAAATGCTCGAAGGTGATGAGTTAGATGAACCGATGACGCTACCAGAAGTGGTTACTCGATTAACCCTGCGCGACATGATGGAACGCAACAGTGAGGATGAAGGTGGCGATCAAGTTCAGTTAATGACGTTACATGCCTCTAAAGGACTGGAATATCCTTTTGTATTTATGGTGGGCGTTGAAGAGCGCATTTTGCCGCATCAGTCGAGTATTGACGAAGATAATGTCGATGAAGAACGCCGTCTTGCGTATGTGGGTATTACCCGTGCACAACGTGAATTGTGGTTTGTAATATGCCGTGAACGTCGCCAATTCGGTGAAACAATGCGATGTGAGCCGAGCCGTTTTTTACTTGAGTTACCGCAAGATGACTTAATTTGGGAAAACCGTAAGCCTGTTCAAACAGAAGAGCAGCGTGTCGAAACCAGTAAAAGTCACATCGCCAACATACGCGATATGTTTAAAAAATAGTGCTAATTGGGTTGGACTTATTGATTAGGCACAGGCCTTATGTGGTTTTTTTTTTTCGTTAAAAAGTTTACTGATCGCTCGTCCTTGACCACGCACATAACCCAGTTCTAAAAACTGCCTTACTTGTTGTTGTGTGTCTACTGTAGTGGCGTAAATATCGAAATTAAGTGTTTGTGCCGTCAGTTGGTAAGCTTTGACTAATTGTAACTGTTTGTCATTGAGTAAATGCTTACTGATGTCATCATCTAACTTTAATGCCTTAATCGGTAAAAAGCTCAGGCAACTGAGTGAACTGTAACCTGTGCCATAGCCATCGATCCCGATTTGCACGCCTAGTTGCGAGATGAGCTCGAAACCATTGATGTGGTTTTCGGTGTCTTGCACTAGTGCTTTTTCGTTAAAGAATAATATTAATTTCTCAAGATTGATGTTGCTACTTTTAATCGTTTGCTTGAGATTGCGTAATACGAATTTATTTTTGATGTGCTGGCTGCTAATGGATAGATGTAAGTATACTGATGGTCCATATTTTTGTTTAAGAAATTGATACTGTTCACTTAAGTGAGAAAAAATATAACCGTCGATATTAAGTGTGAGCTGGTATTGTGCGGCAAGACTTTTCATTTTGCCATGTTCAATTATGCCTTGTTTGGGATGGTGCCACTCAACGTGAGGTTCAATGGCAATGATTTCACCATTAGTAAAATCGACTACTTCAACGTAGTTAATTTCAAATTCTTGTTGGTCTAGGGCGTTTTTAAAATCAATTTCCAATTCATGTTGTAGCTTAGATTGTGCGCTGAGCTTGTCGTCAAAAATAACATAACAACCCTTACCATTAGCTTTAGCCTGATACATAGCAGCGTCAGCATCACGCAGCAGCGATTCACTGGTAACCAATTTATTACGCCCGCTAAATGCAACCCCGATACTGGCACCAGAAATAAACTCTTGTTTGGCGAGCTGATAGGGCATCGACAACGCTTGTAAAATACGATCACTGACCTCGATAGCATCTTCCGTGGCATTAATAGAATCCAGCAAAATAACAAATTCATCACCGCCCATTCTTGCTAGAGTGTCATTTTCACGTATACATGACTTGATACGTTGTGCGGTTTCAATTAAAAAGCGATCGCCTTCGAGATGACCAAAAGAATCATTGATCACTTTAAAGCGGTCGAGATCGATAAATAATAATGCAAACTGATCTAATCCATGCCGGCGCAAGTGTTTTAATGCTTGTGATAATCGTTCCATTAAATAGCTGCGATTGGGTAACCCTGTCAGTCCATCATGCTGAGCATCGTGTAAGAGTTGATCTTCAATCTTTCGGCGCTGATTAATTTCTTGTTGAAGATTGCTGTTCAGTTCAGCGAGTGCTCGAGTGCGTTTAACGACTTTATCTTCTAACTGCTCATGGCTATTTTTCAGTGACTCAGCCGCCAATTTACGTTCAATAGCATTGGCCATATGCTGAGACACAAACGTCAGCAACTCTAAATCTTTCAATTGATAAATATGAGCGTCACCCAAGCTATAAATCGTTAATGCGCCAGCGACATCGCCATTAATGATCAGCGGAATGCCTATCCATTGATGCATTCTATCGGTTTTGTTTAATTCTGGTGATTTTGCGTAAATCTCACCATTAGCAACCATGTCAGCGATATCTTTAGATGATAATAACCGCGGTAATTTATGTTCTAAGATGTATTCTGTTAGCCCATCCTGCATAGGACGAGAGGCTGGATATTCGGTTGTCATTTGCGAAACATAGAAAGGAAACGACAACATATTGTTATCGTTTATCAATGAGATAAAACAGTTATCAGCCGGTATTAATTGACTCATAATAGTGTGAAGTCGTAAATAAAAGTCTTGTTGGAGTACATTTGATGCAGATAAATCGGCAATTTCGAATAAGGCTTTTTGTAATTTTTCGGCTTTAACTCGTTCCGTTATCTCTTTTTTGACTTTTTCATAAGCTTGGCTGAGTTCTTTAGTGCGTTCAACAATGGCTTGTTCTAGTTGTTCATGATGCTCAAGCCGTTCCATTACCCCAGAAATATGATGGCAAATGAAACCCATTAATTCTAATTCAAGTTCACCGTAGGTATTGGCTTCGTTATAGCTTTGTACAACAAGTACACCACTGACGACATCTTGGTTCTTGATGGGTACGCCAAGCCATTGGTGACTTGGAGAGCCAAGGCTTTTAATATCGCCACTGGCGATCAATTCATTAAACTTATTATCGTCGCATAACAAAGGTGTGCCATTACGGAGCACATAACCTGTTAAACCACTATTAAGTAATGCTGATATTTCCTGGTCTGGGTAGAGTTCCGTTGGGTGAGAATCTTGTTGGTCGGCAAAAAAAGGTAAACTTGTCAGTCCGGTTTTTTGGTCTTGAGATGCAATAAAAAAGTTTTCTGCAGGGATAAGTTGCTGCAGATGTAAGTGTACTCGTTGATAAAAATCATCAAGTGAAGTGACCTGGGTCGCAATATTAGAAATACCCAGTAAAGCGTTCTGAATAGTCTCAGAACGTTTATATTTTTTAGCCAAACGCTTTAAGCGAGCGATCCTTTTTTGCAGATGCTCGACTCGTGGAGAGGCTATTGAGTGACTTATTGCAGTATCCATACCCTTGTTGACCGTTATCCTATTAATTATGTGAACAAATTATTGTTGAACAGTCATTATAATTACCATAAATACAAATGTGATCCAAGCTAAATTAATGTCAGTATAAAGTTAATAACTCTCGTAAATGAGTGCGAATAAGTAAGAAGTGAGCAAATAGTTAGCGCAAATGAGTCAAAAGTTAATCAGTCAGTTAAAAAAAGCAAATCAGGGCTAGACGTGACGGTGTTTTATCCCTAATATATGCGTCGCTAACCAAGGCGAGCGCCCATAGCTCAGCTGGATAGAGCGTACCCCTCCGGAGGGTAAGGCCGAAGGTTCGAATCCTTCTGGGCGCACCATTCGGCATGTACTGTTACTGTCGTATTGGTTAGCAGAATTGAAAGTCAGTGGTGATTGTAGCTCAGTTGGTAGAGTCCCGGATTGTGATTCCGGTTGTCGTGGGTTCGAGCCCCATCAGTCACCCC